>CAZORB010000001.1:0-16485 GCA_964581825.1 uncultured Bordetella sp.
ACCGAGATACCCTGGGCGGGCACATCTTCCGACAAAATGCGGCCGACTTCGCCGTAGCCAACAAATCCGATGCGCCAGGTTTTCGGATCGGCGCCCGCGGGCGCAGGGTGGCCCGGCGTGCTCATTCGATGTAGCGCAGACCAGCGCGGGCGAGCGGTTCGCGCATCTTGTAAATATCCAGACCCAGCTCGCGAGCAGCGAGCCGTTTACGGCTATCGGCCTCCTTGGCCTCCCGCGCGGCGGAAGCTTCTGCTGCCTGGGCGGCGAGCGCACGCGGCACCACCACCACACCATCGTCGTCCGCCACGATGATATCGCCAGGATTGACCTGCGCGCCCGCGCACACCACTGGAATATTGACCGACCCGAGCGTTGCCTTCACCGTGCCGCGTGCATTGACTGCGCGTGAAAACACCGGGAACTTCATTTCGGTCAGATCGCGAACATCGCGTACACCCGCGTCAATGATCAGCCCTCGCGCGCCTAAGGCCCGGAACGAGGTGGCCAGCAGATCGCCGAACATGCCGTCCTCATTGTCGGTCGTACAGGCGGCGACCACGATATCGCCCTCTTTCAGTTCGCCCGCCGCCACATGCAGCATCCAGTTATCGCCCGGCTGCAGCAGAACCGTGACCGCTGCGCCGCAGACCCGGGCGCCCGGGTAAATCGGACGCATATAAGGCTTCATGAGCCCCACGCGCCCCATGGCCTCATGGATCGTTGCGACGCCAAAGGCGCCCAGTCGATCGATTTCGTCAAGCGTTGGGCGCTGGTAGTTGCGAACGACAACACCGAGATTGTTCATCGGCTGGCTCATTGATACGGTCTCCGTGAAAGGGGGTGGCCAGAGCAGAAAGGCTAGCGACCACGCGCCTTCAGTTGCGCGTCGAGTCTGGGATAAACGCGGCGGGCGTTGGTCTCAAAAATTTTGATGCGCTGGGCTTCCGAGAGCTGGCTCGCGCCATCGATGTAGCGCCGGGTGTCGTCATATTCATGACCGCTGTAGGGGTCGATGCCGCGCACCGCGCCGATCATCTCCGATGCAAACAGAATGTTGTCGTCAGGAATGACCTTCAGCAGCAGATCAATGCCGGGCTGGTGGTAAACGCAGGTGTCAAAGAAGATATTTTTCAGCAGGTGTTCGGTCAGCGGCGGCAGCTTCATGTCCTGCGCAATACCGCGGAACCGGCCCCAGTGGTAAGGCACCGCGCCGCCGCCGTGCGGAATCACAAACTTGAGCGTTGGAAAATCTTTGAACAGGTTTGAGGTGAGGCACTGCATGAATGCCGTGGTGTCAGCGTTCAGATAATGCGCACCCGTAGTGTGAAAGCAGGCGTTGCAACTGGTGCTGACGTGAACCATGGCCGGAATGTCGTACTCGACCATCTTTTCATAGATCGGATACCACCAGCGATCAGAAAGCGGCGGCTCTTTCCAGTGGCCACCTGACGGGTCCGGGTTCAGATTGATTCCGACAAACCCATATTCGCGGATGCAGCGATCGATTTCGGCAACGCAGGTTTCCGGCCGGACGCCAGGCGACTGGGGCAGCATGGCCACGCCCGCAAACTGGTCGGGAAACATCTGCGTGACGCGATAAATGAGTTCATTGCAGATCGATGACCAGGTTGAACTCACTGCGAAGTCGCCGATATGGTGCGCCATGAAGCTTGCGCGCGGCGAGAAGATCGTGAGGTCTGACCCACGCTCGCGCATCTTCTTCAGCTGATTCGCCTCGATGGATTCGCGCAATTCGTCATCGCCGATGACGAGTTCGGAAACCTTAGGCATAGCGGCCGGGTTACCGAGGGCCGCGACCTGGCGGTTTCGCCAGTCTTCCAGCGCCTTGGGTGCGGTCGTGTAGTGTCCGTGGCAATCGATGATCATCAGAGCTCCAGCATCGTAGGGGCGCCCACAGAGGGTCGGTCTGACCCCTAATGGCGTGCAGCGCGATTTTACGTCGACCCGGCGCTGCGGTGCTGCGAGCCCGCGTCAGACGACACGGGCAGCTCAACGCTTACTGCTTCGGAATGCCCGCGCGCTCGATGACATCCCCCCAGCGGCGGATTTCGCTCGACAAAAGCTCGGCAAGCGCCTGCGGTGTCCCGCCGATGGGCTCCACCCCGAGTTCGGCCAGTCGTTTGCGAACATCGGGCGAATCGAGCGCCGCTCGGGCCGCCTGGTTCAACTGCGCAATGACAGGCTGTGGCGTACGCGCAGGCGCTGCCAACGCATTCCATGACGAGGCTTCGTAGTCAGCCACACCCGCCTCGGCTGCCGTGGGCACATCGGGGAACTCGGCAGCACGACGTCGCGAAGTGACTGCGAGCAGCCGCACGCCACCGGGATTAAGCTGCGACTTAAGCGGCCCCAGAATCTCTACGCCTGCGTCCACATGGCCGCCTCGCAGCGCGGTGAGCAGCGCTGGCGTTCCGTTGAAAGGAATAATCTGGGCATCGATCCCGGCACGCGTGCGAAACAACTCACCCGCAAGATTCTGAGTGCTCCCGATGTTTATAGTGCCGAGGTTGAGCTTGCCCGGGTTGGCGCGCGCGTGCGCCAGCAACTCCGCGAGCGTGCGGTGCGGCGAATTGGCGGGCACCACAATGCCAAGACCGAAACTGCCGAGCCCGCATATCGGCGCGAAGTCGCGCACCGTATCAAACGGCAGCGATTTGAAGAGATTAACGCTCACCGCATTACCGTTGGACATCAGTAGCAGCGTATGGCCATCGGGCGCGGCGCGGGCAACCGTTTCACCCGCTGCGATGCCGCCCGCACCGGGCTTGTTCTCAATGACGATCTGAGTCTTCAACTGCTCGCCCATTGCCTGCGCGACCGCTCTAACCGTGAGATCGGCAATGCCGCCCGCACCAAACGGGACGACGATTCGGACGGGGCGCGATGAGAGCGTATCGGCGAGCGCGCGAGGACTGGTCGCCAGCGCGGGTAGTGAGGCCGCGAGGGCGGCGATCAATGTACGGCGATTCATGGCGCTTTCCTTTCGTTGGCACAGGGAGACCGGCGCGGATTATCACCGCATCCACTCGATCTTCCCCAAAAACCGAAGGGTTGATCAAGGTCGAACTTCTTCAAAGAGGGATTGGGCTGGTTCCGCTAAACGCTCGGTCGATCCTGCATGCTGCACAGGATGCCTGCCGCTACAATGGACTGATGAATCCGCGTCAGATCACAATTGGTATTACCGGTGCCTCCGGCGCCATCTATGGGCTCAGGTTGCTCGAGATGCTTCGCGAGGTGGGCAACATACAAACGCATCTGGCGGTATCGCCCGCTGGCTGGCTCACCATCGAGCAGGAGACCGGGCGAGGCCGTCAGGCGGTCGAGGCACTGGCCGATGTGGTGCATGGCGTTAGAGAGGTAGGCGCCTGCATTGCATCAGGGTCCTATCCCATCGAGGCCATGGTGATCGCCCCCTGCTCCATGAAAACGCTGGCAGCCATCGCCCATGGCTATGGGGACAACCTGATCACGCGTGCAGCCGATGTCATGCTCAAAGAGCGTCGCAGGCTTGTGCTGGCGGTACGTGAAACCCCGCTTAACCTCGCGCATTTGCGAAATATGGCGGCTGTCACGGAAATGGGAGGCATCATCTTTCCGCCTGTGCCGGCGTTCTACCTGCGCCCAGCCAGCATCGAACAGCTGGTTGACCATACCTGCGCACGCCTACTCGATCTGATCGGCGTGTCGCAGCGGTACGCGCCACGCTGGACAGGAATTCGTGATCAATCCAAGGGAGAGTCTGAATGAAACTGCTGGTCGCCTGCGATGGCTCCAAAAATTCACTGCGTGCCGTGCGCTACGCCATTCGCCTGGTGGGCGCCATGAGCGACTCAAGCCGCATCACGCTGATCAGCGTCCATGAAGACGTGGCGTTACGCCACGCCAGTCGCTTCGTAGGCAAAGAGGCGATCGACGATTATCTGCGCGACGAATCCGAAAGCGATCTTGCTGCCGCGCGTCGCGCACTCGACAAAGCCGGGGTTGCGCACGACATGATCATCCGACGCGGCCATGTCGCTGCGGAAATCGCCGATGCGGCGGCACGTGGCCGCTTCGACATGATCGTTATGGGCTCGAAAGGCCGCAGTTCACTTGCCGATCTGCTGGTGGGGTCGGTCGCGTCGCGCGTGATTGAACTGTCGTCCGTCCCAACGCTACTGGTCAAGTAACAGACACACGCAGAGCCTGATCCCCTTCAGGGTGACAGTCTCTGCCTTGTCCATCTGCCGTCGGGTTGCATCCGATAGCAAATCCGATCGTGCAACCTTGATCGGCGCCCCTGCCAGAACTCCCAGTAGTCGGGAACCAGCCGATAACCACCCCAGTGCGGCGGTCGGGGCGGATTCAGACCATAGCGCAAACCCATTTCGGCAGTTCGCGTAACCAGATCAGCTCGAGAGGGCAGCACTTCGCTCTGCTCGGACGCCCAGGCGCCGATCCGCGAAGCAAGCGGTCGCGACGCATAGTAGGCGTCCGCCTCAGCTGGGTCACTGAACTCGACGCGTCCTTCGATTCGAACAACCCGCTCCTGCTCAACCCAATGAAACTGGAGCGCCGCATGGGGGTTGCCGGCCAACTCGCGCCCCTTGCGGCTCTGGTAGTTCGTGTACCAGACCAGGCCCCGCGAATCGATTCCTTTGATGAGTACGACCCGCGTTGAAGGCCGACCGTCCGCACCGACCGTGGCGAGCGTCATCGCGTTGGGTTCTGGAACCTTGGCTGCGATGGCTTCATCGAGCCACTGGCAGAACTGATCCAGCGGCGCTTCTGCAGCCATGGTTTCATCGAACTCGCCGCGCTCATAGTCTTTGCGCAGGCCCGACAGCGTCTGGTCACTCAAGGCGGTCTCCCTGATCGGTGCGATCCCGAATGCTAGCGCCCCCGTAGCCCGCGTCCGGGCGCACGGGTATTGCCAAACCCTTGACCAGACGGCGCCGCCGGGGCGGAGCGAGGCGCTGCTGAACGCGACGGGGGAGCCGACCGCGAAGGCGCAACGCCACCACGGGCAGGCGCCGACCCGTGCGAGGGCCCGCCTGACCGCGACGGCGCATTTGAAAACGACGAATACGATGCGGGCTTTGGCGGCGCGCTACGCGACCCATTGCTGGCTGCGGGTCGGGCTCTCGAGTTACCTTTGGCAGGTCCACCGCCCCGCTCGGTGCGCATGGTTCGTCCGCCGCCGAGTTGAATCGGTTCGGGCCGCACGCTCAGATCGGGTTCGAAGCCTGCCACCGTTTCCCGGGGCAGCGCTCGTCCAATCAGCTTCTCAATGCCACGCAGAAAATCGAACTCGTCTACGCAGACAAGCGACAGGGCCTGACCTGCCGCCCCAGCCCGACCGGTTCGGCCGATACGGTGCACATAGTCTTCAGCCACATTGGGCAGTTCAAAATTGACAACGTGCGGCAGTTCGTCGATGTCGATACCGCGCGCGGCGATGTCCGTGGCAACCAGTACCTGCAGTGAGCCATCCTTGAACCCGGCAAGCGCACGGGTTCTCGCATTCTGGCTCTTGTTGCCGTGGATTGCTTCAGCTTTGATATCGGCTTTTTCCAGGTACTCAGCCAACCGGTTGGCGCCATGCTTGGTGCGCGTAAATACCAGCACCTGAAACCACGCGCGCTCGCGAATCAGATGCGCAAGCAGCTCACGCTTGGCGTCGCGATTGACCAGCAGCACGTTCTGTTCGACCGCCTCGGCTGGCGCATTCCGGCGCGCAACTTCGATGCTCGACGGCCGGTCGAGCAAGCCGTTGGCAAGCGAGCGGATCTCATCGGAGAACGTGGCGGAGAACAGCAGGTTCTGCCGCTTTTTCGGAAGCAACGAGAGCACCCGCCGGATATCGTGAATGAAACCCATGTCGAGCATCCGGTCGGCTTCATCGAGCACCAGGATCTCGACCCCTGACAGGTCGATGGTTCTTTGAGATACGTGGTCTAGCAGTCGTCCAGGCGTTGCGACCAGTATGTCGACACGCCCACGCAACCGCTCAATCTGCGGGTTGATATTGACCCCGCCGAACATGGCCATCGAGCGAAGCGGCAGATGCCGGCCATATTCGCGTACGCTCTCCTCGACTTGGGCCGCCAACTCGCGGGTAGGCGTCAGAATCAGGGCTCGGATAGTGGGCCCGCGTGGGGCGCGCCCACCGCGTGGTCCGCCGCGGAAATCACGGCGATCGCCCGAAGCGTTGGGCGCAGCCGCCGGTGGCACAGCCACCATTGGCTGCGACTGCGATAACCGATGAAGAATCGGCAACACGAAGCTGGCGGTTTTTCCGGTGCCCGTCTGGGCAGCGGCGAGCAGGTCACCGCCTGCCAGCACTGCCGGAATAGCTTGTAGTTGGATGGGAGTAGGCTGGGTATAACCCAATTCCGATACCGCGCGAACCAGCGGCTCGGCGAGACCGAGAGAAGAAAAGCTCATGGAGTTCCGTCAAGGCGATGCACTGCGTCGACCTGCCGACCAGCCATCGAGGCTGCGGCACCAGTCGGGAAGACGGAGGGGATCGTCGGGGAGGAGAGGGAGGGCAAACGGACTGGGTGTTTGCTGCTGCGGAGTATACGCGCACTCCCGTTACCCGTGTTGCGCCGCAGCATCAACGGCAACGCGGGGCGGGCTTAAAAAGGCGGTTTGATCACCTGCGCGCAGGTGCCACGGATCAGTGTGATGTTGCGACCATCTTGCGTGCTGATGCTTTGAGTGAACGAGCCGTTACTGCGATCGATGACGAATTCTTCTTTGCTGATGGTGACGCCGAACCGCTGAAACATGGCGGGGCGGCTCACGATCAGTCGCGGACCCACCACCGTGAGATTGCCCGCCCGCCCCTCGGAAATTGCCAACCGGCCCTGGTACCAGCCTGACTTGCGCTCGAAATCGATTTGAGCGAGCGACATCCGCGAAGGCTCGTTCGCATTGATGCCAAGCGCGAGCTGCCCGTCGAGATCGAGTTGGAGTTCGCAGATGAGATCCATCATGCCCGTGCGCCGCTGGACGAGGATGTCCTGGGGAATTTCGGGCGCACTGCTGTCATCGAGCAAAACCTGCACAAATCCGTAAACGCTGGCTGTGAGCAGCGCTCCGATGACGATTCCACCAAGTAATTTATTCATAATGGCACTCAAGCCACGCAGTCCGGTGTCGATGATACTAGCAGCGGTTCGCCGGCAGCGCTTGCGCGTTTTCGACCAAACGCTGTAATCCATCAGTTTGTTTCGCTGCGGTCGGCTACCAAAGCCAACCGCGCCCGGACCCCAGGACATCGACCATGAAAGCCATTCTTCGCCTGGCGCTGATTCTGCTGACCGTGATCATCGTCGCGGTGCTGGGAACGCTTTCCTTCGTGAAAGCGCGCCAGGCATCCGAGCTACGCGAACGCCTCGAGCGTTCAGGGGCTCAGGCCAAAGAACTTCGCTCCCAAATTAAATCGCAGAAGAGCGAGATCGAGGCCCTGGAAGAAAAGCTGCGCGAGCTCGCTGCACAGAATGCGCTGCTCGCGTCGCAGCAGAAGTCAGCCGAACCACCCAAACAGGGCGGGGTCGCACAAGCCTGCCCGGCGCCTAGCCCCAACCGGGCGCTTGATCAGGCTCAGGCTGCACGCCTGCCTCTCGAAATGCGCTATAGACCCGGGGTGCTGCGTGTCGCCAATGACGGCCAGTCGGTCATCGTCATGGCTGCTGCCGGCAACACGCTAAAAATCGGCCCGGAGATTTTTGATCTGGTACGTATCCACTTTCACCGGCCAGAGGGCGGACAGATCGATGGCAAGCCGGTTGCGCTGGTTGCACACCTGGTTCATCAGATTGCATCGGGCCAAACGGTGGTGGTGTCGGTTCCTATTCGCGAATCAGCGTTTCAGCACCGCACTATCTGGATGATCTGGAACAACCTGCCTAACAAGGGCGCGCCCGAAGCAACCATCTCCAACATCTCAATCGATCCCACCCAGCTGCTCCCGGAAAATCTCAGCTACCAGGCTTACGAAGGCACGCTACCGGTCCCCCCGTGTACTGAGAAAGTACGCTTCTACCAGCTGCGAACACCCATCGGCATCAGCAAAGACCAGCTTGAGCGCTTTCTGATGCGGGTAAAGGCGCCCTCATTCAAGGACTCAGCGATTCCCCGGCCCGGGGCGGGCAAAGCAGCTTGAAGCCGACCGTGAACAGTCCGTTTGACGGTATTTTTCGCCAGTAGCCCCATTCAGCCAGATCGAACACTTTACGCCCGGTGAGCCGCGGACCGGACCAGCTCGTCATACGGCCGATCCGGTGCATCTGGTTGTCGCAGTCGTATTCATTGGTGTAGCGCCGCGACAACACGCCATCAGGATCAGGCACCTTCAGGTCTTGCATCTCGATCACCCGTCTGATGGTTCCGTCGCGCTGCACCGTCGAGCGGTCCATGTAGAGCGTCAGCACCGGCGTCTCACCGATTGTTTCCCAGGGGGGCTCACCGGTCTGCGCAATCGCACCAGGGCATACCCACAGGGTCACGATACTGGCTATGCCCGCTGCCCAGCCACGGCCTCTCATTTCGCTGCCCCCCTGTTGACCATTGATGCCCCCTTAGCAGTAGGTGCCGGCAAGCGTTCGTACCGAACCGCCCGTGCCGAGCTTGAAGCGCGAAATGCCGGGCAGGGAATGTGTGTTGACGCCGCCCAGGTCGAGCCAGGCGATGTCCCGCTCCTTAAGTAGCTGGGATGCACGCCAAAGCAGCAGATTATGCGCATTCATGTCTCGGCCGACATCATCTGCCCAACCGATGTGGTAAGTGGCCACGCTTCCATGAAGCAAAAACAGCATCGCGGCTACCGTCTTGCCTTGATAGTCGGCGCGCGCAACCACAAATGCCGCGGCGGGCGATGCTGCAGCGTCAATCCAGTGCGTAACGAAGTCAGTGGGTAAACCATGAAAATTACGGGATTCGCGCTGGCGCCCCTCACGGTCGAGCAACTCACGGCACTTGGTGACGTTGGAGTTGACGTGAACCTGCAGCGCTTTCTCGGTTTCGGCCTTCACCAGGCGGTTACGCCATTTACCATCAAAAGCCGCGCGCAGCGCCTCGAGCGGCTGGGTCAAATCAAGCATCACCGTGGAGTAGCCGGTCATGACGCGCGTAAGCCCTGCGACTTCCGCCGGGGCAAGTTCAGCCGCTGTGCAATTCGGCGAAAACAGTGTGACCCGCAAGCGCGGCGCAGGTAACTCGGCTTTGAGTTGTCGATAAAGGGCAGAGCGCAAACCCGCATCAAGATCGGGTTTCCAGACTGGTCCTCGGGTACACGAGGACAGGGACAGATACCCCGGAATCCGCCGGCAAATGAATTGCGCGATGCCAACCGTCCGGCCATCGACTTCGACCATCGCCCGATGTACCCGCACGCCCAGCCGGGCGAGCGCCTCGCCATAGCCCCAGCTCTGTTGGAGCGCGCCGCGGTGGTCGCGGTGAAACGCATCCCAAACTTTGGGGGAGTCAGGATCCCAGATCAGCTTCATGCCGATATACTAAGGAACTTCCCATGTTGGGCCCATCTTGCGGTCAAGAACCCGGGCCCCATGCCGATTACCCCCCTTACCACTGCTGAGTTTGGCCAGGACGGAAAAAACAGGGCGGCACGTGGTTCTGGGCCACGACATCCCGAAATCGAGGATTACCCTCGCGGGATTGGCCCTGTGCATCGCCTACCTTGGGGTACCCGTCGCCATTCTCGGCAACCTGATTGATTTGGGTTTGCAACTGGCCTTTGGCTGGTGCATCGGGGTGTGGTGCCTGTTTAAGTCTTGAGGGCTTGCCATGTTTTTCTTCGTCGGTCTTGCAGTTGTGTTCGGCGCGGTGCTCGGGGGCTATGTGATGGCCGGCGGCAAGATGGCGCCGATCATCAAGGCTGCCCCGTTCGAAATCTTCATCATCGGGGGTGCCGCCATTGGCGCTTCGTTGATCGGTAACAGCTTTGACATTTTCAAAGCGGCCATGGGCGGTATCGGCAAATGCATCTCCGGGCCCAAGTGGAAACAGGAGGACTACCTCAATCTGATCGTGCTGGTGGGCAAGCTGCTGGCCGTGATGAAAAAGGAAGGGGTGGTTGCACTTGAGGCACATGTCGAAAATCCTGACTCAAGTCCGATCTTTGGCGAGTTCCCAAAGCTCGCCAAAGATCACTCAATCGTCCAGATGATCTGCGATCCACTGCGGCTGGCGATTATTTCGCAGGGCAATCTTGATGCCGATGCGGTCGATGACATCATGAAAACCGCCATCAAGCTCCACCATCATGAGGCGATGCGCGCGCCGGCGGCGCTCGCAACCATGTCGGGCTCCATGCCGGCGCTGGGTATCGTTGCCTGCGTGCTGGGCGTGATTAAAACCATGGGTGCGATCGACCAACCGCCCGCCGTGCTGGGCGCGCTCATCGGTGCCGCGCTGGTCGGAACCATGCTGGGCGTGTTCATGTCTTACGGCATGTTCGAGCCCTTCGCGGGCCGGCTAAGTCAAATCCTCGACGAAGAATCGCAGGTCTATAACGTGATTCACCAGATGCTGGTGGCCAATCTGAAAGGCCATCCGCAGCCGGTCGTCATTGAGGCCGCGCGTGCCTGCATCAGCCACCACAACCAGCCGTCGTTCTCTGAAGTGTTCGACAGCCTGCGGGGCGGCTGATGACCGGTCACGCTGACAGCGGAGCGCGCTGATGGCTGAAGCCAACGCCCCGGCCGACGCCGCCGCGGCCAACGGCGCACCGCCCGCGGAGGGCGCGGCACCGCCGGCCGCTGAGCGGCCGATCATCCGCAAGATCATCGTCGAAGAGGGTCACGGCGGTGCACACGGCGGCGCCTGGAAGATCGCGCTGGCCGACATGATGACCGCCATGATGGCGTTCTTCCTGCTGATGTGGCTGCTGGGCGCAACCAACAGCGACCAGCGAAAGAGCATCGCTGACTATTTCAGACCGGCGTCACACAGCCAGATCAAGTTTGGCGAGCTTGCCGGGTCTGATGGCCTGTTGGGTGGCCGCTCCATTGTTGACCCCGACGGATTTCCCTTCACAGCCAAGCAAACTGCGATGTTGGAGCGCCTCACGCCGCGAGCCCAGGGTGGCCCCAGTACCGACCAGGGCGCCTCGCAGGAAGAGCAAAACGCAGAGGGGCCGCAAAAAGACGCGCCTTCCAATGACCCCTCTCGGGGTCCCAAGCGCCTCGAAGACGATGCCAACTTCGAGAAACTCCAGGAAGAACTCAAAGAAAAGCTGTCTGAGAACCCTCAGTTGAAGCAGTTGCAGGATCAGGTTCAGGTGTCGCGGGAAAAAGATGGCCTGCGCATCGAGATCATCGACAAGGCTGATTTCTCCATGTTCCGGCTGGGCACCTCTGACGTCGAGCCCAGGGCAGCGGCGCTGCTGGCCGAGGTGGCCAAGTCACTGCGCGATGTCCCCAACAAGCTGGCCGTTCGCGGCCATACCGACAGCGTTGGATTTGCTCCTGGAACTGGCCGCAACAACTGGACGCTTTCCACCGAGCGGGCTGACGCAACGCGCCGTCTGATGGAGGCTAACGGTATCCCCACCCGACGTTTCGAGCGTCTCGAAGGGGTCGCTGATACGGTTCCTTTCATCCCGTCCAATCCCGCTGATCCCCGCAATCGCCGGGTTAGTATCACGGTCCTGAATCAGTAGTCACAGCGTCTCCGCCCCGGGAGCAAGCAGCCCCGAAAGGCGGAAAGTTTGATCATGGCAGTGCTCATCGTCTTGACCTCGCTCCGCTTTGCTCTCGCCGCCGTCACCGCACCATCGCAGTCTGTTGATGTGGCAGTTCGAGTAGCAATCCTCGACCGATGAATACCCGCCCCTCCGGCTCGTTGAGCATCACCGGTACGCTGCGCTCGGGCGAGCTGCTGACGGTTAACAGCGCCTTTACTGATGCCAATGGAATTCCGGCGGTGGGAAGCGCAGGCGCCGTTCGCTTCCAGTGGCACGCCAACGGCGCAGCAATTGCGGGTACAACCGGCACCACCTATCGGCTCACCGCCGCAGACATCGGTAGCCGGATCAGCGTGACAGCGGCCTACGTTGACCTGGGAGGCACCGAGGAAACCGTCACCAGCGCCGCAAGCGCTGCCGTCCTCGAAGCACTGAACACCCCGGCGGCCTACAGCGCATTGCCGCGCGTGCGTTTCGCGACCACGCTTGGCGATCTGGTGGTTGAGCTGGAAGCGGATCGCGCGCCGATCACAGTGAACAACTTTCTTCGGTATGCCAACGCTAATTTCTACGATGGCACCGAGTTTCACCGAATCATCTCAAGCTTCATGGCGCAGGGCGGGGGCTACGATCTCATCGGCACTGAGTTCATTCGCCGGTCGTCGCTTTTCCCTGCGATTGCGCTCGAGCGTACCAGCACGACTGGGCTCAGCAATTTGGCGGGAACGCTCGCGATGGCGCGTACCAGTGCAGCGGATAGCGCCACCAGCGAGTTCTTCGTCAATCTTGTCGATAACCAGCGCCTGGACGCAGCTTTGTTCGGAGATGGTAATGGTTATGCGGTGTTTGGCCGTGTGGTCAGCGGTGGCGCGGAAGTACTGCCCAAGCTGAAGGCAATCACCGTCGTCGACAATGGCGCAGGCGAAGTCTCCAAACCCACCACCGCAGTCACACTGAACGACGTTGTCACAGAGGCCACGCCCGCCGGATCAGCGCCCAATGGCAGTGTCGCCATTGTCGGCCTGCCAGTACAGGGCCGGGCGCTGTTCGCGCGCGCCCAGCTCTCCGATGCCGATGGAATTCCGGCGGCGGGGCAGCCTGGGGCCATCAGCTACTACTGGAAGTCCAATGGCGCGCTGATTCCGGGCGCTCATTCCAACTCGCTCACGCTGACGCAGGCGTTAGTGGGCACATCGATCACAGCGGTTGCGTCTTATACCGATCTGACAGGTACGTCGGGTTATGTCGCGAGCGCGCCTGTCAAGGTGATCGACGCCAATGATTCCCCTGCGGGCCGGGTCGTCATCAGCGGCGCGCCCACCGCAGGCAATACTCTCAACGCGTCGCACAGCCTGGTCGATCTCGATGGCATTCCAGGCGCAGGGCAGCCGGGCGCGATTCGCTGGCAATGGCACGTTGACGGTCAGCCCGTACCAGGCATGACCCAGGCCGCCTTCACCGTGGCGGCCAGCGATTCTGGCAAGTCGATCACGGTAACCGCGTCCTACACCGATCTGGCGGGCACTCCCGAAAGCGTCGCGAGTGCACCCGCCGGACTGGTACCGCAGCCCGCACCCACGCTGCCGCGCGCATGGTTGCGGACCAACTACGGCGACCTGCTGATCGAGCTTGAGTCGACGCGGGCGGCCGGCACAGTCGCCAACTTCGTTCAGTACATCCAGAGCGGCTTCTACACCAGCACTGTCTTTCACCGCGTCATTGATGGGTTCATGATCCAGGGCGGCGGATACACCATTAACGCGAGTGGGCAGTACGCCTACAAAACACCCACCCAGGCGCCAATCAGCCTGGAAAGTACGAGCGTAACAGGCCTCAGCAATACGCTTGGAACGGTTGCGATGGCGCGCACCGGTGATCCAAACAGTGCAACAAGCCAGTTTTTTATCAATGTTTCGGACAATCTGTTCCTGGATGCCAACCGTGCGCCTGACGGTAAAGGCTATGCGGTCTTTGGCCGCGTACTTGATGGCTATCCAATCCTTGATCTGCTCAAAAGCGTCCCCGTGCGCGCCAATTCAGCGGGTGGAGAGGTAAGCAGTCCAACGGTTGCCATCGGTATTCTGGGAAGCTATTACGACCCTAAGCCACCAGGTGGCGAGGTACTGATCACCGGTAGGCCGATGCAGGGTCAGACGCTTGTCGCACAGCACACGCTGATTGACCCCGACGGATTGACAACCAACAACATCGGCTGGGTTTGGCGCGTCGACGGGACACCCGTAACCGGTATTTCGACAAGCGCGACCTTTCTGCTCACGCCGTTTCATGTTGGAAGGTCGATTTCGGTTGAGCTCGTCTACCGCGACAACGCAGGAAATTTCGGCTACGTGCCGAGCGCGGAGACTGCTGAGGTAGGGCTCCCTATCGATTCGCGCGTCGATTTGGCCGGGACGCTAGCTGCTGCCGGGGTTACCGGGGTGCGAGCGGCTGCAGTAACGGGTAGCGCCTACCATTGGCGCAGCCACGCCTTCCTGGATGACGTGTCCATCAAGGCGCAAGCCGCCGAGGTCAGCCCGTCGGCACTCACCCCCGTCGGGCTAACCGCGAGCACGGGTAACGATGGTCGATGGACGATCGACTCACTCGATTTCGATACCGTCCTCCGTTTTAACGCGGAGCGCGCGGCCACAGCGGGCGAAATCACGCGTGCGGTCAGCGCATCGGATGCGTTAGCAGCCCTGAAGCTCGCGTCCGGACGCAATCCAAACACGCCAATCGAGGATCTGGGCAGCGCCCTGCCCATCTCTCCGTATCAGGTGCTGGCGGCTGATGTGAACCGCGACGGACGCGTCAGCTCTGAAGACGCCTCGTTGATTCTGAAGGCTGCCGCGCGAGCCGACGGCGCACCGGCTCTGCAGTGGCGGTTCGTGGACGAATCCGCGTTGCTCTGGCAGCCAGCCTCGGGGTCTGTCTACACGCGGCAATCGGTTCCCAAAGTCGACGCGGCGACGAGCGCAAGGGCAGGACAGGCCTCGCCGATCAACCTGGTTGGCGTTCTCACCGGCGACGTCGATGGCAGCTGGACCCCGGGATCGGCGCAGGCTGCACCGGAAGGCAGCTATGACGTGATGCCGACCGACTACTTCCGATCGCTGGGCCTGACCAGCGATGCACTCGCGCAATGGGGCATTGCGCCCGTTTAATTCGACAGCGAGAGATGGTGCCGGCTACCTGACTCGAACAGGTGACCTACCGCTTACAAGGCGGTTGCTCTACCAACTGAGCTAAGCCGGCGAACTGATGAAACGGGCAGGATAATACGCTGCTGCCGAACCTCTACTTGACGCGCTGCAGCCGCGGACGGCTTGGGGGCGGCGGAGGAGGTTCTTCCGGGGGTGAGGTGACGGCCGGTTCCGAGCGGGGCTCGGTCGATGCCGACGCAGGTGAAGGTGCCGAGCCGCCTTCTGCTGACTGGCCATCAGGAACCGCCGCAAGCTTGCCGCGCCGCCGGGGCTTTGCCGAAGCGGCTCGCGGGCGGCGAGTCCCTGTCTCCGAATTCGTTTCCACAGCCTGAAGCACGGGTGCACTCGCTGCGACGGCCGGGCCTGCAGCGGGAGCGCTCGGCTCTGCCGGCACCGGGGCGAGCGAAATCGCGGGCGCTACAGCGGGCGTCCCGTCGGCCCTGGCCGCTGTTTCTGCCGGTGCCTCGGGGGCTGGGGCAGATGCCGCGGGCGCAGGCTTCGGCACCAGCTTGGGCCGAGACGCAGGTCTGGGCGGAGCGTCTGGGCTGCCCTCCGCCTTCATCGGCTGGGGAGCCTGCGCTCGCTCGGGTGGCAGCGCGAGCGCCTTGGGCACATCGAAGGCCATGCCATGCCCGGTTTCCTGAGCATAAATAGCCGAGACGTTTTCGATGGGGATGGAAACCTGCCGCACCGCACCCGAGAAGCGCGCCTCGAACTCGATCAGATCATTTCCGATCTGAAGCCGATGCGTGGCAACAGCCGACACGTTGAGCACGATTTCGCCGTTACGGACGAACTCGCGCGGAACAAGGGTGCGCTCATCGACCATGACCGCAAGGTAAGGACGATAGCCGCTGTCCTCGCACCACTGATGGATGGCGCGAATCAGATACGGCTTGGTCGATATCTCAGCCATTGGGTGTTCGCAGACCTCAATCGCCGTTGGCGATCAGCGGCGCATCACCTTTTCCGAAGGAGTCAACGCTTCAATATACGCTGGCCGGGAAAAAATTCGTTCCGCATAGCGCAAGAGAGGCGCAGCGGTTTTAGGCATTTCGATGCCGTAGTGATCAAGGCGCCAGAGCAGCGGGGCAATAGCAACGTCGAGCATCGAGAATTCTTCGCCCAACATGTGCTTGTTCTTGATGAAGATTGGCGTGAGCTGGGTAAGCCGGTCACGAATCTGCTGACGCGCTTTGTCCTGGAGCTTCTGCGCGTCCTTGGAGGGATCGCGTCGCTCGAGCGTCTGCACATGAATAAACAGCTCGCGCTCAAAGTTAAACAGGAACAAGCGTGCCCGTGCCCGCATGACCGGATCGGCCGGCATCAGCTGCGGGTGCGGAAAGCGTTCATCAATGTATTCATTGATGATGTTGGATTCATACAGGATCAGATCGCGTTCAACCAGGATGGGTACCTGGCCGTACGGATTCATGATCGAGATGTCTTCGGGCTTGTTGTAGAGATCGACGTCGCGAATTTCGAAATCCATGCCCTTCTCGAACAGCACAAGTCTGCAGCGCTGGGAGAACGGGCAGGTGGTTCCGGAGTACAGGACCATCATAG
>CAZORB010000001.1:16585-106931 GCA_964581825.1 uncultured Bordetella sp.
AGTCTGCAGCGCTGGGAGAACGGGCAGGTGGTTCCGGAGTACAGGACCATCATAGCGGGCGGTATCCGTGAATGCTCGACCGAAACAGGATGCGGTGCGAGATCAGCGCACTGACCTCACACCGCGCCGGGGGGGCGGCAAAGCCGCCTATTTGATGTCTTTCCAGTAGACGCGGTTCAGGTTCCAGGCGAACAGCGTGAACAGCGCCAGAAACATCAATACCCATGCGCCCAAGCGCACGCGGGTTCCCGCGGTCGGATCGGACATGTAGGTGATAAAAGCGACCAGGTCACCGATCTGGGCATCGTATTCGGCCGCGGACACACTGCCGCCCTCGATTTTCCCGAGTCGGATCGTTTTGCCCGAATGAGGATGTCCGCCCGAAAGCTTTTCGGTTGTTTCAGTGCGGAAGCCCTGCGGGTCGAAGCTCACCGTGGTTTTGGTGAAACCTTCGCTCTTACCGGTTTTGGGATCGCGCGCCTCACGCACCTCTTCGATGGTTGCGCCGCGGGAGCCCTGCATCGGCCACAACACATGGGGCATGCCTACGTTTTCAAACAGTGCGTTGTTCCAGCCGGTAGAGCGGGTCCCATCGCGGTAGTAGGCGCGCAGGTAGGTGTAGAGCCAGTCAGAACCTGTACCGTCGTGCGATGACCGCGCGCGCGCAATGAGTGACAGATCGGGCGGCAGCGCGCCAAACCACTCTTTGGCATCTGCCGCGCGCATCGACACTTTCATGGGCTCACCCACCTTCTCGGAGGTGAACATCAGGTGGGTTTTGATCTGGTCTTCGGAAAGACCGATGTCGCGCAGCCGGTTGTAGCGCATGGCCGATGCGCCGTGGCAGTTCAGGCAGTAATTGACGAACAGCTTTGCCCCGTTTTGCAACGCTACCTGGTCTGTGAGCTTTTCAAGCGGAAAGCGATCGAGCGGGTACGACGAGCCACCCGCCGCGACGGCTGACCCGGCAATCACGGCCGATGCGAATAGCGCAGCCAGTTTAGCGAACAGTTTCTTCATTTTCTCAGGACTCCGGCGGTCAGTGCGCTGCAAACGTGACGCGATCCGGCACGCGCTTGAACTCGCCCATGGCGCTCCACCACGGCATCAGCATGAAGAAGGCGAAGTAAAGGAGCGTACCGATTTTGGCCACCAGATTGCGGAGCTCTTCTGGCGGCTGAACCCCCAGATAACCCAGCACCAGAAACACCACGACAAACGTACCGTAGATCCATTTGTGCCAGCCCGGGCGGTAACGAATCGAGCGAACCGGGCTGTGGTCGATCCAGGGCATCGTGAACAGGATCATGACCGCGGCGCCCATGGCCACCACGCCCCAGAACTTGGCTTCGACCAGGAAGAAGCCAGCGATCAAGGCGACCACCGCTGCCAGGGTAATGACCTTGACGCTTGCATAGCGCGCCGTGGTGACAACCAGCAGGGCGTAGAACACCAGGAACGGCGTCATCCAGTACATCAGGAAGTCGTCGGTAACCGCTCTGAGCACCGAGTAGTAGGGCGTGAAGTACCAGACAGGTGCGATGTGCGCCGGCGTCTTGAGCGGGTCTGCGGGGATGAAGTTGTTGTACTCGAGGAAGTACCCACCGGCCTCGGGGGCGAAAAAGACGATTGCTGAAAACGCGATCAGAAAAACCGACACGCCCAGGATGTCGTGCACCGTGTAGTAAGGATGGAAGGGAATGCCGTCGAGGGGTACCCCGTTGGGATCTTTCTTGGCCTTGATATCGACCCCATCTGGGTTGTTGGAGCCAACTTCGTGGAGGGCAACGATGTGCGCCGCCACCAGACCCAGCAGCACCAGCGGAATGGCAATGACGTGGAACGCGAAGAAGCGATTCAGCGTAGCGTCGCCCACCACGTAGTCGCCGCGGATCCAGATCGACAGTTCAGGGCCAATAAAGGGGATGGCTGCGAACAGGTTAACGATAACCTGCGCACCCCAGTAAGACATCTGACCCCAGGGGAGCAGGTAACCAAAGAACGCTTCGGCCATCAGGCAAAGGAAAATGAGGCAGCCGAAGATCCAAACCAGTTCGCGCGGCTTACGGTAGGAGCCGTAAAGCAACCCGCGGAACATGTGCAGATACACCACAACAAAGAACGCCGACGCGCCAGTGGAGTGCAGATAGCGCACCAGCCACCCCCAGGGAACGTCACGCATGATGTACTCGACCGAGGCAAATGCCACCGGAATGCCGGCCTCATTGAGCGATGCGTCAGGCTTGTAATGCATCACCAGAAAAATGCCGGTGACGATCTGGATAACCAGAACCAGCATCGCGAGCGAACCAAAGAAGTACCAGAAGTTGAAATTCTTCGGAGCGTAATACTCCGACAGGTGCGCTTTCCAGGTGGACGTCAGCGGGAAACGCTGATCGACCCAACCAAGAAGGCCAGTGGTTTCAACTTGCTTTTGCTGCGCCATTTCTGCTGCTCCTCGCGGGAATCACGAGACGAAATCGGGTTAAGCCCGGCCGGTTGCTGCCTTGGCAGCCGCCCCATGCCATCCGGCGGGGCACTCCGGACGGAGTATCAGGCTGCCTTATCCTCGCCGATCAGGATGCGGGTGTCCGACACATACCGGTGCGGCGGAACCTCGAGGTTGTCCGGCGCGGGCTTGTTCTTGAACACACGGCCTGCCAGATCAAACGTGGACCCATGGCACGGGCAGAGGAAACCGCCCGCCCAGTCATCTGGCAGAGAGGGCTGCGGGCCGGTTGCGAATTTGTCGCTGGGCGAGCAGCCCAAGTGCGAGCAGATTCCGACCACCACCAGGTATTCAGGCTTGATGGAGCGGTGCGGATTTTTCGCATAGGTCGGCGTGGGATAAGCCGTGCGAGCGGAGCCCGGGTCGGCCACCTGAGGCTCGGTGTTCTTCAATGTTGCAAGCATTTCAGGCGTACGGCGAAGCACCCAGACGGGCTTGCCGCGCCACTCGACGCGCTTGAGCTCGCCAGGCTGCATGGAGGACACGTCGATTTCGACGGGTGCGCCCGCGGCCTTGGCCTTTTCAGAGGGCGCAAAGGTGCTGACAAACGGCACTACCACTGCCGCGCCGCCTGCTGCGCCCGCCGCAGCAACGAGCCCGATCGCCGACCGGCGGGACGATTCGGAGGGCTTCAAAGATTCACTCATCGTCTTGTCCGAGATGAAACAAAGTGTTGCTAATCGTCTTAGTGAACCGCGGATTCTAACCGAATGGTGCCCTGCAATAAAGCCGGCCGCACGGGATGCCCCCTTGCCGGTGCGGACTTGTGCGGCGGAGCAACCCAGCCCTGGTTGTGGTCTGAGCGATCACGAATGCAGACTACAATCCAAAAAAACACGGAGACGTTCGATGACCCACCTGCCAAAGCTTAGCCGTCGCGGCTTACTCTCGGTTTCGCTTGCCACCGCCCTGCTGGCTGTCCTGCCCAGTGCCGCGGAGGCGCAATCCGCGCCCTCAAAAATCACCCTGGCCGGCGGTTCGGTAGGTGGCGCCTGGAGCGCCGTCGGAACAGCTATCGGCGAAACGCTGCGCAAAGAATACCCCGGCATTTCATTTACCTATGAACCGGGACGTGAAGCAGGCAACCTTCTGTTGGTTTCTCAGGGGAAAGTTCAACTCGGCATCGCCCACGCACAGCTTGCCCGCCAGGCCGAGGCCGGCATTGAACCGTTCTCGCAGCCAATGAAGAATATTCGGGCGATCGCGATGATCGACCCGGAAGCAGCGGTGCAGATCCTTGCCACCACGGCCTCCGGAATCACCAGTATCGACCAGATTCGTGAGCGGAAAATGCCTGTCCGCGTTGCGCTCAATTCCAAGGGCACGCTGATGGCCGTCGCGGGAGAGGCGGTGTTTTCAGTCCATGGCTTCACGGTGAAAGACATCGAGAACTGGGGCGGGCGTCTCAATTACGTCGCTTACAACAACGGCCTGACGATGGTGAAGAACGGGCAGATCGACATCATCATCAACATGCTCGCATTTCCCTCCAGCCAAATCGTTAACGCCGCACGCGACACGCAGTTCAAGTTAATCGGGCTTGGCCCGGAGGCGGTTGATCGGCTGAACAAGCAACTCGGCACTGAAACCATCAACATCCCAGCCAACACCTACGCGTTTTCGCCGGAGGCAGCGAACACCGTTCGGGGCAGCGTAGTCGTCATGGCCGCCGCCGAGATGAAAGACAGCGAGGCCGAGGCGATTGTCAGCGCAATGCTCAAGAACTTCGACTTCCTGCAGAAATCGCATGCAACGTTGGCGCGGCTCACACCCGAGAGCCTGCCGCAGGTCTCGCCCCTGCCGCTTCATCCGGGCGCTGTCACCGCCTACCGCAAAGCGGGCCTGCTCAAGTGACCGAAGGCGCTGCCTGGCGCAGCGCCGGTCTTTTGCGTCGATCGCAGGCTGACATTCGCTGCACTGCCAGCGTCCAAACTTGCTGGCCTGGCAGCCCGAGTCACCCCATCGCCGACCGGATTTATCAATGAATTTCCTGGAACTGATCGGTTCCGGCCGATCACGCACACTCGGGCCCGTGGGTCGGCTCCTGAGCGCAGTAATCAGCCTCTCCCTCGCAGTCACCTTCATCGCGGTCGCGGCTGGGGTGTACCTGGACGAAATGATCGGCCTGTTCATTTTTCTGGGTGGCGTACTGTCGCTGGCCTTTCTGCACACCACCGGCAACGCCAGGCGACCGACCACCGAAACCTGGGCCAGTTGGCTGCTGACCCTGACCTCGATCGGATGCAGCGTCTATTTCATCGCGATGCACGATGTGCACAAGGACCGACTGCCTGTGCTGGACCCGCTAACCCCAGCCGATGTCGCGGTATCGGTCGTGTTGATAGCCCTCGTGCTGGAAGCCACGCGCCGCACCGTTGGCGTTGTGCTCGTGATGCTGGTCGGCCTCTTTCTGACCTATGCGGCGTTCGGCCACAAACTGAGCGGCGCGTTCTCGCATCGGGGAATGAGCCTGCCTGAAATGATCGATCAGCTGGTCTTCACCAACAACGGACTGTTCGGTCCCGCGCTCGAGGTGGCCGCGTACCTGGTCTTCATCTTCGTGCTGTTCGGCGCACTGCTCGACAAATTTGGCGGCGGCGATTTTTTTCACGATCTATCCAACGCACTGGTCGGACGCCAGGTGGGCGGTCCGGCCAAGGTCGCGGTGCTGTCATCGGGCCTTTACGGATCGATTTCGGGCTCGCCCACCGCCGATGTGGTCACAACCGGTTCGTTCACGATCCCGCTCATGATCCGTACCGGCTTTACCCGAGTCCGCGCGGGCGCCATCGAAGCCGCGGCCTCCACTGGGGGGGCAATCCTGCCGCCGGTGATGGGGTCGGCTGCATTCATGATGTCGGACTTTACGGGCATACCGTACGGGGAGATCGCCCTGGTCGCAATTATTCCGGGGTTGCTCTACTACCTGTGCGTCTACATGGGCGTCACGCTGAGCGCTCACCACGCGGGCTTAAAGCCGCTTGAGCAGTCGGATATTCCCAAGGTAAGCGCAGTGCTCAAGCGCGACTGGATCTATCTCGTGCCGCTGGTCACCATCGCATGGGCAGTGCTTGCGCTCAACCGGCCAGCGTTCGCCGGAGCGGTCGCGTGTCTGGCGCTTGTCCCGGTGGTGCTGCTGCGCTGCAGGCCGCTCACGGACCTTCCGAAGCGCCTTGGGCAGGCGCTCATTGAAGGCATGCAGCGAATGATTACCGTTGGCGTTGCCTGCGCGGTCGCGGGGCTGGTCATTGGTACGCTGTCAATGACCGATCTCAGCGGCAAGATCAGTTCCGCGCTGTTCGTTTTGGCGTCGGGTAATTTCGCGCTCACGGTTTTTACCGCAATCGTGGTGATCGTTGTGCTCGGCATGGGCATGCCGGTTCCGGCGGTCTATGCGCTGTCGGCGGTGCTCGCAGCGCCAGCTCTGATCGCATTGGGCATCTCCACCATGGCCTCGCATCTGCTGGTGGTTTATTACGCGGCGGTTTCAGCGATCACGCCTCCGGTCGCGGTGGCCGCGTTTGCGGCGGCGTCCATCGCCAAAGCCAACCCGATGCCCATTGGTTTTGTGGCCTGCAGGATCGCCGCTGTTGCGTTTGTGGTCCCGCTGGTGTTCGTTGCGCGGCCCGAGCTGCTGCTGGAGGGCTCAACGCTTGATGTGATCGGAGTGTGTGCGGCCACCGCGCTCGGCTCAGTGTTGATGACCATTGCGTTTGAAGACTATGCGTTTGGTAAGCTCGGATCCATAACGCGCCTCTCGTTCGGTGTGTTGGCGATTTTGATGTTCATGCCCGCCGCAGAACTTAATGCCGCCGCGACAGCCATATCGCTGGCGTGGCTGGGCTGGCGGTATCGTCGCAGCCGATACGCGATACCGCCAGGCAACCCGCCCGGCTCCACCGGGCTCTCTCCTTCCTGACCCTCTCTGATCCACGGAGCGCTCTCATGTACGACATTTTTCAGGTCGATCGACTCATCGACCTCTGGCTATCTGAAGATATCGGCTATTGCGATCTCACCGCGCAGCTGATGATCGACGAAGATGCGCAGGCCACCTTTCATATGAACGCGCGCGAATCCATGGTCATTGCAGGCATCGGTATCGCTCAGCGCATTTTTCAACGCTACGACCCGACGCTGTCGGTGACAACGCTGGTCAAAGACGGCGCCCGTGTTGAGAAAGGTACGCGTCTTCTTACCGTGTCGGGGTCGGCTCGCAGCATCGTGTCTGCCGAGCGACCCACGCTCAACATCCTGCAGCGGATGTGCGGTATCGCTACCGAGACCGCGCGCTATCGCGCGGAAATCGATGGGACCAGCGCATGCCTGATCGACACCCGCAAAACCACGCCCGGGCTGCGCATGCTGGAAAAACACGCGGTGGTGTGCGGCGGCGGCGTCAACCACCGCCTGGGGCTTGATAACGGCGTGATGCTCAAAGACAACCATATCGCGGTGGCAGGCAGCATCACCAAGGCGGTGCACCGGGCCCGGCAGAAGCTTCCGATTCTGACCAAGATCGAAGTTGAGTGCGACCGTCTGGAGCAGGTTCGCGAAGCCGCCGATGCGGGCGCCGATGTCATCATGCTCGACAACATGCCTGTTGCGCAGATGCCCGAGGCGGTACGCATCGTTGCGGGCCGAGCCAAGATCGAGGCGTCCGGTGGTATCAGGATTGATACGATCCGCGCGATTGCAATGACCGGCGTTGACTACATCTCGACCAGCAAGATCACCCAAAGCGCACCCGCGGTTGATATTGGTCTGGACGAGTGAGTCTGGCAACTGCACAAGGAGGCGAGGCGCGCCCGGCCGCCTCGCTACATCAGCTGGTTGGAACGCTTTTCTACATCGTCGGGGCAAGCGGCGTCGGCAAAGATAGCCTCATCGATACGCTGCGGACGAAGCTGCCCGCACACCGATTTGTCTTTGCACGCCGGGTCATCACCCGTCCTGAAGACAGCGTCGGCGAGACCCATGACGCATGTACCGTCCAAGAATTTTCCGAGCGTGCAGCGCGCGGCGAGTTTCTGCTCTGGTGGGCGGCTCATGGGCTGCACTACGGCTTACCTGCGGCGCTCGCCAACGAGCTGGCAGCGGGACGCCATGTCATCGCCAACGGCTCGCGAGGCAAGGCCGCCGAGCTCGCGCAACGCGTTCCACGCCTGGTCGTGATCGAGATTGATGCGCCGCCTGAGCTGATCGCTGAACGGCTTGCCTCGCGCGGTCGCGAGTCGGGTGACGATATCGCCCAACGGCTCGCCCGGGCGAGTACCGCCTACCCCGAAACACTCGATGTGGTACGCGTTACCAACGATAGCGATCTGCACACAGGGACCGCTCGGCTGATTCATGCCATCGTCTCGAAGCTCGAGGGGCACGCGGCCGGCGCGGCGCGCAGGCCGGTTGCGTCCGACGGACGGCGCGTGTCCGAGCCTCGACAAGGGGCTGGCGCGGTTCTGCGTCGCAAGCTTGCCGGCGAGCGGCTCGAGCAAGCTGAGTGGAACACGCTGCTGCAGGCGGTTATCGACGGTTCGATCGAAGGTGCCGAACGCGACACCATGCTGATTGCCTGCGCCAACGACCTCGATGACGAAGAGCTCGCGTGCGTCGCGCGCTGGCGATGCGGGCTGATGCCTCGCGCAAGCTGGGGTCGCGAGCCAGTGGTTGATAAGCATTCTCTAGGTGGCACGGCGGGAAGCCGCGTGACGATGATCGTGGTACCCATCGTCGCTGCGCACGGAATGCTGATTCCAAAAACTTCATCCCGCGCGATCACCTCAGCAGCGGGGACAGCCGATGCAATGGAGGTGCTCGCGCGCGTCGATCTGAATCCATCGGAACTGCGCCAAGTGGTCGAGCAGGCGGGCGGTTGCATTGCCTGGAATGGCCGTCTCAACCATTCGGTGCTCGATGAATCCATGCACCGTCTCGAACGACTGCTCGCGCTCGATACCCGGCGCTGGTCAGTCGCCTCGATCCTGTCAAAGAAATGGTCGGCGGGCTCCACGCATGTGGTGATCGATGTGCCGTATATGCCAGGCGGTAAGGTTGCCTCGCTTGAGGAAGCGCGGGCGGTCGCCGCGCTGTTCGATTCGCTCGGCGCCCGCCTGGGCATGACGGTACGCGCTTATCCGAGCGATGGCGCTGCGCCGATTGGCCGCGGCATCGGGCCCGCACTCGAGGTGCGTGATGTACTGCAGGTGCTCGAGGGTGAGCCGCAGGCGCCAGCCGATCTGCGCGATAAGGCGCTGCTGTTTGCCGCGCGCATTCTGGCGCTCGATCCGACAATCGGCGATCTGGCGCGAGGCGAGGCGCGCGCGCTCGAACTGCTCGCGAGCGGCGACGCCCGGCGTGCAATGCAGGCAATCATCGACGCGCAAGGCGCAACCCCTCGCATCAACGATACGACGCTTGCCCTGCTGCCGGTCTGCGCGACGCAATCAGGCACCGTGCTCGCAATCGATGCCCGCCGAATCTCAACGATCGCGCGCCTGGCCGGCGCGCCCGCCGATCCGCATGCTGGCGTTGACCTCGCCTGCCATCTGGGCGAGCACCTGCCAGCTCATGCGCCGCTCTACAGCATTCAGGCTTCCAGCACGGAGCGGCTTGCCGCCGCCGTGGCTGCTGCGGGCACAGACACCGGCATTCGACTCGGCTGACCCGCGGAAAACACCCGCGCTCAGTCGCGGCGGACCCCCGGCGCTGGCCGCCTCCCCACCGTTACCGTCAGGTCGAGTTCGCGCCCCTCGCGCACCAGCTTCAACTGGGCTCGTGCACCAGGCGAGAGTCCAGCGATTGCGTTGAGCATGGCTGTGGTGCCCGAGATTGCCTGGCCCTCCACCGCCACCAGGATATCGCCCGCGCGCACGCCCGCGCGATCGGCAGGACCGTTTCGGATCACCGACGCAATCAGCGTGCCCTGGCGGCGCGCCAGACGAAACGCCTCGACCAGCTCTGGCGTAAGGTCTTGCGGCTCAACGCCAATGTAGCCGCGAGTCACCGAGCCGTCCCGCACAATCTGCTCCAGCACCAGTTTCGCAGTCGAGATCGGCGTGGCAAATCCGATTCCAAGCGACCCGGGTGTGCTGCTACGGGAAAAGATCGCGGTATTGATACCAATCAACCGGCCGCGCACGTCAATCAGCGCTCCTCCGGAGTTGCCAGGATTAATCGCCGCATCCGTCTGGATAAAGTTTTCGAAGGTGTTGATGCCCAGCTGGCTTCGACCCAGCGCACCAACGATTCCCATCGTGACCGACTGGCCCACGCCGAAAGGGTTACCGATCGCGAGCACCACATCGCCCACCCGCAGCGACTCGGAGTCGCCGAACTCGATCGCAGGCAGATCGCGGCGCTCAATACGCAACACCGCCAGATCGGTTTCCGGGTCGCTTCCGACCAGCTTTGCTCGCTCACGCGTGCCATCGGCCAGCAGCACCACGATGCCATCGGCCGCATCCACTACATGGTGGCTGGTGAGAATGTGGCCCTCGCGTCCCACCAGAACGCCCGATCCCAGGTTGCTCCAGGGCTGCCGATCCGGCGGCACCGGCTCTCCAAAAAAGCGCCTGACCGAGGGGTCGGTCATCGGATGCCCTGGGGGCAGACGCCCCGAGCGTGTCGTATGGATATTGACCACGGCGGGCATCGCCCGTTGTGCAGCGGCAGCGTATGACACAATCGCCGCATCGCGCGCAGGCAACTCTCGCCCGCCCGCCGGAGAGCCTGACACCGCGCCGCCCACAGGCCAGGCAAGTTTGCGAGGCAGCCATTCCGGACGAAGGGTCGCGATAACGAACACGATCGCGAGCACCACTGTTACCGTCTGAGCAAACAGCAACCAGAGTTTTTTAAGCATGAAGACCGCAACACGCAAAGCCGGCGCAACCAACCGGTCAGGGGGCAAGGGCGTAAGCGCCAAAGCACTCGGCGACTGGCTGGAGGCTACCCTGCAGCCCGGCCGCTTCAATGATTATTGCCCAAACGGTCTGCAGGCGGAAGGAAACCGCACCGTGCGGCGACTGGTATGCGGGGTGACCGCAAGCCTTGCCTTGCTGAAATCAGCTCAGGCGGTGCGCGCTGATGCTCTGCTGGTTCATCACGGATGGTTCTGGCGTGGCGAGGATAGCCGGCTGACCGGCATTCGGCTTGCCCGGGTGCGCACCCTGCTGGACTCAGGCATGCATCTGTTTGCCTACCACCTGCCGCTCGATGCGCATCCGGAACTTGGCAACAATGCGCAGCTTGGCCAGCAGCTGGGCTGGTCAACCGACGGCCGCTACGGGCAATACGATCTGATCAGCCTGCACTCGTTTGCCAAACCTCAATCGGTTGCAACCATCAGAGCGGCATTGAAGCGCCGGCTGGGGCACTCACCACTTGCAGTTGGGCGTCTCGAGCGGCCTATAAAGCGAATCGCGTGGTGTACGGGCGGCGCCCAGGACATGATCATCGAGGCTGCGCAAGCGGGTGCCGATGCGTTCGTGAGCGGCGAAATCTCTGAGCGCACCACGCATCTTGCGCGCGAACTTGGCATGACTTACTTCGCGGCGGGCCATCATGCGACCGAGCGGTTTGGCGTGCAGGCGCTTGCACGGGCCGCAGCCGATGCGCTCGGCTTCGAGCAGCTCTTTATCGACGATCCAAACCCGGTCTGAGGGGTATTGCTCGATCAGGCCTGCGGTTTGTCTGACGAGGCCGCAGCAACCGGCGGCTTGTCGCCGGCGGCATCGCCCGCGGCTGCGGTGGCCGCGTCGTCGGACTCGCTCTTGGCGCTTTCCGGATTGCGGCTGTAGGCCGTGATAAAGCCCGCCAGAAAAATGCCCAGTTCGTAGAGCAAGATTAGCGGGATAGCGAGCATGAACTGACTGAGGACGTCGGGCGGCGTGAGAATGGCAGCAGCCACAAACGCGCCAACGATGACGTAGCGACGGATATCGCGCAATTGCTGCTGGGTGACCATGCCAAGCTTGACCAGCAGCATTTCAACCACCGGCACTTCGAACGCAACCCCAAAACCAAAGAAGATCGCAAGCGTGAAGTCCCAGTATTTCTGCAGGTCCTGCATGATCTCGGCGCCAGTACCTTCGGCAAACGAGAAGAAAAACTTGTAAGCCGCGGGAAGCACAAACAGATAGGCAAAGCCGATGCCGACGACTAGGAAAAACACGCTCGACATGATGAGCGGCAGCGCAAAGCGTTTCTCATGCTCGTACAGGCCTGGCGCCACGAAGGCCCAAGCCTGGTAGAGCACCCACGGCAACGAAAACAGCAGCGCTGACAGGAACGCCACCTTGGTAAGCGTAAAGAAGGCGCCTTCACCTGCGAGAAAAACCGGCTTGGAGCCCGGAGGCAGCGCCTCATAGAGCGGCAGCGACAGAAACAACATGATGTCGCGCGAGAAGTAAAAGCAGACGCCAAACATGATCAGCACCAGAATCAGTGACTTGATCAGCCGGTCGCGCAGCTCAACCAGATGAGAGATGAAGCTTTCTTCCTGAGCCATGGGCGAGGCACTCAGCTCCGATAAAAGCGCCGCTTCGGGCGCTTGCGTTTCAGTTCGCGGTCACGCTCGATCCGGCGATCACGGATCCGGTCGCGCGAACGCCGGACAGCATAAATACGGTCCCAGTCGGTGACCGGTTCCGCAGGTTTGGAATCTCCCTCAAACGACGAGGCAAGCGAATCAAACTGCGCCTGCGCGCCATCTACGGCCGACTTGACCGAGGACTCGACTTCACGCGCGGCGGTCGTCACTTCTGTTTGCAGCTTGCGAAGGTCTTCGAGGTCCATCTGCCGATTGATATCGGCCTTGACGTCGGTGACGTAGCGCTGCAGTTTTCCCAACCACTGGCCCACCTGGCGCGCAACACGAGGTAAACGCTCAGGCCCCAACACCACCAGCGCTATCAGCGCGGTGACGGCCATTTCGCTGAATCCAAAATCGAACATGCGGGGCTCGGGGGCTACGCGCGATAGCGCTCAAAACGAAGCGAGCGGCTTTGCCAGCCGCTCGCCTGTCAGAGACCGGAAAGCGCTGTCAGTCAGTGCTTTTCCTTGGCTTCGACATCAATGGTGCGCGCGGCCACCTGGGCCGGCGGCACCTGTTGGGCTGGCGCAGCACCCGCCTGCGGGGCCTGAGGCTGCGCGGGCGCCTGCGCGTCGGCCGCAGCTTTATCCGCTCCGTCCTTCATGCCCTCTTTAAAACCTTTGACTGCTCCGCCCAGATCCGAGCCGATGTTCTTCAGCTTTTTGGTACCGAAGATCAGCATGATGATCACGAGCACGATCAGCCAGTGCCAAATGCTCATCGCTCCCATTTGTTTCTCGCTCCTGGTGATGCCGGCTCAGCGGCGCAAATTGCCTGACCCCAATGGTTCAGGCCCGCCCAGCACATGGACGTGAAGATGATACACCTCCTGCCTGCCGACCCTGCCGTTGTTGACAATGACCCTGAAGCCGTCATGCAGGCCCTGGTCACGCGCGAGGCTGCCGGCCATGCCAAACAGCTTCCCGACCAGTGGCTGGTGTGACACGTCGGCATCGTAGAGATTTTCCAGATGCAGCTTCGGAATGATCAGAAAATGCACTGGTGCGCTTGGGTTGATGTCGTGAAACGCAAGGATATCGTCGTCCTCAAACACCTTTTTCGCTGGAATCTCGCCGCGAACGATCCGGCAGAAAATGCAGTCATGCTTCATTGTCAAGTCCCCCTCCGCGCTGCCATGCCGGGCGGCTGTCCGCACGGCCCGACGCTCGGTTTAATCTTTAGCCTGCTCGCGCAAAATCGCTTTTCGGAGCGCTTTTTCCTCAAGACCAGACAGCCCTTCCCGACGCGCGAGCTCATCGAGTACATGCTGAGGGCCCAATTCGTACTGCGCCAACATGACGAGGCAGTGAAACCACAAATCAGCGGTTTCAGCAATGATTCGGTCGCGCGCGCCATCTTTGGCCGCCATGACGGTTTCTGTGGCCTCTTCGCCGATTTTTTTCAGTACCGCATCGGGCGCGCGTGCCAGGAGCCGCGCCACATAAGAGCTGCCCGGATCGGCACCTTTGCGCGATTCGATGACCGCCGCGAGGCGAGCAAGCACCGTATCCGTTGCAGCTGCGCCCGAGGGTAGCTGCTCGGCCGACGCTTCGGCGGGCGCACCGGCAGAGGGTTTCATGGCGCTCATCGGTAGATCAGCTCCGGATCTTTCAGTACCGGGTCGACCGCCACCCAGCGGCCCATTTCAAGCCGGCTGAAGAAACAGGATTGCCGGCCAGTATGGCAAGCAATATCACCCGCCTGTTCGACGGCTAGCAAGACCACGTCGCCGTCGCAATCGAGCCTGATCTCGCGCACCTGCTGCGCATGGCCCGACTCTTCGCCTTTACGCCAAAGCCTGCTACGCGACCTCGACCAATACACCGCGCGGCCAGTCGCCGCAGTTTCGGCAAGCGCCTCGCGGTTCATCCAGGCAACCATCAGCACCCGCCCGCTTGCCGCGTCCTGTGCAATGGCGGGCACCAGCCCGGACGTATCCCATCGGACCTGATCGAGCCAGCTGTCGTCGGAGGCCGCCGGCGGGGACGGCTGCGCACCGGATGAGGGGCCAGGCATCACAGCCTCACCGGAATGCCGCGATCGGCCATCAACCGCTTGGCCTCGGCAACCGTGTGCTCACCGAAATGAAAGATGCTTGCTGCCAGCACCGCATCGGCCCGGCCCTGCGTGACCCCTTCAGCAAGATGCTCGAGGCTGCCCACACCGCCCGAGGCGATCACCGGAATGCCGACGGCGTCAGCCACCGCGCGCGTGAGACCCAGGTCAAAGCCTTGTCGGGTGCCGTCACGGTCCATGCTGGTCAGGAGGATTTCGCCTGCCCCCAGGCGCTCGACTTCGCGCGCCCAGGCGACCGCATCGAGACCGGTGCCGCGCCGACCGCCGTGGGTGTACACCTGCCACCGCCCGGGGCCGTCTGCCTTGGCATCGATAGCCACCACGATGCACTGCGATCCGAATCGACCAGCCGCCTCGGCGACCAGGCGCGGTGTCTGAATGGCCGCAGTATTGATTGAGATTTTGTCGGCGCCCGCATTGAGCAGACGCCTGACGTCTTCGACCGCGCGTACGCCGCCTCCGACCGTCAGCGGGATGAATACCTGATCGGCGACCGCTTCGATGACGTGCAGGATGATGTCGCGATCATCACTGGAAGCGGTGATATCGAGAAACGTGAGCTCATCGGCACCCTGCTCGTCATAGCGACGCGCGATTTCGACCGGGTCGCCCGCGTCGCGCAGCTCGAGAAAGCGCACGCCCTTGACCACCCGGCCCGCGGTGACATCGAGGCAGGGAATGATGCGCTTGGTGAGCACGCAGCGTATCCGGGCTCAGCCGTTCAGCTCGTCGGCGCGCTCTTGGGCGGCGACGAAATCGAGTTTGCCTTCATAGAGCGCGCGACCCAGGATCGCGCCTTCAACACCTTCATCCTCGACTTCGCAGAGCCGGTCGATGTCTTCAATGCCTGCGATGCCACCTGAGGCAATGACCGGTACCTTGAGCGCCTGCGCGAGCCGAACGGTGGCTTCGATGTTGACGCCAGTGAGCATGCCGTCACGACCAATATCGGTGTAGATCACGCCTTCGACACCGTAGTCCTCGAACTTCCGGGCCAGGTCAACGACATCGTGCTTGGTGAGCTTGCTCCAGCCGTCGGTGGCAACCCGACCGTCTTTCGCATCAAGGCCAACGATGATCTGCCCGGGAAACGCGCCGCAGGCATCGTGCAGGAAGCCTGGGTTCTTGACCGCTGCGGTACCAATGATGACGTAGGACAGCCCGCCATCCAGGTAGCGCTCGATCGTATCGAGATCGCGAATACCGCCGCCCAGCTGCACGGGAATGCGACCGGCGATTTCGTCAAGAATTTCGCGGATCACACCCTCGTTGCGAGGTCGGCCGCTCACGGCGCCGTTCAGGTCAACCAGGTGAAGTCGGCGTGCGCCGCGGTCAAGCCAGCTACGTGCTACGGCAACAGGGTCTTCGGCAAACACGGTGGCATCGTCCATGTCGCCTTGCCTGAGCCGCACGCAGCGGCCATCCTTGAGGTCGATTGCGGGGATCAGCAGCATCGGAAAAAAGAGTGGGGGTGGCGCGGATGGGGAGGAATCGCGGCGGGTGCCTTCAGGGATTCCAGCTGACGAAGTTTTCGTAGAGTCTGAGGCCGTTAGCCGCGCTTTTCTCGGGGTGGAACTGCGTAGCGAAAATGTTATCCCGCGCCACTGCGCAGGTAAAGCGCAGACCGTAGTCCGAGGTGGCTGCAGTAACCTGAGGGTCGTCCGGCACGGCGAAAAAACTGTGCACAAAATAAAAGTAGGCGCTGGTAGGGATACCCTGCCAAAGCGGGTGCTCCCGAGTGGGAAGGACGCTATTCCAACCCATGTGCGGCACCTTGAGCCGAGCACCATCTGGTGCGTGCATCGTACCGTCGGGAAAGCGCAACACCTTGCCCGACAGCAGACCCAGCCCGGGTGTATCGCCTTCCGCGCTCCAGTCAAACAGCATCTGTTCGCCCACACAAACGCCGAATAATGGCCGACTTGCTGCGGCCCTCAGGAGCGATTCCCGCAGGCCCGATTCAGCGAGGTGGCGCATGCAATCGGGCATAGCGCCCTGTCCGGGAAAGACCACACGGTCGGCCGAGTCGATGGCGTGAGGCTCGCCGGTAATGATGACCCGGGCTTTGGGGGCGACATGCTCGAACGCCTTCGCCACCGAGCGAAGGTTGCCCATGCCGTAATCAACCACTGCAATGGTGGTCACTCAGAGTGCTTCCTTGGTGGAGGGAATCCGCCCCTCGAGCCGCGGATCGGGCTCGACTGCCATTCGAAGCGCGCGCGCAAAGGCCTTGAAAACCGTTTCGCACTGATGATGCGCGTTGTCGCCCCGCAGGTTGTCGACATGCAGCGTGACCTGCGCATGGTTGACGAAACCCTGAAAAAATTCGTGCGCAAGGTCGACATCAAATGAGCCAATCATCGCCCGGCGGAAATCGACCTGCCAGATGAGACCTGGACGGCCCGACAGATCGATGACTACACGTGACAGCGCTTCGTCGAGCGGCACGTAGGCATGGCCATAGCGACGAATGCCGCGCTTGTCGCCCACTGCCCGCGCAAACGCCTGGCCCAAGGTGATGCCGATATCTTCAACCGTGTGATGCGCATCGATGTGCAGGTCGCCCTGGGCTTCGATGAAAAGATCGACCAGACCGTGCCGGGCGATCTGGTCGAGCATATGGTCGAGAAAGGGTACGCCGGTGGCAAGCGACTGCTGGCCGGTGCCGTCGAGATTGAGCCGCACTTTGATGCGGGTTTCGGCGGTATTACGGATAACTTCGGCGGTTCGCATTGGCGTCTCGGAGCAATCAGGCGTTGGTCTTTGGCGTCGAACTGCGCGGGTTGGCGCTACGACCGCAGCGCACTGTTGAGCGCGGCGAGCATCGCACGGTTCTCATCACGTGACCCCACAGTGACACGCAGACAGTTTGACAGTAGCGGATGCATTTTACCGACGTCTTTCACCAATACGCCCAGGCTTCGCATCTGCTGCTGCACCCGTGCGCTGTCGGCAACGCGCACCAGCAGGAAATTAGCGCGTGTGGCGATTGGCTGCGCACCGGGTATAGCGCCGAGTTCAATCAATAATCGGTCGCGTTCGGCGCGGATCTCGGCAGCCTGCGCATCAAACACCGAAAGATGCTCCAGCGCGAACTCGGCGGCCACTTCATTCAAGACGCCGATGTTGTAGGGGGGGCGAACCTTGTCGAGCTCGGTCAGCCATTGCGCATGACCCGAGAGATAGCCCAGCCGCAGGCCCGCCAGCCCAAGCTTGGACAGCGTGCGCATGACCAGAAGCTTCGGATGCGCGGGCAGCCTCGGCATCCAGCTGTCGAGCGCGAAAGGTTGGTAGGCTTCATCGATGACCACCAGGCCAGGTGCCGCTTGCAAGATCGCTTCGATATGCGCGGTGTCAAAACAATTACCGGTGGGATTGTTGGGATAGGCGAGGAATATGACCGCCGGACGATGACGGGCGATCGCAGCAAGCATCGCAGGCAGGTCAAGCGACAGGTCGGCCCGAAGCGGCACCCCCACAAAGCGACTTCCGGCAAGTTTTGCCGATACCTCGTACATGACGAACGACGGCACCGGCGCAAGCACCACAGCGCCTGCACGAGCAGTCGCCACGCAGATCATGGTGATCAGCTCATCGGATCCGTTGCCCAGCAGCACCTCATACCCCGCAGGGATTCCAAGCTGGCTTGCAATCGCACGTTTGAGCCCTGCATACGAGGGAACTGGATAGCGGTTGATCAGCGCCTCGGCCAGCCGCGCACCCAGCTGCGCCTTGAGCGCAGGCGGCAGGGGATAGGGATTCTCCATGGCATCGAGCTTGATCAGGCCGGCCGACGACGGCACGTGATAACTGGCCATCTCGCGGACATCGGCACGCACCAGAGCGCCGACAAGTCGGTTCAGATCGGCTTCCGCTGGGCGCGGCACACTCGCTGGGTCGGCACCTGCGGGGGCTGGCGCTGCGTCGTGATCCTGCGCCTCAAGCCTCAGCTCGGCGCTGCGTGCATGCGCTTCCAGTCCTTCGCCTCGCGCGAGCACCGATGCGATTCGACCGAGCCGCTCAGCGGCGGGCCGAGCGATTTCGATCATCGAACTTCGCTTCTGAAAATCGTAGACGCCAAGCGGCGACGAAAATCGTGCGGTTCGCATCGTCGGCAGAACATGGTTGGGGCCTGCGCAGTAATCGCCCAGCGATTCCGAGGCATAAGGCCCCAGAAAGATCGCGCCTGCATGGCGGATCTGCTCGGCCCAGCGCCGTGGGTTGGCCGCGATGATTTCCAGATGCTCGGCCGCGATACCGGACGCAATCGAGCAGGCTTCGTCCATATCGCGAACCCGTATCAGCGCGCCGCGGTCCGCCAGCGAACGCTCGATGACCGCACGGCGCGGCATCGTGGGTAGCAGCCGAACGATCGCCTGCTGCACCTGATCGATGTAGTTGGCGTCTGGGCACAGCAGGATGGCCTGCGCGAGTTCGTCATGCTCGGCCTGCGAAAACAAGTCCATTGCCACCCAGTCGGGGCTGACAGACCCGTCAGTGAGCACCAGGATTTCACTCGGGCCGGCAATCATGTCGATGCCCACCGTGCCGAACACGCGGCGCTTGGCCTCGGCAACGTAGGCATTGCCTGGGCCAACGATTTTGTCGACCGCAGGCACCGTACGCGTGCCAAACGCGAGCGCTGCTACCGCCTGCGCGCCACCGATCGTGAACACCCGATCGACGCCGGCAATCGCTGCAGCCGCGAGCACCATAGGATTACGTGCGCCGCCTGGCGTGGGCACGACCATAACGAGCTCGCCGACGCCAGCCACCCGAGCGGGCACTGCGTTCATGAGAACCGACGACGGATAGGCCGCTTTGCCGCCTGGAACATAGAGCCCGACCCGGTCAAGCGGCGTGATTCGCTGCCCAAGCCGGGTTCCGTCGGGTTCAACATGTTCCCAGGAGTGCGACAGCTGCCGCTCGTGATAGTCGCGAACGCGGCCGGCCGCCGCCTCAAGCGCGTCGCGCTCGGCCGTGCCTAGCGACTCAAGCGCTGCAGTCAGTTCAGCCCGAGGCAGCTCGAGCGCAGCGGGATCGTGGATCGCCAGCCGATCAAATCGGTTGGTGTACTCGACGAGCGCCGCATCGCCACGCTGGCGCACATCATTGACGATGGCCTCAACAGCCGCCGATACCGACGCGTCGGTTTGCGCTTCGTACGCAAGCAGCGCAGCAAGCGCTGCCGAAAAACCAGGATCTGCGCTGTCGAGGCGATTGATCACGCTCACGGCTGACCTTTCATCTGTGCCGATGGATGGGCGGACTGCTGCGTGGCCTGTTGCGCCGACACAGTCCGCGCCACGGAATCCAGCAGTGCGCCGATGCGCCGAGGCTGTGTCTTGAGCGAGGCCTGATTGACGATCAGCCGCGCTGAAATCGACAGAATCTCCTCGACCTCAACCAGGCGGTTGGCTCGCAGGGTGCCGCCGCTGCTCACCACATCGACAATCGCGTCGGCCAGACCGACCAGCGGTGCGAGCTCCATCGACCCGTACAGCTTGATCAGGTCAACGTGCATGCCCTTGGCGGCAAAGTGCTGGCGTGCGCACTCGACGTATTTGGTAGCGACCCGCATCCGCGCACCACGTCGGATCGCCTGCGCGTAATCAAAGCCCTGCCGCACGGCCACACACAGGCGGCAGCGGGCGATGCCCAGATCGATCGGCTGATACAGGCCTTCGACCCCGCTCTCCAGCAGCACATCTCGGCCCGCGACGCCCAGGTCGGCTGCGCCGTATCGCACGTAGGTGGGCACATCGCTCGCGCGAACGATGATCAGCCTGACCTCGGGATCCGCAGTGGGGACGATTAATCGGCGAGAGTCGGCCTGCACCGCATCGACTGTGACGCCAGCGGCCTCAAGCAGGGGCAGGGTCTCATCAAAAATGCGACCCTTGGATAACGCAAGAGTGATCACTTGAAGTGTCCTGAATGACGCCTGTCAGCGCAGCCTCTCAACCGCTGCGCCCAGCGCGCCGAGCTTTTTCTCGATGCTCTCGTAGCCGCGGTCAAGGTGATAGATGCGGTCAATGACTGTTTCGCCGTCGGCCACCAGCGCGGCGATCACCAAGCCCGCCGAGGCGCGCAGGTCAGTGGCCATGACCGTAGCGCCTGACAGACGCTCAACCCCGCGGACCACTGCGGTGTTGCCCTCGATTGCGATGTCAGCGCCCAGTCGCTGGAGCTCGAGCACATGCATGAAGCGGTTCTCGAAAATAGTTTCGGTGATGGTAGCGGTGCCGCTTGCGATCGCATCAACCGCCATGAATTGGGCCTGCATATCGGTGGCGAAACCGGGAAAGGGCGCCGTCCGGACACTGACCGAGCGTGGCCGGTCGCGCATCACGAGACGTATCCAATCGGAGCCGACCGTGATCTCTGCGCCCGTGGCCCGAAGCTTGTCGAGCGTCGCATCCATGATGGCGCCCGCAACGCCGCGCAAGACCACTTCGCCCCCCGCAGCAGCGACGGCGCACAGAAACGTACCCGCCTCGATTCGGTCCGCCATGACCGAGTGACTTGCGCCATGAAGCGACTCGACCCCCTGAATTTCGATGCGGTCAGTGCCCGCGCCACTCACGTTTGCGCCCATGGCATTGAGCACCCGCGCCAGATCGACCACCTCGGGTTCGCGCGCGGCGTTTTCAATGAGCGTCGTACCGGAGGCCAGCGTCGCCGCCATCATCAGATTTTCGGTGCCCGTGACCGTCACCATATCCGTGACGATCCGCGCGCCGCGCAGCCGCGAGGCGCGTGCGACCACATAACCATGCTCGATTGAGATCTGCGCACCCATCGCCTGCAGACCTTTGATGTGCTGGTCGACGGGCCGTGCGCCAATGGCGCAGCCCCCAGGCAGCGACACTTTGGCCTCGCCCAGGCGCGCGAGCAGCGGGCCGAGCACCAGAATCGACGCGCGCATTGTTTTGACCAGGTCGTAGGGCGCCTCGTGCGAAGTGAGCGTACTCGCATCGAGCACCAGCGCATCACCCTCTCGACTCTCCCGGATGCCGAGCTGGCGGAGCAGTCGGAGCATTGTCCGAACGTCCTGCAGGCTTGGCACGCGCGCGAGCGTCAGCGCATCGGCCGCAAGCAGCGATGCGCAGAGGATGGGCAGCGCGGCATTTTTTGCGCCCGATACCTGCACCTCGCCGGCAAGCCTGCGCCCGCCTGTGATCCGAAGCTTGTCCATATGCGAGAGCTATGCGTACAACCGTGCTGTGGGTTATGCCTTGCCGCCGGTCTGCGACTGGCCTGCGTACTCGTCGGGCGTGAGCGTCCGCATAGACAGCGCGTGAATTTCTTCGCGCATCCGGTCGCCGAGCGCGCGGTAAACAATCTGATGACGCTGCACCGGGCGCTTGCCCTCAAACAGCGACGAGACAATTAGCGCCTCAAAGTGCTGGCCATCGCCGGTAACCTCGAGCGCGGAACACTGAAGGCCCTCAGCGATGTAGCGTCGAACATCGTCGGGAGTTGGCACAGATACCTCACAGTCTAAGTTTGTAGCCGCTGGAGAGCATCCGCAGGGCGATTGCCATAACCAGCGCGAGAAATACCGCAACCACCAGGAAGCTCACCGCGGGGGCAACATCGGACACGCCGAAGAAGCCATGGCGAAAGCCGTCGACCATATAAAAAAACGGATTGAGATGCGACAGCATCCGCCAGAATGGGGGCAGCGACTCCGCCGAATAGAACACCCCCGCAAGGAAGGTGAGCGGCATGATGAGAAAATTTTGAAAGGCCGCGATCTGATCAAACTTGTCGGCCCATACCCCACCGATCACGCCCATTGTACCGAGGATGGCGCTACCCATTAGCGCAAACGCCAGGATCCAGAGTGGCTGCGCGACAGGGAAATCAGCCAGCCAGAAGGTGCATAAAAACACGCCGAGACCGACGGCAAGGCCCCGGAACATCGACGCCAGAACATAGGCGCCATACAGCTCCCAGTGGGTAAACGGCGGCAGCAGCACAAACACGATATTGCCGGTGATCTTGCTTTGAATGAGCGACGAAGAAGAATTTGCAAACGCATTCTGGAGTATCGACATCATCACCAGGCCGGGCACCAGAAACGACACATAGTCAACCGAGCCAAACACCTTGACACGCTCACCGAGCGCCTGCGAAAAGATCAGCAGATAGAGGAGCGCCGTCAGCACGGGCGCAGCGATGGTCTGCACACTCACCTTCACAAACCGGAGCGTTTCCTTGTAGAGAAGCATCCGAAAACCACTCATCGAACGCTCTCCTGAAGACCGTGCTCCTGCTGCATCACGCGGACGAAGACATCCTCCAGATCGGTGTGCTCGAGTTCCATTTCCTCGATGCGGCACCCTGCCTCGCGCAGAGCGGCAAGCACGGGCTCGAGCGATTCGTACCGATCAAGCTTGAGGACCACCCGCTCAGACACTGTACTGTCGGCTTCTCCGGCAACAGGCACCCTGAGCGACTCAAGCGAGCGAGGCATTGGGGCACCGCTTAACTTAAGCGACAGCCGTCCACCGGAAAAATCCCGCAACAACTCGGACGTGGCCGCGAGCGCCACAATGCGCCCCGCCTTGAGCATGGCGATTCGGCCGCAGAGCTCCTGCGCCTCTTCAAGGTAGTGGGTGGTGAGCACGATGGTGTGCCCCGCCCGATTGAGCTGGACAATGAATTCCCAGAGTGTGCGTCGAAGCTCGACGTCGACACCGGCGGTCGGCTCATCGAGCACGATGACCGGCGGCCGGTGCACCAGCGCCTGAGCGACCAGCACCCGTCGCTTCATGCCGCCGGACAGCGCGCGCATGTTGGCGTTAGCTTTGTCGGCCAGGCCGAGCCGATCGAGGACTTCGTCAATCCAGGGATCTGCGCCGCGTACGCCGTAGTAGCCCGCGGTGAGGCGCAGTGTTTCACGCACTGTAAAAAACGGATCAAACACCAACTCTTGCGGCACTACGCCCAGCATTCGTCGTGCCTGTCTGAAGTCGGCAACGACATCATGTCCCATGACCTCGCAGCGGCCCTCGGTGGCTCGGGATAAGCCCGCGATGATCGAGATCAGCGAGGTCTTGCCTGCACCGTTAGGGCCGAGCAGACCGAAAAATTCACCTTGTCCGATCGATAGCGACACGCCGCGAAGCGCCTCGAAACGGCCATAACGCTTGACGACGTTGCTGAGCTCGATCGCGGGTTTCATCAAAGGGCCGCCCGGCACGGGCCAGGCATCAGATCACGATTCATCGAAGATCAGGCTCTCGACGCCGTACAGGTTGGCGAGCCGGCGGAGTTTGTCCGGTACGTTCAGGCACTGGACTGAACCGCCCCGTGGCTGCGCGCGGCGGGCTGCAAGCAAGACCGACAGCGCCGACGAATCAAACTCGGAGAGCGCTGCAAGGTTGATATTGACCGCGCCCGCCGTGATGGCGGCATTGAGCTGCGCGAGCACAGCCATGGCCTCGGCGTGCGTGAGCCTTTGCGGAAACTCAAAGCTGGAAGATGCGTTCACGGGCGCGGGGTGCCTGGTGTCAGCTACGCGAGGCGGCCTCGAACTGCCGGTTTTTATCGGACAGCGAGCGAATCAGACCATCAATACCATTGGCAGAGACTTCCTGCGCAAACTGCTCTCGGTAGGTTTGAACGATCCAGATGCCGAGCACATTCACGTCATAGATCTTCCAGGAACCGGCCGATTTTTCCAGCCGGTAATCGATCTGGATCGGATCTCCGCGGCCGCCAACGATCTCGCTTCGCACGATGACATCGTCGGCTGTTGCATCCCCACGAAACGGGCGCACCTTCACCTGTTTGTCGCCCACCTGAGACAACGCGCCTGAATAAGTGCGTAGCAGTAGCGTTCGAAATTCGGTAATCAGTGCTTTCTGCTGCTCGGGTTTCGCCTGACGCCAGGCTCGCCCCACCGAGAGAGCGGTCATTCGCTCGAAGTTGATATGCGGCATCACCGCTGAATCGACAAACTTCGCGACCTGCTGAAAGTCGCCCGACTGCACTGATTTGTCGGAGCGGATCCGGTTCAGCACATCGTTGCTCAAGGTCTCAATGAACCGGTCGGGCGCGGTTTGCGCGACAGCGGGCGACGATGCGCCTGACAGTGCTACGCCCAGCAGCGCACCGCTTAACGCAGGCACGGCCGAGACGGAGAGCAGCGCAGCGCCCGCAAGGCTCGCGACGCGATTGCGCAGACGACCAGTGGAGACAGCGTTCATCTCAATCACTCCTTGGGTTCAGGCGGATTGCCGTCGTAAACCAGGTTCTGCCGCCGCTGCAGATAGGCATTGCGGATGAAAGAATACCGATCAAGCGCGGCGCCTTCGACCACGCGCTCCATGGGCAGCAGCGTGGCGCGTTGCTCGACCAGGCGAGCCGCCGTGAAGATCGCGAATTCCTGGTTGTCGGCGATTCGACGCGACGGATCGAGTCCGATGTCAGCGATGCGCCCCACCCCGTCACGTACGCTGGAGGGGCCCAGAATGGGCAGCACCAGATAGGGCCCTGGTCCGAAACCCCACACGCCCAGGGTCTGGCCCAGATCTTCACTGCTTCGCTCAAGCCCCGCTTCGGCGGCAGGGTCGCCAAGACCGAGCGTGATGAGCGTATTCATGAGAAACCGGCCAACGTCTGAGGCAGCCGCCAGGGGTTTGCCCTGCAGCAGATTATTGACAGCGTTCCAGGGCTCGAGCAGGTTGTTCACGAAGTTTCTGAACAGCAGCCGCGGGGTTTCCGGGACTACGTCCGCGTAGAACTGTGCAACCGGTTTGAGTACCGCGCGGTCGATGGTGTCGTTGAACTGAAACACGGCCCGATTGAATGACTCGAACGGGTCGGCAGAGGATTCTGACTGCGCCTGCAACGGGGCGGCCAACACAAGCAGCACACTGATGGCAAGCGCCCTGGCCCACCTGCTGACGCTGCGCGTGATCCGGGTCGCGCTCATTTTTTATCCCCTTCTGCGGCGCTGCGATACAAGAACTGCCCGATGATGTTCTCAAGCACCACCGCGGACTGGGTGAGCGTCAGCGACCCCCCCGGTGCAAGCATCGCGGTATCGCCTCCGGCTTCCAGGCCAATGTACTGCTCACCGAGAAGGCCCGCGGTGAGTATTTTTGCGGAGGTGTCTTTGGGAAACTGGTAGCGCTTGTCGATCTCGATTCTGACCACTGCCTGGAAGGTCTGGTCGTCCAGACTAACTGTTAGCACACGGCCCACCACCACGCCGGCGCTGCGCACGGCCGCGCGGGGTTTCAGTCCGCCAATGTTGTCGAACTTGGCGGTGACCTGGTAGGTCTCACCCAGCCCGAGGCTGCTGCTCATATTGCCCGCCCGGAGCGCGAGAAACACCAGCGCCCCAAACCCGAGCAACACAAACAACCCCACCAGAACATCAACACCTTTGCGATTCATCGCATCACTCTCCCGCCCGGTACCGGGCGTACTAGCTAAACATCAGCGCCGTCAGGATGAAATCAAGCGCAAGAATGCCAAGCGAGGCCACCACGACCGTGGTGGTCGTGGCCCGCGACACCCCTTCGGGCGTTGCCTCGGCCTGGTATCCGACATAAAGGGCTACAAATGACACCGTGAAGCCAAACACAATACTTTTGACCACCCCATTGCCCACATCGCGCAACCAGTCAACGCCGCCCTGCATCTGCGACCAGAAGGCACCCGCGTCAACACCAATCATCTCAACGCCCACCAGGTAGCCGCCCAGCACGCCCAAGGCTGAAAACAGTGCCGCAAGAAGCGGCATACAGATGACAGCGGCCAGATACCGCGGCGCGAGAACGCGCGCCACGGGGTCGACCGCCATCATTTCCATGGCGTCAATCTGCTCGCCCGCCTTCATGAGACCCACCTCTGCGGTAAGTGAGGTGCCCGCGCGGCCTGCAAACAGCAGCGCCGTGACCACGGGACCGAGTTCACGCACCAGCGACAAGGTGACGAGTAATCCCAGCGCTTCCTCCGAGCCATACCTGCGCAACGTGTAGTAGCCCTGCAAACCGAGCACAAAGCCAATTAGCAGGCCGGACACCAGGATGATGGATAAGGAGTAATTGCCGATGAAATGGATCTGATCGATGATCAGACGGGGTCGTCGCAGCGATGCGATCGACAGCAGCGACAGCCGAATGAAGAACTGGGTGGCGCGGCCTGTGGCAGCGATCCGGTCAGTCAGCCAGGCAATTGCCCGAGCGAACGGAGTTGGCGCGTTCACTTGGGTAGCCCCAGATCTTCAGCGAGCGTGCGCCGGGTTGCGTGGTGAAACGCGACCGGTCCATCAATGTCGCCATCGAGAAACTGGCGCACGTTCGGATCGTCGGAGTCGCGCATTGCCTGCGGGACGCCGTGCGCGGCGATACGGCCCTGCGCGAGCAGATACACATAGTCGGCGATCGCGAAAGTGTCCTTGATGTCATGCGACACCAGGATAGAGGCGCAGCCAAGCGTATCGGTCAGTTTGCGGATCAGCTGAGCCACGGTTGACAGTGAGATCGGGTCAAGACCCGCGAACGGCTCGTCATACATGATGAGCGGCGGATCCAGCGCGATCGCCCGCGCAAGCGCTACCCGCCGCGCCATGCCGCCCGACAGCTGGCTGGTGCGGTAGTGCGCGACCCCGCGCAGCCCCACGGCATTGAGTTTGAGGAGCACCAGATCGCGAATCATTTCATCCGACAGATTGGTGTGTTCGCGAAGTGGAAAGGCCACGTTGTCAAAGACCGACAGATCGGTGAACAGCGCGCCAAACTGATAGAGCATTCCCATGCGACGCCGCACCGCATACAGCCCGTCTCGATCGAGCTCGCGGATTTCCTGGCCCTGGAAATTGACCTGGCCCTGCTGGGCGCGCAGGAGCCCGCCGATCAGACGAAGAATCGTGGTCTTGCCCGAACCCGATCCGCCGACAAGCGCAACAATGCTGCCACGACGAACCGACAGGCTCACGTCGTGCAGGATGGTCCGCTCGCGATAACCGAAGCGGACATTGTCGAGCCGAAGAAGCTCGGTGTCAGACACGATCGGGGGAGTATTTATTAGGGGAACCGAGTATTGTAGCGCGCTCGGGATTACCCGCCTGCCGGTTGGCCCATTCGGGTTTCCACTGCGGTGATGCGGTCACGCCGCCCCGCCAGCACCACCACATCGCCCGCGGCAAGCATGAAATCGGCTGACGGCTCGAGCATCCGCTCGCGCGCCCGCACCAGCGCAGTCGCCCGCACACCGTCCTCAAGCATCGAGCCGAGCGAGCTTGAGGCGGCAACCGACCCTTCAATGACCGGTACCGCGTGCAGGTGCACATGGTCAGTTTCGACGTCGTCCGTCTCCCGGTCATCGGCGCCGTGGAAAAACCCCTGCAATAGGGCATAGCGCCCCGCCCGAACCGCTCGGGCCCGGCGACGCACCCGCGCCATCGGTACACCGGCCAGCGCCATGGCATGCGAGGCGATCATCAGGCTGCCCTCAGCAATTTCTGGAACCACCTCGGTGGCACCCGCCTCACGCAGTTTCGCGATGTCGGCCTCGTTGGCCGTTCGGGCGATAACTGGTAGCTGCGGCGCAAGCTGCCTGACCGTGTGGAGCAGCTTGAGCGCGCTGGGTAAATCGTCAAAGGTGATGGCGAGGGCGCGCGCGCGATGAATGCCAGCTGCCTGCAGCATGGCGGGCCGGCTCGCATCGCCGTACACCACCGACTCACCCGCCTCGGCCGCTTCACGTACCCGGTCAGGGTCAGTGTCGAGGGCCACATAGGGCACGTTTTCAGCTTCCAACACATGGGACAGGCTCTGCCCGCAGCGCCCAAACCCACAGACGATCACATGGTCACGTCTACCCACGCTACGGCTCGCGATCCGTTGGACCTCGAGCGAGCGCAACAACCACTCCTGGTTCGACGCCCGCAGCGCAAGCCGGTTCGCCTGCGCGATCAGCACCGGTGCGAGCAGCAGTGAGAGCAGGATTGCAGCCAGCAGCGGCTGGAGCGCTTCGGGCTCGAACAGCCCGCCCTTGAACGCTTGAGATAACAGCACAAACGCGAATTCACCCGTCTGCGCGAGCCAACAGGCCGAGCGAATCGCTACACCCGCCGACGCGCCAAACGCGCGCACCAGGCCCAACACAATGACCGCCTTGATCAGCAGCAGCGCCGACAGGATGACCAGCACCTGCTGCCAGTTATCGACCAACGCCTGAGGTTCAAGCCGCGCGCCGATCGTCACAAAAAAGAGCCCCAGCAATACGTCGCGAAACGGCTTGATGTCCTCTTCAACCTGGTAGCGGAACTCGGTTTCCGCGATCAGCATGCCGGCGACGAAAGCGCCCAGTTCCATCGATAGCCCAGCCTGTCGCGTGAGCCAGGCAAAGAGCAGCGTGGCAAGCAGCACGTTGAGCGTAAAGAGCTCGTGCGAGCGGCTTCTGACCACCGCACCGAACCAGCCGCGCATGAGCCGAGGCCCAAACCGAAGCAGCAAAATCAGCAGCAGAACCGCCTTGACGAAGGCCACCGACAACGCCACCGCGAGTCCGTCGGTTCCGCGCGACAGCGCTGGAATGACCACCAGGAGCGGAATGACGGCAAGGTCCTGAAAAAGCAGCACGCTGAACACGCGCCGCCCATGATCTGTCTCAAGCTCGCGCCGATCCACCAGCAGCTTGGTAACCAGCGCGGTGGACGACATGGCCAGCGCAAACGCCACCACCAGCGCGGTGCGCCAGTCGAGTCCGGGTAACAGCCAGTTGCCCCAAGCGGCGGGCAGGCCCAGCAGCAGCCCCATCAGCACAAGCGCCGTGACGCCCACCTGCGCGCCGCCCAGTCCGAATACGAAGCCACGCATCGCGTTCAGCTTGGCAAAGTTGAATTCAAGGCCGAGCGAGAACATCAGAAAAACGACGCCGAGTTCGGCCGCCGCGTGCAGCGTGCCCTCGCCCTCGGCCAGACCGGCAGCGTGCGGACCGATTAGCACGCCGACCGCCAGATAGGCGATCAGCGGCGGAACGCCGAAGCGACGCAGCGGCACCACGATCAGCGTGGCCGCTCCAAGCAGAATCAGCGTGAGTTCGAGACCGGACAGCATATACTCAGTAGGGTGAATTCCCGATCCATTGTAGCCAGCGCCGACCGGCTGATCCTGCGCGCAGTCGAAGTGCTTCGCATTGAGGCCGAAGCAGTCGAGGCTTTGTCGCAGAGAATCGGCGCGCCGTTTGTTCAGGCCTGCCAAATGATTCTGGACTGCTCGGGGCGGGTGGTTGTCAGCGGCATCGGCAAGTCCGGCCATGTTGCCCGGAAAATCGCCGCAACGTTGGCTTCCACCGGCACACCGGCGTTTTTTCTGCATCCGGCGGAAGCAAGCCACGGCGATCTTGGCATGGTGACCCGCGACGACGTGCTGATTGCGGTATCGAACTCAGGCGCCACCGAAGAACTGGCTCGAATCATGCCGATCGCCCGACGGCAAGGTACCCGCCTGATTGCGATCACTGGCCGCGCCGACTCGCCGCTCGCTGTGCTGGCCGACGTGCACCTCGAGGCTGCGGTCGCGCGGGAAGCCTGCCCGTTAAATCTGGCCCCCACTGCCAGCACCACGGCAACGCTGGCGCTCGGCGACGCACTGGCCGTCGCGCTGCTCGATGCACGCGGCTTCGGCCCGGAAGATTTCGCGCGCTCCCACCCGGGCGGCGCGCTGGGCCGCAAGCTGCTGACACGCGTGGAAGACGTCATGCGGCGAGATCCCGCACTGCCAAGGGTGCCAATCGGCGCCCCGCTGGTCGACGCAATTATTGAAGTCACTCGCAAGCGAATGGGCATGACTGCGGTCGAGCGCGCTGACGGTACGCTGGCAGGCGTCTTTACCGATGGCGACCTGAGGCGAGTGCTCGAGCGCGGAGCAGACATTCAGTCAATGCGGATCGATGAGGCGATGACGCCCGGCGCCGTCACGATCGGTCCCCAGGCACTCGCAGCCGAAGCGGTCCGAATGATGGAAGAGCGCCGCATCAGCGCGCTGCCCGTCACGGACGCCGAACATCGCATGGTGGGCGCGCTACACATTCACGACCTGCTTGCAGCTAAGGTGTTCTGATGATCGTCACCGATGCCCGCAGCCGCGCTGCCCGGATCAGGGTGCTTGCGCTCGATGTGGATGGCACCCTGACCGACGGGCGTATCTATATCGGTCCGCATGGCGAGGCAATGAAGGCCTTCAATGTGCGCGATGGGTTCGGTCTCACCCTGCTGCGCGAGGCAGGGCTGCAGCTTGCCATCATCACCGCCCGGCAATCGGAGATCGTCAGGCATCGGGCGGCAGAACTGGGCATCGCCGTGGTCATGCAGGGCGAGCGCGACAAGTTCGCAGCGCTGCAGACGCTATGCCGAAATCTGAGCATCACGCCAGACCAGGTGGGCTACGCAGGCGATGACTGGACGGACCTGCCCGCGATGCTGGCTGCAGGCTTTGCCGCCACCGTGGTCGATGCGCCCGAGGCGGTGCGGTCGCGTGCGCACTGGGTATCGACGCTGGCTGCCGGATCGGGCGCCATTCGCGAACTGGCCGAGTTCATTCTCGACAGTCGAGGTGAGCTTCATTCGGCGCTTGCCCGTCGACTCATCTCGGCGGCCGCCCCTGAGCGCAGCGATCCGCAGCGGGGCGGGCGTTGAGCCCGCGTTTTTACGACCGCCTCGCCGCGGCGATATCGATCGGTTTACTGCTGATGCTGGCTGCCGGCAGCTACTACCTGGCTGAAATCGCGCAGCGATTTACGCTGCCATCCCAGGCGCGCGACGATCCGGACATTGCTGATGCTTTTGGCGAGAAGGTGGTGCTGCTGCGCCTGAATGAACGGGGCGAACCGGTCTTTCGCATGAGCGCGGAGCGAATGGAGCACTTTCGCCGATCCGACACCAGCCACTACACGCTGCCCACCATGGTCTCACTCGACCCGGCCCGCCCGCGAATTACCGTTGCCGCCCAGCGCGGCAAATCGGTTCGTGAAAGCCAGGAGACCCTGCTCGAGGGCAATGTAAGGCTCGACCGCCCCGGCACAGCCATCGAGCCGCCCATGAAGATCCGCACGGAGTTCGCTCGGATCTTCACGGACACCGAGATTGCGGTGACCGATCGTCCGGTGGTCGTGACCCGGGGTCAGTCAACCTTGACCGGCACCGGAATGGAATTCAATAATCGCGAACGAACCCTGCGCGTCGACTCTGAGGCCCGGGGAATTTGGGTGTCCGAGCGGCGCCCACCCTGAGCGTATTCACCGCGTGCAACCTCCTCCATCACCCCAACATTCAACAGATGCGTTCGCCTGGCTTAGTCTTAGCCGGGCAGGCTTCTATGCCGGTGTTCGCGCCTTGCTGCGTTTCGCTGCGGCGCTGGCCGCGTTGTGCGTAACGGTCGCGCCCGCGCATGCCGAAAAGGCAGATCGCGATAAGCCGGTGCAGGTCGAATCCGACCGAATGGAGTATGACGACGCCAAGCGCATCAGCACCTTCATCGGTCGGGTTGTGCTCACCAAGGGCACCATTGTGATCCGCGCCGACCGAATGGTTGTCCGGGAGGACGCCGAAGGATTTCAATACGGTCGGGCCGAAGGGAAGCCGGCAAGCTTTCGCCAAAAGCGTGAAGCCCTTGATGAGCATATCGAGGGCTACGGACTCGAGATCGACTACGACGGCAAGGCTGAAACCGTGGTGCTCACCAGCGATGCCTCGCTGCGAAGGCTGGAGCGCGAGCGCGTGCTCGATGAAGTGCACGGCGCCCGCATCACCTACCAGAGCGCAGCCGAGTTTTATACCGTCGAGGGGCGCGCACCGGGCGCAACAGGCAACGATCGCGTCCGGATGGTGATCCAGCCACGGCGCGCCAACGGTACCGATTCATCTGCGGGCCCCGCTTCGACTGGTACCGCACCGGCAACCGGTGCGGCGCCCGGAAAGCCCGCGAAACCGGCAACGGCTACGCCCGCCTCCCCCGGTTCGCCCCCCACAACGCTGCGACCTGCCGAATCGCTCGGCACCCCGCCACCTTCGCGCTGAGCCTCCCGTGACCCTCGTCTCGGCCGGCAGCCGGCTCGTCGCAACCCAACTGATGAAGGCGTATCACGGGCGGCGTGTTGTCCGAGATGTATCGATCGAAGTCGCGAGCGGGCAGGTCGTCGGACTGCTGGGCCCAAACGGCGCGGGCAAGACCACCTGCTTCTACATGATCGTCGGTCTCGTGCCGTGTGATGGTGGCAGCATCACGCTGGACGATAGGCCCATCGGACGGCTGCCGATCCATCGACGCGCCCGACTCGGCTTGGCCTACCTGCCGCAGGAAGCGTCGGTGTTTCGCAAGCTGACGGTTGAAGAAAACATCACTGCGGTGCTCGAGCTTCAGCAGGATGCCTCGGGTGCCCCGCTTGATAAGGCCGAAATCAAGCGCAGGCTCGATCGGCTGATCGAGGAACTGCAGATCGGGCATATCCGTTCCAATACCGCGTTATCGCTGTCAGGTGGCGAGCGGCGCAGAGTGGAAATCGCACGGGCGCTTGCGAATTCGCCCCGGTTTGTACTGCTCGATGAACCGTTTGCCGGCGTTGATCCGATTGCGGTACTCGAAATTCAGCGAATTGTCCGTTTTCTGAAGGATCGAGGCATCGGAGTGTTAATCACAGACCACAACGTCAGGGAAACGCTTGGCATCTGTGACAGGGCCTATATCATTCGTGATGGTACCGTTCTTGCTTTCGGTCGGCCCGACGAAGTCGTCGAAAACGACGATGTGCGGCGCTACTACCTCGGCGAACATTTTTCGATGTAGCGCAGCGGCGGGCGGGCTCGTCGCAACACCAGGCCCTGATGAAAACCGCTCTTCAGTTCAAACTTAGCCAGCAGCTCGCGCTTACGCCACAGCTTCAGCAATCCATTCGGTTGTTGCAGCTGTCGACGCTCGAACTCAATCAGGAGATCGAGCAGATGCTGGCGGAAAATCCGCTGCTCGAGCGTGAAGATGACCCACTCGGCGAGTGCGTCAGCATTTCGGCAAGCGGTACGCTTGACCAGCCGCTACCCGTTGGACTGTCGGATCTGGGTGGTAGCCCGGCTGAAACGGGAACCCGCGGCGAGGCTGACGAGGGCGAAGCCGATCGGGAGAGCAGCAGCAGCACCGGCGAAGGCGATGAGGGACCTGTCGACTGGGGACATGACTCTGGCTCCAGGTCGCAAAACGACGATGACGACGAGCGCGAATTCCCCCAGCTCGCAGGCGCCAGCGTGTCGCTTGCCGAACATCTGCGGGAACAACTCGCGGCAACGCGCCTCGAGCGACGCGACCGTGCGCTGGTTGATCTGCTGATCGATGAACTCAATCGCGATGGCATTCTGACAACCGGGCTCGACGAATTCCGCGAGGCGCTGCCCGCTGAACTCGAGATCGATCCCGATGAGGTCGCGGCCGCGCTCCGGCTGCTGCAGAGTTTCGATCCGCCAGGGGTCGGCGCCCGCGACCTGCGCGAATGCCTGCTGCTGCAACTCGCCCAGTCCGGTCATGATCAGCCGGAGGCCAAAGCGCTCGCACGCGCCGTCATCACCGACCATCTCGAACTGCTTGCAGCGCGCGACTTCGTGCGCCTCAAACGCGTGCTGCAGTGCGACGAAGAGACGCTGCGGCAGGCGCACACGCTGATCCGAAGCCTGGAGCCCAGACCGGGCTCGCGCTTCGGGTCCGATGACACCGGCTATGTCGTACCCGATGTGATCGTTCGGCGAACCCGCGCGGGCTGGACTGCGGCGCTTAATCCCGACGTGATGCCGAAACTGCGGGTGAACGACATGTATGCCGATATCCTGCGCCGCAACCGTGGCAGCGCTGCCGGCAACCTGGCCGGGCCGCTCCAGGAGGCCAGGTGGCTGATCAAAAACATCGCGCAGCGGTTCGAGACCATCCTGCGCGTGTCGCAGGCGATCGTCGAGCGCCAACGCGGCTTCTTTTCACATGGTGCGGTAGCCATGCGCCCCCTCGTGCTGCGCGAGATCGCCGATACGCTCGACCTTCACGAGTCCACGATTTCTAGGGTCACTACGCAGAAGTACATGCTCACACCGCATGGAACTTTCGAGCTCAAATATTTCTTTGGGAGCCATGTCGCCACCGACACGGGCGGTGCCGCATCGAGCACCGCGATCCGGGCGCTGATCAAGCAGCTGATTGCCGCCGAGGATGGCCGCCGGCCGCTCTCCGACAGTCAGATCGCCGATATGCTCGGCGAACAGGGCTTCGTGGTCGCGCGCCGCACCGTCGCCAAGTACCGCGAGTCGCTTCGTATCCCGGCGGTCGCCCAGCGCAAATCGCTCTAGTCAACCGATCGGCCCCGCGACGCGTGGCACGGCCGCAACAGCTAAGCGCTGAAATCAACCGTGGCGCGTTGCAACATTCGGGCATATTGCGTCGCAGCAAACGTTCTCGTCGGGAATCCAGGACGCTTGTATACTCGCAGCACTTTTTTCAACCGGATCGATCAACGATCCGATCGAACGGTCCTGCCGACGCCTCCGCCGGCTGAGCCGCGGAGTATCCCTCCATGAGTCGACTGACCCGGTTGCTTGCACCAGCCAATGTTGTGGTTGGAATGGCGGTGACAAGCAAGAAGCGCCTCTTTGAACAGGTGGGGCTGCTGTTCGAAAACCTCTACGGCATTGAGCGGAGCCGGGTTTTCGACTCGCTGTTTGCACGCGAACGACTCGGTTCAACCGGGCTCGGCGAGGGGGTGGCCATTCCGCACGGTCGTATCAAGGGTTTGCGCGAGGCGCGTGCCGCAGTCATTCGGCTCACCGAGCCGATCGCCTTTGACGCTCCCGACGGACAGCCCGTGTCATTGCTGGTATTTCTGCTGGTTCCCGAACACGCCACGGAAGAGCATCTCGAAATTCTGTCCGAGGTTGCTGAGCTGCTATCAGACCCCTCCATGCGCGGCCAGATGAACTGCGAGGCCGATTGCGACCGGCTCTACCAGGCGCTCGCGGTATGGGAGCCGTGTCGGCCCGCGGCCTGAGTCCTCCTATTGGGATTGGACGCGCGCAATGCGCGCCGAAACCGCTAAGCTCGCGCAGTTTCCGTCTAACCGAGGCACGCGATGAGCGTCACCGTCGCTGATCTGTTTACCGCAAATGCTGCCGAGCTCGGCCTCTCCTGGATTACCGGGCGGCCTGGCGAAGCACGCGAAGTGGCGCGTACTGCAGCCGAACCCGCCGATCTGATCGGCCACCTGAATCTGATCCACCCGAATCGCATCCACGTATTCGGTCAGCCTGAACTGGATTTTTTCCTGCGGCATGAAGCCGCTCACCAGCAGGGAATCCTCGCGGATCTGATTGCGGGACATCCTCCCGCCGTGATCATTGCCGATGGGCTGCAGGCGACTGACTCACTGATCGAGGCGGCCACGCGCGATCGACTACCCCTTATTGCAAGCCCGCAGTCGGCCGCACGCGTCATCGACACGCTGCGCCACTACCTCGGTAAAGCCGCCGCCGAATCCTGCCAGATGCATGGCGTGATGATGGACGTGCTTGGCATGGGCGTACTGATCTCTGGCGAATCAGGCCTTGGCAAGAGCGAGCTCGCGCTCGAGCTGATCAGTCGCGGCCACGGCCTGGTGGCCGACGATGTCGTCGACCTGAGTCGCATCGCACCCCATACCGTTGAGGGCCGCTGCCCGCCTCTACTACGCAATCTGCTTGAAGTGCGGGGGCTGGGCCTGCTCGATATTCGAACGATCTTCGGCGAAACCGCCGTACGTCCGAAAATGAAACTTAAGCTGATCGTTCATCTGGTCCGCCGCAGCACCATGGAAAACGAATACCAGCGCCTGCCGCTTGAGGCGCTCACGCAGCAGGTTCTGGGCGTGCCGATTCGCAAAGTGGTGATCCCGGTCGCGGCGGGCCGAAATCTGGCGGTGCTCACCGAGGCCGCCGTGCGAAGCACTGTCCTTCAGCTGCGCGGCTTTGACACGATGGGCGATTTCGTCGAGCGTCAGCGCCAGATGATTGAAACCGGAGGCGGCTGAAGGCTTGCGTCATGCACGCCTTTCTCCTCGCGTAAGATCGAGACGTGCGCGTCATTCTGATCACCGGGCTCTCCGGATCTGGTAAATCGATCGCCCTTAGGGTGCTCGAAGACGATGGCTATTTCTGTATCGACAACCTGCCTGTGCGATTCCTGCAGGAAGTCATCGGCCACCTGAACGAACAAGGTGCTGAGCGCGTCGCCGTTGCCATTGATTCACGCGGCGGTCACGAACTCGCGGAACTACCCTCGCTGGTTCATGGGCTCGGACGGTTTGGTCACGACGTCAAGGTGCTGTTTCTTGATGCGCGCAATGACACGCTGGTGCAGCGCTACTCCGAAACGCGTAGACGGCACCCCATGTCGTTGGCCAACGAAAGCCCGACGGTACCCACGCTCACCGAGTCCATCGATCGGGAACGCGAGCTGCTCGCAGAACTTCAAGGGCTCGGGTTGTCCATCGATACCAGCGATCTGCAACCCAATGTGCTTCGTACCTGGGTACGCGACGTTGTAGGCTCGGAGCGGGCGGCCCTTACCCTGCTCTTTGAGTCATTCGCTTACAAGACTGGCGTACCGCTTGATGCAGACCTGGTGTTCGATGTCCGCTGCCTACCCAATCCGTTTTATGTGCCGCAGCTGCGCCCACTCAATGGTCTCGATCAGCCGGTGGCCAGCTATCTCGACGGTATCGCTGCGGTTCAGCAGATGGTGAGCGATATCACCCGGTTTCTCGAAAACTGGCTGCCGCACTACATCCTTGAGAACCGCAGCTACCTGACGATTGCGGTGGGCTGCACCGGCGGGCAGCATCGCTCGGTCTACTGCGTTGAGCGCCTGGCTGCGACGTTTCGCGATCGCGAGCAGGTGCTGGTGCGGCATCGAGGCATTGCGATGCGCGAGCATGCGGGTGCCGCACACCGATGACCGATTCTGCCGATCTGCTACCGATCTTTCCGCTTGGCACAGTGCTGTTTCCAGGTGGCGTGCTGCCGCTTCGAATCTTCGAAGCACGCTACATGGATATGGTCCGCGAATGCATGAATACCTCGCGGCCATTTGGCGTCTGTCTGATCACGCAGGGGCGCGAGGTAGGAACGCCCGCCGACCACGAGGCGATAGGCTGCACCGCTCGAATCGATGATTGGGATATGACTGAACCCGGTGTGCTTCAGTTGCGTACCGTGGGTGTCAGCCGGTTCACTGTGCTGAGCCGCAGTGTGCAGCCCAATGGGCTGATTCGCGCACAGGTGGAACCGATTGCAGACGATCCAGTCTTACCGGTACCAGACGACCTTGTAGCCTGCGCGCACCTGATTCGGCGCGCGATCGACGATATCTGCGCGCGTGAGCCAGAGCCTGCGCGCCGCATTCTCGCCGAGCCTTTCGCACCGGAATCCGCCGGCTGGGTCGCGAATCGCCTGGCCGAGCTGCTGCCGCTCTCTATGCCGTCGCGTCAGATGCTGATGGAACTCACCGATCCGCTACGCCGACTCGCGCTGATCCACGAAGTCCTGTCGCGCGAGCAGATCATCTGATCAGAGCAGCGGCGCCTGCGCTTTCGACTGCTCGGACAAGTTCAGCAAGAGCGTCCGAACCGGTTGCGCAAGCGCCAGCTGCCCCACTGTCGGCCGTTCAAACCACTGATGCGGCGCATCGGCGGCCAGTCGCGCGGCATGGGTCACTTCGATGAGTACCGGATGGGCGATCAGCCGAAAGTGCGTGAATGCGTGACGCACCGGCGAAAGCGTGTGACAGCTTGCAACGGTGACACCGAAGCGGCTCGCGACCTGCGCAGCCACGTGCTCGATCTCAGTCACCGGTATCTCGGGCAGGCTCAATAGTCCACCCCAGATGCCTGCGGGCGGCCGGCGCTCAAGCAGCACAAACTGCTTCTGAACAATCACCGCCCAGCAGATTTCACGAACGGGTGTCGCGCGAGCCGGCCTGCCCGCGGGCAGGCTCGACTGACGCCCGGTGGCACGCGCCACGCAGCTTGCGGCAACCGGGCACTGGTCGCATTGTGGTCGCGTCCTGACACAGGTCTGCGCGCCCAGGTCCATCAGACCCTGGGTGTAAGGCTCGATACCGGTCTGCGGCAGCTCGCGCTGCGCGATCGCCCACAGCTGCGCTTCTACCTGGCGTTCACCGGGCCAGCCCTCCACGCCAAAATGCCGGCAGAGTACGCGCTTGACGTTGCCATCGAGAATCGCCGCGCGCTCGCCAAACGCGAACGCAGCAATCGCGGCGGCCGTGGATCGGCCCACGCCGGGTAACTCGGCAAGCGCTGAAGACGAGGCCGGAAAGCGTCCGCCATGCGCGGCAACAATGGTCTGCGCGCATCGATGCAGGTTGCGCGCGCGGCTGTAATAGCCCAACCCGCTCCAAAGCTCCATCACCCTCTCGAGCGGCGCCGAGGCGAGCGCTGCCACATCGGGAAACTGCTCGAGAAAGCGCAGGTAGTACGGAATCACCGTTCGCACCTGGGTTTGCTGCAGCATCACTTCAGACAACCAGATACGGTAGGGGTCTCGGTTCGACTGCCAGGGCAGATCATGGCGACCGTGGCGCGCCTGCCAGCTGACGATACGCGCTGCGAATCCGGCCTGAGATTTCATCGGAACGGTCAGATCCCGGGCTTAGCGCGGCTGACAGCTTGTGCAGAAATAGGTGGCCCGCTGCTGCTGACGGATCAGCCTGATCGGGCTCGCACACACTCTGCACGGTTCGCCCGCCCGTCCGTAGACACCACAGTCCAGCTGAAAATACCCGCCACTGCCATCCGAGGCGACAAAGTCGCGAAGGCTGCTGCCGCCGCGCTCGATAGCGTTGCTGAGCGTGTCTCGGATGGCTTGTGCAAGCCGCTCGCAGCGGGCGAGCGACAGCCGCCTCGCGGCGACCGTTGGTCGGATGCCTGCGCGAAACAGACTCTCTGATGCGTAGATGTTGCCAACCCCCACCACGCACTGCCCTGCCAGCAGCCACTGCTTGACTGCCACGCGTCGTTCGCGCGAGGCCTGATACAACCACTGACCATTGAACCGTTCATCAAAGGGCTCAATGCCGAGGCTTGCGAGAAGCGGATGAGAAGCCAAGGGCCCCTGCTCGGGCTGATGCCACAGCATTGCACCGAAGCGCCTCGGATCGTTATAGCGCAGCAACCCTCGGTCGGTCAGGATGTCTACATGATCATGCGGTACGAGTGCGGGCGGCTCGCTAAACCATCGCAGGGTGCCCGACATGCCCAGATGCACGATCAGCGTCCCGGCGCCAAAATCAAACAAAAGGTATTTCCCGCGTCGATCCAACCCGCGCAGCGTGCACCCCGGCAGCTGCGACGCGAGCGAATCAGGAACGGGCCAGCGTAACCTCCGTTCGCGTACCTGCACTCGCGCTACGGTTGCTCCGGCCACGCGCGCGCCGAGTCCTCGACGCACCACTTCAACTTCGGGTAATTCAGGCATTGGCTACAACGGATTCAGGACCTTGCTTGCGAGGCAGTGTAATTGAACCTACCATCCGCCCATGGGTCAGCCTGCTCCCAACAGGCCGATCCGCCCTCAACCCTCATTACCTTTCCCCTACGCGCCATGATTGAACCCGGCCGACGTCTCGGCCCGCTGATGTCCAGCATCCTGTCGGTGGCCCTGCTCGCCTGCCTGAGTGGCAGCGCGCTCGCGCAGACACCGCCGAGTGGCGCCCCGGATCCTTCCTCTGCTTCGACAAATCGTCCAGCTCGTCCGCTGCCCGAGGTCGACCTGTCGCCGCAAATCCTGTTTCAGGTGCTGGCTGCGGAAATCGCCGCGCAGCGCGGCGAAGTGGGCAGTGCCGCGGCAACCTATCTCGCGCTGGCACGCCGCACGCGTGACCCGCGACTGGCGCAGCGCGCGGCCGAACTGTCGCTTGCAGCACGCTCTCCCGATCGCGCGCTCACCGCTGCACGCTTATGGCTAGAGCTTGAACCCAATTCGCGGCTTGCGGGCCAGACCGTCGAGGCGCTGCAACTCAGCACCGGCGCGCTCAGCACGGCAGAGCCGTCCTTACGTACTCGACTCGAGCGGGCAAGGCGAGACGGAACGCTTGCTCAGACGTATGAGAGCCTGCAGGCTGCGCTGCTGCGTGCACCCGACAAAAAGCAGGCGCTCGCAATGCTCGAGCGCCTTTCCGCACCCGACCAAAATGTGGCGGCTGCCCGGCTCGCGCTTGCCGCGATCGCATCAGCCGCTGAAGCGCACGACCGCGCCGCGGCCGAGGCTGCGGAAGCGCACCGGCTTGCACCCAATGATGAAAGCGCGGCCGTCATGGCTGCGCGGCTCGCCGCGCGCGCGCAGGGCGGACTTCCAAGGGCGCTTACTCTGCTCGAACAGTTCCTGGTTCGCGAGCCCAAGTCACTCGAGGCGCGCTTCACGCTGGCCCGCCTGCTGCTACAGGCAGGGCGAGTCGATGATGCGCAAAAGCAGTTCGAGGCCGCACTCGCTCAAGATCCGGATAACCCGGTCATTCTTTTCTCGCTGGCACAGGTTGCAGCTCAGGCGGGCCAAAACGGCGTCGCGCAACAGTATCTGCAGCGCTACATCGACCTGCCCGCCGACATCGCGCGCGACAATGCGATCGCCATGCTCTTCATGGGGCAGATCGCTGAAGAAGACAAGCGTTATGAAGACGCCATTCGCTGGTATGCGCGCGTCGACGCGGGCGAGCAGGCCGATGTCGCACGAATCCGTCAGGCGTTGCTGCTGGGGCGGCTCAAGCGCGTCGACGAAGCGCTCGCGTTACTGCGCGAACCCGCAGTAGACGAAGCGCGCATGCGCTCGCGCCTCATTGCGGTTCAGGCGCAGGTGCTGCGCGAGGCCGGGCGCTATGCCGACGCGTTCAAAGTGTTAGACGACGGGCTCAAGCGCCTGCCCGATGACACCGATCTGCTCTATGACCATGCGATGGCCGCTGAGAAGATCAATCGAATCGATGTGCTCGAGGCAAGCCTGCGAAAACTGATCGAGGCCAAGCCCGATCACGCGCACGCCTACAACGCACTGGGCTACACGCTCGCAGACCGCAATCTGCGACTCTCTGAAGCGCAGCGGCTGATCGAGAAGGCGCTCGAGCTCGCACCTGACGATGCGCATATCCTCGACAGCATGGGCTGGGTGCTGTTCAGGCGCGGCGATCTCGAGGGCGCAATTCGCTATCTACGCAAGGCCTACGCGCTACGGCCCGATGTTGAAATCGGTGTACATCTCGGTGAAGTCCTCTGGAAGGCCGGAATGCCCGATGAGGCCAGACAGCTCTGGCGCGACGCCGGCAGCCGCGAGCCTAGCAACGATGTATTGCGTGAAACGCTGCAGCGGTTGAACGTTTCGCCATGAGCGTGGGCTTACGGGACTCACCGGCAGCCACTCGCCAATCCGATCCATCACTCTGCAGTATGACCCGGCGCGGTTGGCTCATCGGAATCGCGGCTGCAGCAGCAGTTTCCGGCTGCGCGGTCATCCCTCCCGACCCCGCAAGCACCGCATCCGGCGAACGTCCCGCGGCGGACCCGTCCGAATGGACCGGACGCTTCTCGGCGGTGTATCGCGTCCCCGGCGCAGCGGGCGACGAGCAATCCGCAAGCGGTCGATTCAGGTTACTGCAACGCGCGGGGCAGACACTGCTCGAACTTTCCAGCCCAATCGGGCAGATGATCGCGCAGGCACAGGCCGACGCGCAGGGCGCCCGGCTGACCGACAATCAGGGCCGCAGCCATCAGGCGCCCTCGGTCGAGCTTTTGACCGAGCAACTGTTTGGCTGGCGCGTCCCGGTGCAGCGGCTTCCAGCCTGGCTGCAGGGCCGTTTTGGGTCGGCTGGCACAGTCAATCCGGGAAACCAATGGGCAGGTCACGAGTCCGGCTGGGATATTCGTGTCGATGGCTGGCTCGACGATCGCGTGGTCCGGACACTTCAACTGTCGTGGCCAGGGCAGGGCGTCGCCGCAGACCGCCGCCTCCGGCTTCGCCTGGTCGTTGATTCCGCATCGTGATCGCCGAACTCCGGAACCTGCCTGCGCCGGCCAAGCTGAATCTGTTCCTGCACGTCACCGGTCGACGCAGCGACGGTTACCATCTTCTTGAAACCGTTTTCGAGATGATCGATCTGAGCGATCGCATCGATCTGCGGTTGCGCGACGACGGCCTGATTGGCCGGATCGACCCACTGCCAGGCATCGCACCCGAACATGATCTGACGGTTCGCGCTGCAAAGCTGCTTGCCGAGCACACCAGCTGCCCACTGGGGGTCGATATCGGCCTGAACAAGCGTATTCCGATTGGGGGCGGCGTAGGCGGTGGCAGCTCCGATGCCGCAACCGTTCTGCTGGGCCTGAACCGGCTCTGGACGCTTGGACTTACCCGCGACGAACTTGCACAGATTGGCCTGCGGCTGGGCGCCGATGTCCCGTTCTTCATCTTCGGCCAGACCGCTTACGCCACCGGGGTCGGCGACCAGCTTCAGGCCTGCCCACAACCGCCTCGAAGCTATGTGCTGGTTGCCCCCGGAGTCGGGGTATCAACGCCCAGGGTGTTCACTGACCCTGGTTTGACACGTGATTCGAAACCGCTCAAAATCGACAGTCTTTTGCAAGGCCGGTCGGTCTTTTGTGGAAGGAACGATCTCGAGCCGGTAGCCATGCGCCTTGAGGCTAGCGTTGAAGCGGCATTAGTTGCACTTCGCGAAGCAGCGCACCGATTCGAAATCGCTCCAGAGCTTCCCCGCATGAGCGGGTCGGGCTCTACGGTTTTCATGCCGGTTCCTCAAGATCAACTTTCCGCTGTCGTTCAGTTTCTTGAATCCGGCGGCAGGCTAAGTAAAAGTGCTTCCATCCATGTTGGTCGGTCGGTAGCGCGGCACCCGCTCCATTCGTGGGCGTTTGTCTGAAGTGCCTCGATTCGCCCGGATGCGTAGTAACCGGGTCAACGTCGGCAGCATCACCACGTTGGGGAGTCGCCAAGTTGGTTAAGGCACCGGATTTTGATTCCGGCATGCGTAGGTTCGAATCCTACCTCCCCAGCCAAAGTTCTCGCGTTGCTTGCCATTATTGAGCAACGCCCAGCTTTCTTACTCTCGATTCTTCAGGTGGCTCGATGCTTTCAGGATACCGTCGTCATGCGGAGTCGCTGTCGCCTGAGGGTCTGATGGTGTTCACCGGCAATGCCAATCCCCGGCTTGCCACAGACATCGCGCACCATCTCCACATCAAGCTTGGCAAAGCCACCGTCAGCCGGTTTTCGGATGGCGAAGCAATGGTCGAGATTCTGGAAAACGTCCGCGGCAAAGACGTGTTTGTTGTCCAGCCCACCTGCGCGCCGACCAACGACAACCTGATGGAAGTCATGATCATGGTCGACGCGCTCAAGCGCGCTTCGGCCGGCAGAATCACCGCGGCCCTGCCCTATTTCGGATACGCGCGGCAGGACCGACGCGTGCGCTCATCGCGTGTGGCCATCAGCGCCAAGGTGGTCGCCAACATGCTGCAGATCGCTGGCGTTGATCGCGTCCTTACTATGGACCTGCACGCCGATCAGATTCAGGGCTTCTTCGATATCCCGGTCGACAACATCTATGCGGCGCCGGTCATGCTTGCCGATCTGCACAAGTCGCCCTACGACGACATGCTGGTGGTCTCGCCTGATGTGGGGGGCGTCGTGCGCGCACGGGCCATCGCCAAGCGCATTGACTCCGATCTCGCCATCATCGACAAGCGTCGCCCCAAGGCCAATGTGGCCGAGGTAATGAACATCATCGGCGATGTATCAAACCGAACCTGCGTGATCATGGACGACATCGTCGACACGGCCAACACGCTGGTCAAAGCAGCGGCGGCGCTCAAAGAGCACGGCGCCAAGCGCGTGCTTGCCTACTGCACGCATCCGGTGCTGTCAGGCGCTGCGGTGGACCGCGTGAAAGATCCCGCGCTCGATGAGCTGGTCGTGATCGACACGATTCCGCTCTCGGAAGCGGCGCGCGCCTGCGGCAAAATCCGCGTTCTGTCATGCGCGCAGCTGTTTGCGGAAACCATTCTGCGCATCAACCGCGCCGACTCCGTTTCGTCACTGTTCGTCGACTGATACAGGGTTCGGCACGCAGTACAGATTCATCGTTTTTTTGGTGCTCGTCGTTTCAAAGCGTCGGGCGTATCAGCAACACCCGGTGTCCTGGTCGCGGGTTCCGGGTTTAAGCGAGTCGAGAGGCTCGCGTTTGAAAGGAGTGCACGATGAAAGTCGTCGCCACCACACGAAAAGAGCAGGGATCGAGTGCGAGCCGCCGCCTGCGTCGTAGCCATCAGGTTCCGGGCATCCTCTATGGCGGAACCGATCAGCAGCCCACGCCAATCGCCATCGAGCACAACCCGCTCTATCACGCGCTGCGCGTCGAGGCTTTCCACTCTTCCATCCTCGAGATGGAGCTCGACGGCCGCTCCGAGCAGGTGCTGTTGCGCGATATCCAGTGGCATCCGTACCGCCAGCAGGTCATGCACATCGACTTCCAGCGCGTAGCGCCCGATCGGCCGATTCACATGCGGGTACCGCTGCACTTCCGTAACCAGGAAGCCTCGCCTGCGGTCAAGCAGTCGGCGGGTATCGTCGGCCATGTGCTCACCGAAATCGACATCACCTGCCTGCCCAAAGACCTGCCTGGCTTTATTGATGTCGACCTCAGCGGTCTCGAAGCCGGTAAGCCGCTGCATGTGCGCGACATCCGCTTCCCAGAGGGCGTGTCGCCGGTGCTGCGCAGCAAGGAAAACCCGGTCATCGTCACAGTCACGATTCCGGGCGCAGAAGAGGCGCCGTCCGAGTCGGCAGCTGCCGCACCCGCTGCCGCCAAAGGCGCACCCGCTGCCAAGGCGGCGCCCGCAGCCAAGCCCGCCGCCAAGAAGTAACGCACTGACGGCTGGCTTATCGCCACGGGGCGCCCATGCGGCCCCTGTGGCGACACTGCAATGAACGGTATCCGTCTGATTGCCGGCCTCGGCAATGTCGGCCCTGAGTACGACGACACCCGGCATAACGCAGGCTTCTGGTTTGTCGATGCGCTCGCACGGGCGCACTCGGCTTCGTTTTCACGCCAGAGCAAATTTTTTGGTGATGTCGCACGAATCACCGCGGCAGGCGAGCCGGTTTACCTGATCAAGCCCACCACCTTCATGAACCGCTCAGGCCAGGCGGTCGCAGCGCTTGCCGGCTTTTATAGGGTGACGCCTGAGTCCATTCTGGTGGTGCACGATGAACTCGATCTGATGCCTGGAATGGCCAAGCTGAAGCAGGGTGGCGGTCATGCGGGTCACAACGGCCTGAAGGACATCACCGCCAGGCTGGGGTCGGCCGAGTTCTGGCGGATGCGACTCGGTATTGGTCATCCACGCACGCTCGCGCTCGAGCAGGCGGTGGTCGACTTCGTGCTGCATCGTCCCTCTCGAGACGATCGCGCAAAAATTGATCAGGCGATTGATGCGGGGCTCGATGCCGTTCCCGATCTGCTTGCCGGACGTCTCGAGCAAGCGATGAAGCGGCTGCATACCGCACCACGGAGCTGACCCGCTAACGGTGTTCGTTGGCGACGCCCGCCGGTACATGCCCCGCTGGACCAAAGCGCGCGGCCTGCTGAACATGGCCGGTCTGGTCATCAAAAAAGAAATCGGGCTCGAACTCTTTCAGAAATGGGCCCTTGCCCAGCCCACCCAGAAACATCGCCTCATCCACGCCTACACCCCAGGCCATGAGCGTGCGGATTGCGCGTTCATGCGCAGGCGCGCTCCGCGCGGTAACGAGTGCGGTTCGGATTCGCATCGTCGGGGCATTCGAGCCCGCCATGCGCAGCCTGTGCAGCGCCTCGAGGAGGGGCTTGAAAGGTCCTGGCGGTAATGGGCTCGCGGCGCGATCCGCCTCGTGGCGCTGGAATGCATCCAGGCCATTGGCCTGAAACACGCGCTCGGATTCATCCGAGAACAACACCGCGTCGCCGTCGAAGGCGATTCGAATTTCATCGGGATGCGACTCAGAGGCCTTGACCGATTCGGGGAACACGCGCGCGGCAGGAAATCCCGCAATCAGCGCGGCGCGCACGTCGTCGGCATTGGCTGACAGGAACAGGTTGGCTGCAAGCGGCACCAGATAGGGCCAGGGCGTTCGTCCGCTGGTAAAGACGCCTCGCTCAAGCCGCAAGCCTTCATGGCGTGCTGAACGAAACACACGCAGACCGCTCACCGGATCATTTCGAGACAACACCACCACCTCGATACGCCGAGCCTGCGGCGCACAATCAGGCGCATCGAACGCCAGCAGCTTTTTCACCAGCGCATGGGCAACGCCTGGCGAGGCGGGCTGCTCGAGCCGATCGCGCTGGAGCGCCATGTAGGCCTGTGCGTCGCCCCCCTCGAACACGCGATTTTCTTCCTCGAAATCGAATACCGCGCGCGAAGAAATCGCAACGACCAGCTTACCGTCCAGAGTGGGTGCCATGATGCTCGCTAGGTTAGGCATTGTTGGCGAACGATGCAATCTCGTCGCCCTGCGGCATTGATCTGGACTGCTGCCTTGACCCGAACCCGCAAGCAGCGCTACCGTCAGCGTCCTTCTGAAAGCAAGGTATTGCAATGACCCTCGCCGACCCCGACCAGGTACCGCTGATTGCCGACGAACTGGATGAGCTCAATGCCATCGCCCGGCTCGATGCACAGCGCATCATCGAACTGGGCTGCGGCCCGGCGCAGATGGCCCGCCGGCTCATCACGCGGTTTCCGCGCTGTTCCATCGCAGCGCTTGAGATCGACGCGGTCCAACATCGCAAGAACATCGCCAGCCCACAGCCCGGTATCGAGTTCATCGAGTCGGGCGCGCAGGCGGTGCCGTTTGCCGATGCGAGCTTTGATCTGGCGATCATGCTGAAGTCGCTGCACCATGTGCCCATGCCCATGATCGGCCAGGCGATCGGCGAGGTCGCTCGGGTGCTCAAGCCGGGCGGTCTGTTCTATGTCTCCGAGCCCGTCTACGGCGGCGCGTTCAACTCGCTGATCCGGCTCTTCAACGACGAGGGCGTGGTGCGCGCGGCAGCGCAGAAGGCGCTCGATGACGCCTTGTCACAGGCCGGCCGCTGGGAGCAGGTGAGCAACCGGCGCTTCGGGCTCTCCAGCACCTTTGCCAATTTCGAGGAATTCGAAACCAAGCAGATGCGGCCGAGCTACGCGGACCATCGGCTCGACGACGACAAAATCGCTGAAGTGCGCACAGCATTCGCGCCCTTCATGGGGCCAGGCGGCGCAAGCTTCGTCCGGCCGCTCCACGTCAGGGTGTTGCGCCGGCTCGCGGGCTGATTCGGGTCAGTACAATGACGCTCCTCGCCGCGGTACGGTCACCGCGAGCAGCTCCGAAGGAATTGTCATGTCGCTCAAATGCGGAATCGTCGGCCTACCCAACGTCGGCAAGTCCACGCTCTTCAACGCGCTGACCAAAGCCGGGATCGCCGCAGAAAACTATCCCTTCTGCACGATCGAGCCGAATGTTGGCATCGTCGAAGTCCCCGATCCGCGCCTGGCGGCGCTCGCCGGGCTGGTGAAACCTCAGCGCGTGATGCCTGCCACGGTTGAGTTTGTTGACATCGCCGGGCTGGTAGCCGGTGCCTCCAAAGGCGAAGGGCTGGGCAATCAGTTCCTCGCCAATATCCGCGAAACCGATGCGATCGTACATGTGGTGCGCTGCTTTGAAGACAGCAACGTGATCCACGTGAGCGGCAAGATCGATCCGCTCTCCGATATCGAGATCATCAACACCGAGCTGGCGCTTGCCGATCTGGCCACCGTCGACAAGGCGCTGGTGCGCTACACCAAGGTGGCGCGAGCAGGCGGCGACAAAGAGGCGCAGCGGCTGGTCGCCGTGCTCGAAAAATGTCTTGTCGTGCTCAACGAGGCCAAGCCCGTGCGCTCGCTCGACCTGTACGACGAAGAAAAAGCAGTGTTGAAGCCACTCTGTCTGATCACGGCCAAGCCCACGATGTACGTGGCGAACGTAAAAGAAGGGGGCTTCACCAACAATCCGCACCTTGAAGCGGTCATGCGGCATGCGGCGACCGAAAACTCGGTCGTGGTACCGGTGTGCGCCGCGATCGAGGCCGAAATTGCCGATCTGTCCGATGACGACAAGATGGTGTTCCTGTCAGACATTGGTATGGAAGAGCCGGGCCTGAACCGCGTGATTCGCGCAGCATTCAAGCTGCTGGGCCTGCAAACCTACTTCACCGCCGGCGAAAAAGAGGTGCGGGCCTGGACTGTACGTGTTGGCGCCACCGCCCCCCAGGCGGCTGGCGTGATTCACACCGACTTCGAACGCGGCTTTATCCGTGCCGAAACCATCGCTTACGACGACTACATCGCGTGCAAGGGCGAAAACGGCGCCAAAGACAAAGGCAAGATGCGCCTGGAAGGCAAAGACTACGTGCTGCGCGATGGCGATGTGATGCATTTCCGGTTCAACGTCTGATCCAAACATTCGACCCAAACCTCAGGACCCTTCGAATGAACTTTCCAAACTACGCCACGCTCAAGCTCGAGATGATCGAGCCGCATGTGCTCCTCATCACCCTGAACCGTCCGGAAGTTGCCAACGCCATCAACACCCAGATGGGTCATGACATGCTCGATTTGTGGCGCAGGCTCACCGACGATGCGGGTGATGTGCGCTGCGCCATTCTCACGGGTGCTGGCGAAAAAATATTCTGCGCGGGCGGCGACCTGAAAGAGCGAAATGGCATGACCAAGCAGCAGTGGGTCGCGCAACATGAGCTGTTTGAGCGTGCCTATTGGACGCTGGTAGAAGTGCCGGTGCCCATCATTGCGGCCATCAATGGTCATGCCTATGCTGGCGGACTTGAAACCGCGCTGGCCTGTGATTTTCTCTATGCAACCAGCACCGCGCGCTTTGCCCTCACCGAGGTATCGATCGGCATCATGCCGGGCGGCGGCGGCACGCAAAACCTGCCGCGTGCGGTGGGCGAGCGCCGCGCGAAAGAAATCATTCTTACCGCCAAGCCCTTCAGCGCGCAGCAGGCCGCTGAATGGGGACTGGTCAATCGCGTCTGCGAGCCGGCCGAGCTCATGCCTGCAGTGCTGGAAACAGCGCGCGCCATTGCGGGTAACGCGCCGCTCTCGGTTCGCCAGGCGAAAAAATCAATTCATTTCGGCCTGCAGATGGAACTCAAAACCGCCTACCGGTTTGAAGTCGAGGCGTACAACCACCTGATCGAAACCGAAGACCGCTACGAGGGAATTCGCGCGTTCAACGAAAAAAGAAAGCCTGTCTTCAAAGGCAAGTAAACGGAGGAGATCAAACCATGGGGTCACATCAGGCAAGCGCCGCCGATCAGGCAGGTGTCAGCATTCCGCTGGGCGAAGACTACCCCGACATCCGGGAAAGCGTACGCCGCATCTGCCAGGATTTTCCCGGCAAATACTGGCGTGATCTGGAGGCACGCGAAGCGTACCCCTCCGAGTTTGTTCAGGCGATGACGGATGCCGGCTATCTGGCAGCGCTCATCCCCGAAGAATATGGTGGTGCGGGCCTGCCGCTACGCGCTGCCTCCATCATCCTGGAAGAAATCCATGCAGAGGGCTGCAGCGCGGCAGCCGCGCATGCGCAGATGTACATCATGGGTACGCTGCTTCGCCACGGCTCAGAAGAACAGAAACGTCGATACCTGCCGAAAATCGCCAGCGGCGAGCTTCGCCTGCAGGCCTTTGGTGTCACCGAGCCCACCACTGGCTCTGACACCACCCGGCTAAAGACCCGCGCAGTGCGCGATGGGGATCACTATGTGATTCATGGTCAAAAGGTCTGGACCTCGCGCGCCTTGTATTCCGACCTGATGCTGCTGCTTGCGCGCACCACGCCGCTTGATGAGGTTAAGAAGAAAACCGAAGGGCTTTCGGTATTTTTGGTTGATATTCGGGAATGCCTGGGCAAAGGGTTGGAGATAAGGCCCTTAAAGGCCATGACCAATCACAACACCACCGAAGTGTTTTTCGAGGGTGCTCGGGTACCTGCCGAGAATCTCATTGGCGAAGAGGGCAAAGGCTTTCGCTACATTCTTGACGGCATGAACGCTGAACGCATTCTGGTGTCATCCGAATCGATTGGTGATGCTCGCTGGTTCATCCGTACCGCATCCAAATATGCGAGCGAGCGCGTCGTCTTCAATCGGCCTATCGGCCAGAATCAGGGCATCCAGTTTCCGATCGCGCGCGCTTATGCGGAAACCCAGGCGGCCGATCTGATGCTGCGCAAGGCGGCTGCGCTATTCGAAGCGGGTTTGCCCTGCGGGGATGACGCCAACATCGCCAAACTTCTGGCCTCGGAAGCGTCATGGCATGCGGCGGAAGCCTGCATGCAGACCCATGGCGGATTTGGCTATGCGCGCGAATACGACGTTGAACGCAAGTGGCGCGAGGCGCGCATCCAGCAGATCGCCCCCATTTCAACCAATATGGTGCTTGCGTATATCGGCGAGCACGTATTGGGCATGCCGCGCTCGTACTGAACTACCGCTTCGCCTCAGGGGCTGCGCGCCGCCCGGGTGGGGAGGGCGCCGCAGCCTTGTCGTACAGTGCTCGCGAAGCTGTCAGTGGAACTCAAGCAGCGAGCCGTAGCCGGCCATTCTGTCCTGAATGCCGCAGGTACGAAGCGCATGCCAGTAGGTGGCGGTGTTGATGGCGATGACGGGTTTGCCCAAGAAGAGCTCAGCCGCCGCCGCCAGGCGAATCATCGACAGATTGGTACCTACCTGCACGATGGCATCGACATCATCGCTATCGAGCTCGCGGATGGCCTTGCGGCACATCTCATCAGTACTGTGGGCGATCAGCACAGGGCTCGGGCGCTTCAGGCAAAGATCGCGTACCACCGTGAAACCGCTGTCCTCATAGAAGCGACGCACCTGCTCGTTTGCCACCTCGAAATAAGGCGACAGGAACGCAATACGCTTGGCGCCCAGCGTCTCGAGCGCGGCGGCGGTGGCAAACGAGCCGCAGGACACGCCCACCCCCGCATGTTCGGACAGCTGCTTGACGTAGGCCTCGGCGCCTTTGCGCCCATCCCAGAACGTGGTGGCCGACATGCCCATGACCAGATACTGCATTTCGCAGCTTTTCAGCACGTCGATTGCCGCCAGCGTTTCGCCCATGATGGCCTTCACCAGCCGAAGAAAGTCTTCGTTGTTGTTGACGGGCATGTTGGGAATGATGATTCGGCTGTAGTGGTTGGTGACACCAATGGGCCGAAGGTCGTCGAAGTCAGGCTGAACGATGGTGTTGGTGGACGGGCCGGTAACCCCAAAGATCTTCCGATAGCCAAGGTGGTCGGGCATGGTGTGCTCCCTTGATACGGCGCGGCCGAGCGCGCCGGTTGGTAAATGGGCCGTGCCGATGGCTCAGCCCCGATGCTTGCTGCCTGCGGAAAAAGAGCGTCAGCCCTCCGAGTCGGCATGCGCCTTGTCGAAGCCTGCAACCCAGTCGAAACCCATCATCTGCGAAAACTCAGGGAAGGGGTAGAGCGGCTGCGTCATACCTGCCGTTGAGCCATCGCGCTGAAGCTTCTCGTACACCGAACGTACCGCCGCCCCCGTGGCGAGAAACGCCGCTGCAGGGAAAATTGCAAGCGAATAGCCGATCTCGGAGAGGGCCTGCGCGGTGAGCACAGGTGTACGTCCACCATCGACCATGTTGGCCACCAGCGGCAGATCAAATGAGCGACCGAGCTTTCTCATCTCCTCTTCCGACTCTGGGCTTTCGATGAACAGCATGTCGGCGCCTGCACGCGCATACACCTCGGCGCGGCGCATGGCCTCGTCCAGGCCCAGCGTGGTGCGTGCATCGGTGCGCGCGATGATCAGAAAATTCGGGTCGTTGCGGGTTTCAACCGCCACCCGGATTTTGGCGGCCATTTCCTCAGCGCTGACCACCTTGCGGCCTAGCATGTGGCCACATTTCTTGGGGAACTGCTGGTCTTCGAGCTGGATCGCGCAGGCACCCGCTGCCTCATAACCGCGCACCGTGTGCATCACGTTAAGCAGGCCGCCATAACCGGTATCACCATCGCAAATCATGGGCGTAGAAGTGATGGTGGCGAACTGGGCAACCCGGTTGACCATATCGGTATAGGTGGCGATTCCGGCATCGGGCAAACCCATGTACGAGGCCACTGTGCCGTAGCCAGTCATGTAGAGCGCCTCAAAACCCATGGAGTCGGCGATCTTTGCCGAAATCATCTCGAACACGCCGGGGGCGATCGTGAGCTTGCCGCGTCGGATTCTCGAGCGCAGCAGCGCCCGGCGTTCGGCGTTGGAAAGCGTGTTCAAGCCCTGTTTGATCATCATGTTGCCTTTCGTCACTGGTTTCGAATGAACTGCCGGTCGATTCGCGGCGGCCGCTCTGCAATGTACACAAAATGCGCGCACCTGTAGGCGGAAGTCAACCCACCGTCTCTCAGATGCGCCGGAGCCGCGCGGGTCTGCGAAGGGCTCCTAAACCGAGGTGCGCTCGGAATCAGCTAGAGTTGCAAACACAGGATAACTAGCCGGAGGAGAACTCGGATGCGTGCATTGTGGTTTGACACGCCGCTCGGGGCGATGGTGGCGCTTGGCAATGCGCAGACGCTGCGTGGCCTGCACTTCGGCGGCGCGAAGCACTTACCCGATCTGCAGGGTTGCGAAGAAGGACGCGAATGCCTGCTGCTTCGCAGAGTGCAGCGACAGGTCGGCGAATACTTCGAGGGTCAACGGTCTGCGTTTGATGTGCCGCTCGATCACGAGGGCACTGCCCTGCAAAAGGCAGTCTGGCAGGCGCTCGCCGACATCCCTGTCGGCTCAACCATTTCTTACTCCGAGCTTGCGGCGCGCGTCGGCGCACCGCGTGCGGTGCGTGCGGTCGCTCAGGCCGTGGGCAGAAATCCCTGGACCCTCATTCGACCCTGCCATCGCATCATCGGTTCAAACGGATCGCTCACTGGGTTTGCCGGCGGGCTCGAACGAAAGTCGGCCCTGCTCGCGCATGAAGCGCGCATGGCGCGCGAGCGTGGCGCAGCCGAAGTCGCGCAAGGCTTCGCCAGGCAGAAAAGCGCTGACATCACCCCGATGCGCACGCCCCCGTTACCGGCCCGCTCCCGCTGAGCGGGGCTCTCACCCCTGATCCACGGAGTCGCCCTCATGCTCGATCCGAACGCCGCAGCGATGCTCAAATTGATCGCGGACAAAGGAATCCCGCCGATGCACGCGGAACCGCCGCCGCAAGCCAGGCAGTCCTATCGCTCAAGGCGGTTCTACGCACAGCCCGAGCCGCCCGTTGTCTCGCTGATTCACGACAAGCGAATCGCCGGGCCCGGGGGCGATCTCGGCATTCGCATCTATCGCGGCGCGCCAGGCGACGATCAGCGTGGCGCGCTGGTGTTTTTTCACGGCGGAGGCTGGGTTATCGGCGATCTCGATACCCACGACATCGCATGCCGTCAGCTCGCGCTGGCGGGTGGGTTCTCGGTCATCTCGGTTGATTATCGGCTTGCGCCCGAGCACCGGTTCCCGGCTGCAGTCGACGACTGTATCGCCGCAACCCGCTGGGTGCGTGACAACGCCCACTCGCTGCGAATCGATCCGGACCGAATCGCGGTGGGTGGCGACAGCGCAGGCGGCAATCTGGCTGCGGTGGTGTCCATCGCGCTACGCGATGCGGGCGAGTCGTGGCTGCGCTTTCAACTGCTGATCTATCCGGTTACTGATATGCGTCAGGTGGCCGATTCGCATCGGCGAAACGGTGAGGGCTATCTGCTCACCGCCGACGCAATACGCTGGTTCCGCGAACACTACATGGGGCCCGAAGCCGACATCGCCGACTGGCGCGCCTCGCCACTACTTGCCGCCAATCTGGCGGGGCTACCGCCCGCACTGGTCATCACTGCGGGCTTTGATCCGCTGCGCGATGAAGGTCGGCAATATGCTGACGCACTCAGCGCCGCCGGGACGCGCGCTCAGTACGTGTGCTTCGAGCGGCAGCTGCATGGCTTCATCAACATGACTCGCGTCATTCCTGAGGCCCATACCGCTGTGCGTCTGGCAGCAGACGCCTGCGCGCGCGCACTCAGCTGAAGCAATAGGGAGGCGGCCACTGCACGCCGCCTCCAGATTTTCGGAAGCCGCTCGTCAGTCGCGCACTTCGAATAACGCTTCGATCTCGACCGGAATATCGCGATACAGCTCGGCGACCCCAATCGCAGACCGGGTGTGGCGGCCGATTTCGCCAAAAACTTCCACCATCAGGTCGGAAAAGCCGTTGAGCACCAGCGACGGCGTGTTGAAGCCCGGGGCACAGTTGATGAAGCCAATCGCGTGCACCACACGAACGACTCGGTCCAGTGAACCGATGCAGCCCTTGAGCGTGCCCAGGATGTACAGGCCGGTTTCCCGCGCGGCCACCGCGCCCTGTGCCTCGTTCAGTTCCCGGCCGAGCTTGCCCATGATCACGGGCGTGTCGGTGAGCGGCTCGATTGGCCCGTGACCGCTCATGTGTACATGGATGCCTGAGCGCAGTGCGCGAACCCGATTGGGTTTATCGATCCAGGCCGGTGGCAACACGATGCCCAGCTGCTTCAGGCGTTCTTCGGGCGAGACGCCCGGGGGGCACGGGCCGGCGCTCATGGCCTGCTCCGATCGACAGCGGCGAGTCGTTGCGCAATACCAGACATCAGCGATCACTCCTTCACTCAGGGTTTTCCGAAGGGCAATGGTGCCTGATCCGCGGCAAAAGTGAAATCAGCCTTGGCAGTGGGGTTGGCGGGCAGCAGGCATACTCACCGACCAGAATTCGTGTGCGGCAGGCAGCGCATCGCTCTGCAGGTCGCCCAACGCTTGCAACGCACTGAATGAACGCCTGATGACGCCTTCTGAAGTCGCCCGCGCCCACGCCCGCGCGCTCGTCAACGAACATGCTCGAGCCTCGCGGTTTCCGCGGCTGTTCTCACCGATTACGCTGGGCGCTCAAACCAGCAAGAACCGGGTGATGCGCGTGGCCACCACATCGAACCTGGCCGAGCAGGGGCGCGTCGGCCCCAAAATGCTCGCGTTTTATCGAACGGTCGCCGAGGGCGGCGCAGGCGTGATCGTGAGCGAGGCCACCCGGCTCCATCCGCTTGAGGGCGTCGTGCCGCATGCACTGCCGCTTTTTGATCCAGGCGTCATCCCGGGATTACGACGAATCAGCGACGCCATTCATGAGCAGGGCGCGCTCTTTATCGTGCAGCTGAACCAGGGTGGGCGTCAGCATCTGAGCCGCCGCGTTCCCACGCTGGTGGCGCCCTCCGAGATTGCCTGCCCGCGAAGCGGCGGCACACCCCACGCGCTGTCCACGCGCGAGGTCGGCGAGATGATCGAGAATTTTGTCGCGGCAGCGGTGAACGCGCGTGACGCGGAAGCCGATGGCGTCGAGATTCACGGCGCGCAAGGCCACCTCATCGGTCAGTTCGCCTCGCCGTTCAGTAACACGCGTGATGATCGCTACGGGGGCAGCCTCGAGAACAGAATGCGCTTTGCGCTTGAAATCATCGAAGGCGCGCGTCGGCGCCTGGGCGATAGCGCAGTGATCGGCTACAGGATGGGCGTCGAGGAGTTCACCGCGGGGGGCGTGACCATTGAACTGGCCTGTGAAGCGGCAGCATTTCTCGCGCGAAGCGGCCTCATCAACTATGTGTCACTTAGCCAGGGCAACTTCAACACCATTGAAACGCATCTTCCCGATCGCCATTGGCCGCAGGTCACCTATCGGGATATCCAGCGCCAGATCAAACAGGCGGTTGGCGACCTGGTCGTGGTTCAGAGCACTCGAATTCAGATGCCCGAACAGGCCGAAGACATCCTCGCCTCCGGCGATGGCGACATGATCGGTCTGTGCCGTGCGCTGCTGGTTGACCCCGAGTGGCCTCGTAAGGCCCGCACCGGACGCGAAAGCGAGATTCGTCGATGCATCGCCTGCAATCAGTGCTGGGACTGGATCACCGGGCCTGACCCGGTGGGCTGCGCCACCAATCCGGTTGCCGGACGCGAGCACCATTTCGGGCGCCTGAAGCCGACCGCGCACCGACGCCGTGTCGCAGTCATCGGGGGCGGGCCCGCCGGATTGGAAGCCGCCAGGATCGCAGCCGAGCGCGGCCATCACGTCACGTTATTCGAGAAGAGCGCAATCCTGGGCGGCAAGATGGCGCATGCGCCGGGGCTGCCCCACGGGGCTGAACTCAAGCACCTGCTCGATTTTCTGATCCCGGCGGTCAGGCGTCTGCCGGTACAGATCGAGTTTGACTCCAGCCCTGATGCGCAAACACTGATCGCACGCGGCTTTGAGGCGTTTGTCGTGGCGACCGGCGCCCAACCGATTGCACCCGCGCTAGAGGGTGACCACTCTGTTCCTGTCGTGGCGGTAGCCGGACCCGATGATCTCGCAGCGCTCGATCGTGACGGTCGTACGCTGGTAGTGATGGATGAAGACGGCTACTTCTGGGGCTCCGCCGCGGCCGAAGCAGCGCTGCAGCTTGCCTCCCGGCGCGGTCAGACACTGCATGTGGTGACGCGCTTCTTTGAGATGTTTCGAGAGCTGCCCATGGTCTCTCGTATCGCAGCGTTGCGTGCGCTTGACCTCGGCGGCGCGGTGCTGCACACCTCGATGGCGGTGGTGGGCAGCCGCCAGGGTGCGGCCGTGCTGCGGCACTACCTCACCGGGCGCGAGCTGGTGATCGCAGATGCCGCAGGCATCGTCTGGGCTGGCCGACAGGAGGCGCGCGGCGGGCCGCTGTATGAACGGCTTCGCGAGCTCGGTTTCGAAACTACCACCTGGATCGCTGGCGACGCTTTCGCGCCACGACGGCTTCCTAACGCACTGGTCGAGGCGCACACTGCGGCCCGCCAGATCTGATTAACCCCTGATGCAAAGGAGACTCTGATGAGCCTGGTCAAACGCACGATCGACGCAGTAAGCGTTCGCAGAATGATTGATGCCGCAATCGAAAAATCCACGGCGATGAACAAAGCGATGTGTATCGCAATCACCAACGAAGCCGGTCAGTTGAAGGCCTTCCATGCCATGGACGGGGCCCCGCATCTGTCGATCGATATCGCGCAGAACAAGGCCTGGACTGCAAGCTCGTTTGGCATTGCCACCCATACCTGGTTCGATTTCATCAAGAACGATCCACCGCTTCTGGCTGGCATCACGCACACGCCGCGGCTGGTGGTGTTTGGCGGTGGCTACCCCATCATCGAAAACGGCCAGGTCATCGGTGCGATTGGTGTGAGCGGCGGCCACTATTCCGAGGACATGGAAGTCGCTCGCGCGGCGCTCGACGCCATCAACGCGCCGGTTCAGTAATCAATGGAACTCTCGCTTGCGCCGCTGCCCTGGGCGATCGACGCGCTGGAGCCGCATCTGTCGGCGGAATCCATGCGCTTTCACTATGGCAAGCACCACCAGAACTACGTTACCCAGCTCAACCGCCTGATCCAGGGTACCGAGTTCCACGATCGCCCGCTCGAGACCATCGTGCGTGAATCGCGCGGCGCTATCCTCAACAAAGCTGCGCAAATCTTGAACCACAGCTTCTACTGGTCCAGCATGTGTCCGGGCGGGGGCGGCGCACCCGAAGGCCCGCTGCTCGACTCCATCGAGCAGCAGTTCGGGTCGTTTGCGGGGTTTCGCGAAGAGTTTGTCAAGCGCGCCACCGGAAACTTCGGTGCGGGCTGGACCTGGCTGGTGAAGCGGCGCACAGGTGAAGTCGCCATCATCAACACCGCCAACGCGGAAACGCCGCTGGTCTCCGCGCATCGGCCGCTATTCACGATTGATGTGTGGGAGCACGCCTACTACATCGACTACCGCAACGGCCGTCAGCGCTTTGTCGAAACCTTCCTCGACCACCTGGTCAACTGGCGGTTCGCACAGCAGAACTTCGAAGCGGCTTGATGCCGCCTGAGGTGGCCTCTACGGCTACCTCAGGCGTCTTCCTCTACGCTTACCGTCCGACCACACCGCCGTCAGTCCGCGTGATCACGATGGTAGCTGACCGAGGCCGGCCCGCGGGACCATAAGCAGCGGCCGTCGCAGTCGTGCCATTACCCGGCCACTGGCTCTCAAACGAGAAGGTGGGGTTGCTGCCCAGGGCTGCCGTGTTCTCGCCCGGATGCTGAATGTTCACGAACAGCGCCTTGCCATCGGGGCTTTCGGCCACACCTGTAATCTCCGCGCCCTTAGGCCCCACCAGGAATCGCTTCAGACGGGCCTCGCCCAGCAGTCCCCCCACGAAGGTGTCCTGCGTAGCGGTTGCACCGGACAGCGTATTGGTGATCGTCACCTTCGCGCCATCGCCCACCTCGCCCGGCACCGCCGCAAGCAGCATGCAGTTGGTCTCGTCAGTGAAGGCGCCATCGTCGGTCTGAATCCACAGGATGCCGGTTGCCGGGCTGAACCAGAGGCCATCGGGCGAGGACAGCGAGTTGTTTGCCGACAGACGCGACACATTGACGTTGGCCGAGTCCATGTCCTCTTCGGCCCCAAACAGGAAAATGTCCCACTTGAAGGTGGTGGCAGTGGCGAGGTCGCCGGCTTCGCGGAAGCGGATGATGTGACCATTGGGGTTACCGGACCCCCTCACGCCGTCAGGGTCCGCGTAAGCGCGCGGATTGGCCGCGTCCGTGGTGCCCGGCTTCCGGTTGGTTGAATTGTTGTTGGTAAGGCAGAAATACACCTCGCCATTGGCCGGGTTGACCGCGCCCCATTCCGGGCGATCCATCTTGGTTGCACCCACCGCATCGGCTGCGATCCGGGTATGCACATACACCTCGGCCTGGTTGGCGAAGGCGAACGCAGTGTAGTTACGGATGGCGGGTGAGTCGTAAGTGAGCTCGATCCACTGGCCGGTGCCGTCCGCATTGAACTTCGCTGCGTACAGCTTGCCTTCGTCCAGATACTTGTTGCCGGCTGCCATTCCACCTGCAGCATCCCCAGCCGACCAGTTGGCAGCGGTCACAAACTTATAGATGTATTCATTGCGGGAGTCACACCCCATATAAAACGCAAGGGGCTGCCCGGCGCGGGGAATGCTGTGCACCGCCGCTTCATGCGCAAAGCGGCCCATCGCCACGCGCTTAGCCGGCCGCGCGGTGGGATCAGCGGGATCAATCTCGAGGTTGTAGCCAAAGGTATGCGGCTCATTGCGAAAATCATTGGCTGCGGCTGCACCGCTTGCTGCGATATTCCAGCGTTCAAAGCGCATGTCGCCAGTGTCGGCAGGCGTGTGCCAGCCTTGCCCGATCCGGCGGCCGGCTGCGCCAGCAGGCGCTGTGGTGGCGACCCCATAGCGGGTGCGCGAGGCCATCAGCTTGGTATCAGTGGGCAGCGCCGCACCCGCGGGCATGTTGAAGTAAAACGCCCAGTTTTCTTCGCAGGTCAGCATCGTTCCCCACGGCGTGCGGCCAGAGCCACAGTTATTGAGCGTACCGCGCGCCGTGGCACCGGTCGCATCAAACTTGGTTGCAAACAGCTGGCGAATTCCTGCAAGGTGGGCGGCGGGCCCGCGCACATCCACCACTGTATTGGGGGTGACCCGGCGATTGAACGTCGAGTCAAGTTTGTAGCCGGTGATTGCGCCATTGGCGCCAATCATCAACTCGACGAGCGATACGCCGTGATGATTGATCTCTTTGTCCACCTCAAGCGCGGGCCGAACACCGTCGTCCCAGGCGCCGAACTGGCTGAACTTCTGACCGGTCTTGGCGCCGGAAGTCTGGCCGTTGGGATGAAAGAAATGCGCATCGGCCGAGCTCTCGTGATTCACCGCCAGCACCGCACGCGTCGTGGCCGTGGCGGTCACCTTATTGTTCGCATCCAGGTAGAAGAGCTCCATGCCATCGTGATGATCACCGACGCGACGCGCCCAGTCATCGGCTTCAAGACCAGCGTTGCTGTAGGTGGGTAATGCGCTATCAAGCCGGTCACCCGTGGCATGAATCACGCGGGCTGTGTAGCCCGTGGGTAGCACCACCGTATCAAGCACGCTCTTGGTCACCGGTGTGAACTTAAGCTGGGCGGCCGCAAGCGGCTCGGCAAGGGTCTTCAGGCCCCCTGTGTCGCTGCTCGCGCAGCCGCTGATCGCTGGCAGCACAGTCACGGCAGACAGCCCTACGCCCCGGCGCAGCAGCGCCCGTCGCGAGGGATCGGCGAGGCCGCGCGCCAGAACATCCTGGAAGTGTTCGTTGTTTGAAGTGTTTTCGATTGGCATCGAGTCGCTATGTGTCGTCATGTCGCAAGCTCCTGAGTGAGTTGCGATAGTGTCGAAACGCTGTGTGACGCCGATGTGAAAATTAGATGAAGAATCGATGACGGCGCAGTGCTATGGCGGACAGGCTTGCGCTCGGCCCGCCTGACATCAGGCGGAAAGTCGTCGCATCAGCTCAAGCTGCGAGTGGTAACCACGACGACGCCCACGGGGCACGCTTCTGCGGTAGCTGCCGTCAGCATCCATCAGCCAGGCGTCGGCGTTATCGCCAAGATGAACGGTGATGGCCTCGGTGACGACACGCTCTTTCAGCTTTGCGTCGCGCACGGGAAATGCCACCTCAACGCGCCGCAGCAGATTGCGATCCATCCAATCTGCCGAGGACAACCACACAGCGGGGTCGCCTGCATTGTGGAACACATAGACGCGGCTATGCTCAAGGAAGCGCCCGACCACCGAGCGCACGCGAATGTTGTCGCTTAAGCCCGGCACGCCTGGCCGCAGTGCGCAAACACCGCGCACGATCAGATCAATCTGTACACCCGCAGCACTGGCTTCGTAGAGGGCGTCAATCACCTGTTGCGACAAGAGCGCATTGATTTTGGCTGAAATCGCGGCAGGGCGCCCCGCCTTCGCATGCTCGATTTCGCAGCGGATAGCCTCCAGCACCATCTCAAGCAGCGTAAATGGCGACTGCGCAATGACCCTCAGCCGGCCGCGCTCGCCAAGACCGGTGAGCCTCTGAAACACCTGATGCACGTCGGCGCAGATGTCGGGCTCTGCGGTAAAGAGGCCAAAGTCTTCGTACAGCCGCGCAGTGCGTGGGTGATAGTTGCCCGTGCCCAGATGGACATAGCGGCGGAGCACCGTCTGACCGTTTCGGCTGCGTTCGCGCCGCAGCACCATGGCCATTTTGGCGTGCGTCTTATGACCCACTACGCCATACACAACATGCGCGCCAACCTCCTCGAGTCGGGCCGCCCAGTTGATGTTGGTGAGCTCATCAAATCGCGCCATCAGTTCCACCACCACCGTGACTTCTTTACCGGCACGGGCGGCCTCTATCAGCGCCTGCATCAGTGCTGAGTCATCACCGGTTCGATACACGGTCTGTTTGATGGCGACCACATCGGGGTCGCGCGCGGCGCTGGTCAGGAAGCGCATCACCGGCGCGAACGACTCATATGGGTGATGAATCAGGATGTCCTGTTTGCGAATGGCGGCAAACAGATCACGGCCCTTCAGCGGTGCGGCAATCGGCGGCTCGAACGCCGGAAACAGGAGGTCAGGCCGATTGGCAAGGCTGATCACCTGCTGCAGTCGTACGAGGTTCACTGGCCCTCGCGAGCGATAGCAGTCGCGCTCTCCAAGTTCAAACTCTTTCAGTAACCGTGCAATCAGGCGCTCAGGGGCATCTGCCGACACTTCCAGCCGAACCTCATCTCCGAACTGCCGCTGAAGCAACTCGCCCTGCAGCGCCTCGCGCAGATCGGTGACCTCTTCGTCATCGACGAAAAGATCGCTGTTACGCGTGAGCCTGAACTGATGCACTTCCCTCACCGCCATGCCGGGAAACAGCCGCCCTACAAAGCCCTGCACGATCGAGGTGAGCAGCATCATGCCGTGCGGGTGCCCAGAAATCTCGGGCGGCACCGGCAGTACGCGCGGCAGCGCGCGAGGCGCCTGAACAATCGCAATGCCCGCGCGGCGTCCAAATGCATCCTCGCCATCAAGTTCGACGATGAAGTTGAGGCTTTTATTCAGAATGCGCGGAAAAGGATGGGCAGGATCCAGCGCAATCGGTGTCAGCAGCGGCTCGACCTCGCGATCAAATACGTCGCTTGCCCACTGCCGTTGCGCATCGTTCCAGTCGGCCATCAGGTGAATGACGATACCTTCAGCCACCAGCAGCGGCTTCAAGGTATCGTTTAAAAGCGTGTATTGCCGATCGACCAGCGCCCGGGCAGCGTGTGCGATCGCATCAAGACTTGCTGACGCGACCGCGGAATCGTCACGCCCGTAGCGCGCGATCTGCTGTAACTCAGCGACGCGAATCTCAAATAGTTCATCGAGATTGTTGCTGACAATGGTGATGTAGCGAAGCCGCTCCAGGAGTGGAACGCCTTCGTCGTCCGCCATGGCGAGTACCCGCTCGTTAAAGCGCAGGATGCCCTGCTCGCGATTAAGAAGCCTGCTGCCAGGCTCTGAAAGGGGCAGGTCCATGGTGGTATCGCCGGCGTTGGAGGCTTTTTTACCCATTGGCACGTGATGATGGTCGGCAACAATGACAGTTTGATGACCACTCGCTACGCGCGCGTCAACGCGCTGTCATACTCGCGCCCGATCATTCTCAAGGTATCGTCGCTGATGTCGGAGCCCAACCTGCTTGCTGCCATTGATCTTGGATCGAACAGCTTTCGGCTGTTGATTGCCCGAACTGCGGGCGACGGGTCATCGCCCTCCGTTCGTGCAATCGACAGCGTCAAGCGAAGCGTGCGGCTTGCGGCAGGCCTTGATACCGACCGCTGGCTCGATGCCGACTCCAGGATGCGAGGGCTTGAAGCGCTCAGCGTTTTCAGCAATCGGCTGCGGGCTTTTGCCCCACAGGCGGTTCGCGCTGTCGCCACCAATACGCTTCGCGTTGCACGCAACGCCGCAGACTTTCTGGCGGATGCGCAAGCCGTGCTGGGGTACCCCATCGAGGTGATCTCGGGCCAGGAAGAAGCGCGGCTGATCTGGGTAGGCGCCTCGCATGCTCTGGCCGATCAACGGCGGCGATTAGTCATTGACATTGGCGGTGGGTCAACGGAGTGCATTCTCGGCGCGGGCAGCGACCCGCTGATGCTTGATTCGATCCATGCAGGCTGCGTGAGCACAACGTTTTCGTACTTTGGCGACGGCCGTGCGGACCCGCGAAGCTTTGAGCGAGCCACCCGCCAGATCAAACAGCAATTTTCGCCGGCGGCGCGGCGCGCGCGCGCACTCGGATGGGAGCACGCGGTGGCCACCTCCGGAACCGCCAAGGCGCTGACCCAACTTGCCCGGTCGGCGTTCGGATCCCAAAGCCTCGATCGGCTGGCGCTCGAGCAAATGCGGCGGGCCCTGTTTGCTGCGTCCGTTGATGAGTCGCCGGTGTTTATGCAGGTCAAACCCGATCGCCGTTCGGTCATCGCCGGCGGGCTCGCCGTCATGACGGCGGTGTTCGATGAATTCGGACTTGATTCGATCGATTACTGCGAGGCGGCGCTGCGCGATGGCATTCTGATCGAGTTGTGGTCCGAGCTCTCGGGGCGCGACGTGCGCGAGCAGACAGTGGGGCGGCTGGAGCATCGCTATCGGCTTGACCAGGCCCGTGGACGGTGGCTCGCCGATACCGCCTGTGCGCTCTACGATCAGGCTGCGCGCGCGGTTCGCGAGGAACGGCTGGAACGTCGCACACTGCTCGCCTGGGCAGCCAGGCTCGCCGATGCGGGCCGCATCATCAGCGAAGAAAACCATCATCGACACGCTGCCTATATGCTTCGCAACGCCGATATGCCGGGCTTTAATGAAGCGGAACAACACGCGCTCTCAGCGCTGGTGCTCGCCCAAACCGGGGGGCTTCGTAAGCTGCGCGGCCTGATATCTGGCGAGCTCGGCTGGCTGTCAGTGCTGGCGCTGCGCCTGGCGGTCCACCTTGAGCGGCATGCGCGCGGCGATCCGTCACCGCCCCCGCTGCCGGCGCTGTTTTTCAAGCAGGGCCTTGCGCGTATCGAGATCGACCGGCAATGGCTTGCCTCGCACCCCGAGGCTCGCGATGCGCTCCTCGAAGAATCCGAGCGCTGGATCGATCAGCGTCTGCTCGCGGAATTCGAAGTGCGCGAGCTCTAGCCACCCACGGCGACACAACCACGCGCCAGTCACCGCGTCAGGCCAGATCTGGCCCGATGGCGGCGCGCAGAAACACGGGCGACTCATGATCGGAGGCCCGACTCACCAGCCATACCAGACTGCCCTTTCTGACCGTCCAGCGCTGGGGCGCCTGCGCTGCGCCCAGCGCGAGGCTGAATGCCTCGCCGAGCGACGGCTGGTGCCCCACGATCAACACATGGCGATGCCTGCCTTCGCTTGCCTCGTGGCCCGGCCAACCTGCCACCTCCAGCACGTCAGCGCCCGAGGCTCCTGGCAACAGCCGTTCATCGAGCCGGACCTTCAGCGCGAGCGCATCGGCGGTTTCGCGGGCGCGCGGCGCGGGGCTGCTGAGAACCAGGCAGCGTTCAGGAAGCCTTGACTGAAGCCAGCGAGCGACTCTCGCGGCCTGACGACGTCCACGATCAGTCAGGTGCCGATCAAGATCGGCCTGCGGATCAGCGACCGAATCGCCAGCATCCGCATGTCGCCACAAAATCAGTTCCATTCCCGCGCAGGCCTGCGTCATAAAACGAGTAACGTCGCGCGCGAAGATTACGGTTTCGTGACATCACGCTGTAGCCAAACATATTTGGCCATCAGCTGGTCATGCGTTTCGTGCCAGTCGGGGTTGAACGGAATGCAGGCAACCGGGCAAACCTGCTGACACTGCGGCTCATCAAAATGCCCCACACATTCGGTGCAGCGCTTCGGATCAATCTGATAGATCTCGGCACCCATCGAAATGGCGCCGTTCGGGCACTCGGGCTCGCAGACATCGCAATTGATGCACTCGTCAGTGATCATCAGTGCCATGGTGAGCGCCCGCCATCGATCACGGTTTCGGCGCGCGGCCCAGCGCGGCGAGCTTGCGCGCAATCCATGCCTGGACTGGTGGCGCAACAAAGCGACTGATATCGCCGCCCATCAGCGCAATTTCGCGCACCAGCGTGCCCGACACGAACATCTGCCCTTCAGTGGGCACCATGAACAGGGTTTCGCAATCGGCCATCATCTGGCGGTTCATGCCGGCCATCTGAAATTCATAGTCAAAGTCGCTGACGCTGCGCACGCCGCGAAGCACCACCCGCGCGCGGTGCTCCTTCAGGAAATTGACCAGCAATCCGGAGAAGCCCGTGATCTGGACATTGGGACAATCGGCGAGCGCCTCGCGCGCAATGTCGATCCGCTCTTCAACGCTGAAGATCGGGTTCTTGCCTCGACTTGCTGCAATGCCTACCACCACCGATTCGAACAGGGTCGCACCCCGCCGGATGATGTCCTCATGACCGCGGGTAAGTGGATCGAATGTTCCTGGGTAAACAGCTCTGACCATGACAGGGTTCCTCGTCAGCCAATACTGGCCCGGCGCAGCAGATGATAATGGACCTGGCCCGCGCGTCCGGCGCGCTCAATCTGCCATGGCTGCGGCACAGGGTTAAACGCACGATCGGATTCCACGTAGATCAAACCCGCATCGGCGACACAGGCTTCGATCTCTGGCCACAGGCGCGTCACCCAATTTTCTGAGAACGGTGGGTCAAGAAACACCAGATCAAAGCGGGGCTCATTGCGTGCCGTCAAATCGCTGAGCGCGCGCTGCGCATCGGCTTCAATCAGTTCCACGCGCTCGCCCGCCGCCAGTTTCGATAGCGCCTGCGCAATCAGGCGGGATGCAGCCCGATCGCGCTCAACCAGGACAACGCGCGCCGCGCCGCGCGACGCAGCCTCCAGGCCCAACGCACCGCTTCCTGCAAACAGATCCAGGCAATGCCAGCCTTCAAGCGACTGTCCGAGCCAGTTAAACAAGGTCTCCCGAACGCGGTCGGGGGTGGGCCGAAGCCCGGGTACCGCGGGCACCTGAAGCGGCGTTCGTTTCCACTGTCCACCGATGATTCGCACTCGCCCCGGCGCTGCGGGCTGCGAAGGCCCACCCGATCCCTGGGGCGCGACCTTGGCCGGACGGGCCAAACGGTTCGAGGTTTTTGGCACCTGGCTCTCAGCGGCCAGGCGAAGAACCCGCTGGCGGCGCGCCCACCACCACCGTCACCAGCGCGTCGGGCCGGATTCGACGAGCAAAGGCCGAACGCACGTCTTCGAGACTGACCGCCTCGACACGCTGGGTCCAGCGCTCAAGCCAGTCAAGCGGCAGGCCGTAAAAGCCGATGGCCGAGAGCTGGGCCAGGATCTTGGCGTTCGAGTCGATTCGCAGCGCAAAGCCGCCAACCAGATTGGACTTGGCCGCTGCAAGCTCTTCGGCGCTAGGGCCATCGCGAACAAATCGCTCGATGACCTCGCGCACCACACCGACCGCCTGATCGGCCTGATCTTTTCGAGTCTGCAGGCCCACCGTAAAGGGCCCCGGCTGCACCTGCGGCGAGAAATACGAAGAGACGCTGTAGACCAGCCCGCGCTTCTCCCGGACCTCGCCATACAGGCGCGACACAAAACCGCCTCCGCCCAGCACATAGTTACCGACAGTGAGCGCAAAAAAATCCGGGTCGCCGCGCGCAATTCCGCGAAGGCCCATCAGGATATGACTCTGCGAGGCCGGGTGTTCGAGGCGTCGCTCGAGTTGCTGAGGCAGGGCACCCATCGCGGCCAGTGGCGGCGATGCAATGCCAGCGGGCAGCCCACGCGTGAGTTCCTCCGCGATCGCGGCGGCCCGCTCGCGGGGCACCGCGCCGATCATTGAAATGACCGCTCGACGCGCCGCATAGTGGTCGGTATGAAACTGCACCAGATCGTCGCGAGTCATTGCTGAAATAGTGTCGGGATCTGCGTGGCGGCCATAGGGATGGTCTGCGTACAGCAGCGAATCAAAATTACGACGCACAATCGTCTCAGGCCGTACCGCCGATTCGCGCAGGCTCGCGATCACACGAGCCTTCTCGCGTTCAAGTACCGGCTGTGGAAAGCTTGGCTGCGCAAGCAGGCGCGCCAGCAGGGCTACCGATTGCGACAGCTGCGGCTCGCTCGTAAGGCTGCGAAGCGACACGGATGCGCTGTCATCGCCCGCGCCACCGCCCCGAATCGCACCGGCGAGCGCGAACCGTTCGGCGATCGCTGCCTCATCGAGCTCGGCCGAACCTTTGGCAAGCAGTGCGTTGACCATCGAGGCAAGCCCCTGTCGATCGCGCGGCGACAGACGGTCACCCGCATCGAAGTCAATCTGCAGATCGAGCATCGGGATGGCATTGGCGCGCACGAACAGCACCCGCGTGCCGCTGGTGGTGGTCCACGACTCAATGGGCAACACCGCCCAGGCGGGCAGCGCCGCGAGCAAAGCGCAGAGCGCCGCCCATGCCCGCAGCCACGATGAAGCGAGCCGCCCAGACTGCTTGAAATGAAAACGCATGATCAGTGCCGCCCGGAAAAACCACGTTGCGCCGGACGCGCACCCGACAGCGGCTGCGGATCGAGCGTCACCACGGTGAGTGCATCATCGCCAAAGTAGCGGGCCGCGACCGCTTTCACATCATCGCTCGTCACTGCGCGTACGCGCTCGAGCAACCGATCGGCATCCGCGTGCGACAGGCCGGACATCTCGAGGCCAGCCAGTTCCATTGCCTGCGACATCAACGAGTCACGCTGATACACACGCGAGGCCACGTAGCCGATCCGGATTCTTTCCAGCTCACGCTCGTCGACCCCGTCAGCCGCAACGCGGGCAATCTGCTCACGCAAGGCCTTCTGAACCTCCGCCACGGTGCGCCCGGCAGCCGGAACGCCACTGAGCGTAAACAGCCCTGGGCCACGACCGGTGAGGCCATAGCCCGCACCGGCGCTGTCGGCGATCCGCTGTTGTCGCACTAACTCCCGCGTGAAGCGGCCATTCTCGTCGCCAGCCAGCACTTCGGACAGCATTTCGAGCGCATAGGGCTCGATGCTGCCGTCGATCCGCTCTAGCCTGGGCACACGGAATCCCATCAGCAGGAAAGCGGTTTCGGCGGGTGCCTTGACCACCGCGGTGCGCAGACCCATCTGCTGCGGCTCATCCTGGGGCTTTCTTGCAGGCAGGGCGCGAGGCACGATCCCACCGTAGTGCCGCTCGGCAAGCGCAAAGACATCGGCAGCCGATACATCGCCCACCACCACCAGGGTCGCGTTGCCTGGCGCATACCAGGTGCGGTACCACTCCTCGAGATCGGGCACGGTCATGGACTGCAGATCACTCATCCAGCCGATGACCGGCTGGCGATAGGGCGAGGCGCTAAACGCCACGGCCATCAACTGCTCGAAGACCCGGGCGCGGGCACGGTCCTCGGTGCGCAGCCGGCGCTCTTCGATGACCACCTCGCGCTCGGTGGCAAAGGCCTCGGCGGACAGCACCAGGTTTGTCATGCGATCCGCCTCGAGCGCCATCACCTCGGACAGGCGTTTGGAGGGAATCTGCTGAAAGTATCCGGTGTAGTCGCGGGTGGTGAAGGCGTTTTCACGACCACCCATCGCTGCGACTCGGCGGGAAAACTCCCCTGACGGGACCGTCCGCGTTCCCTTGAACATCATGTGCTCGAGCGCGTGTGCGACACCGGTTCGGCCGTTGACTTCATCGACCGACCCCGCTCGATAAGCAATCAGATGCACCACCGTCGGGGCGCGCCGATCTTCCTTCACCAGGACTTTCAGCCCGTTGGCGAGGACGCGCTCCTGGGCAAGCTCACCAGACGCATGGGCGAGACCCGGCCAAGCGAGCCCGACTGCAACAACGAGACCGAATATGGCCTGCAGCACGCGGGGAAAGTTCAGCGGTGATGAATTCACGGGTGGGGGCGGGGCTAGAATGGAGGATTGAGTGTAGCTATGTTCGGTTTCTTTCGTCGCAAAAAGTCCCCACCCCCGGCAAGCCCAGATGCGTCCGCGCAGGTGGCGGCATCGGTCGCGTCCGCCTCGGATGCTGCTGCAGCCGCGCCAGGCGCCAACTCATCTTCGTCGGCTGCCGCCATGCCGGCTGTCGTCTCGGCCGGTCCTGCTTCGCCCGCTCAACCGAAAGCGCCCGAACCCGTCGTCGCGCCTCCAGCGGTGGCCGAGACGCCGGCTGCGCCGTCGCGCGCCTCCTGGTTTTCCAGGCTGAGCGCTGGGCTTGCCCGTACACGCAACAACCTCACGGCGCTGTTTGTAGGCGCGCCCGTCGATGAGGCGCTTTTTGAAGAACTCGAGACCGCGCTTCTTACCAGCGACGCTGGTGTGTCAGCCACCCAATGGCTACTCGATACGCTGCGACGGTCGGTTCGGGAGCGCCGGATCACCGACGCGTCCGAGGTGCGCGCCTGCCTGCGAACGCTGATTGCCGACCTGATGCGGCCGTTCGAGCGGGGCATTGATATCGACCGCGCCCAGCCCGTAGTCATGATGGTGGCTGGCGTCAACGGCGCGGGCAAAACCACAACCATCGGCAAGCTCGCGCGCCACCTGCAGCGGGAGGGGAAGTCGGTGCTGCTCGCGGCGGGCGATACCTTCCGCGCGGCGGCGCGAGAGCAGCTGGCCCAATGGGGCGCGCGCAACTCGGTCGATGTCATCGCGCAGCAGGGCGGCGACCCGGCGGCAGTCGCGTTCGACTCGGTGAGCGCGGCGCAGGCCCGCGGCGTGGGTGTTGTCATGATTGACACTGCCGGGCGTCTGCCAACCCAGCTTCACCTCATGGAGGAGCTCCGCAAAGTCAAGCGCGTGATCGGCAAGGCCATGGAAGGCGCGCCGCATGAGGTTCTGCTGGTGCTCGATGGCAATACCGGGCAGAACATGCTCGCCCAGGTCGCCGCGTTCGATGAGGCGCTTGCGCTCACCGGGCTCATCGTTACCAAGCTTGACGGTACCGCCAAGGGCGGCGCGCTGGTAGCGCTGGCCCACACCCGCCGGGACCGGCCGATCCCGGTGGTCTTTATCGGGGTAGGCGAGGCGCCTGAAGATCTGGAAGGGTTCAGTGCCGACGAATTTGCCGCAGCGCTGATTGGCTGAGCATCAGCCGGTTGCACCGCGTTTGTGATCTCAATCACGGACCGGTAACAAGGCTTTACAACCCAGGACTAGCACTCGCCGATGACGAGTGCTAACATTTTGATGACTGGCGAGTCAGGAACCGTCCGGATCCGTCGCCGGCCACCCCTGAGGAATGCTCACTATGTCCTGGAATTCGACTGCACTCGTGCCGAGTGGCGCCGCCGGCGCGGCCGTCGCGCTGCCGCCAGTCGGAAACATCGACGCGTACATCTCGGCAGTCAACCGCCTGCCGATGCTCTCCGCCGAGCACGAGTCCGAACTCGCCCGGCGGTTCCGCGAAGACAACGACCTTGAGGCCGCCCGCGAGCTGGTGATGTCGCACCTGCGCCTGGTGGTGTCGGTGGCACGCCAGTATCTAGGCTACGGTCTGCCCCATGCTGACCTGATTCAGGAAGGCAATATCGGGCTGATGAAAGCCGTCAAGCGCTTCGATCCGGAGCGTGGCGTGCGTCTGGTGTCGTTTGCGCTGCACTGGATCAAAGCAGAAATCCACGAATACATTCTGCGTAACTGGCGGCTGGTTCGGGTTGCCACCACTAAGGCGCAGCGAAAGCTGTTTTTCAATCTGCGTTCGCACAAGGCGGGCAACCGGGCGCTCACCGGGTCTGAAATCGACGCGATCGCGCGCGAGCTGAACGTCCGCAATGTGGACGTGGTCGAGATGGAAACCCGGCTCGCGGGTCAGGACCTGGCGCTCGAAGGGCAAACCGACGACGGCGAAGAGGACTTCGCACCGATTGCGTATCTGTCAGCGCCCGAGTCCGAACCGCTGCAGCGGCTGCAGGCCCGCGAATACGACCGGTTGCAGGGCGAAGGTCTGGCCCAGGCGCTCGAATCGCTTGATGCGCGCAGCCGACGGATCATCGAGACCCGCTGGTTACGCGACGACTCCGAGGGTGGTGCCATGACACTGCATGAGCTCGCCGACGAGTTCGGCGTATCCGCCGAGCGGATTCGTCAAATCGAAGTCAAAGCCCTTCAGAAAATGAAGACTGCGCTCGCCGCGTTTGCCTGATCGGCGGGGTATGCGGGCCCTGTTAACAGGTCCCCCGCCCTGCATGCGCGCCCGGCCTCTCCCCTCCTTACTCCACACCAACCGGCCCGGACACGCGCAAGCCTCGCGTAACGCGCTTAATTGCCGCCCCAAGGGAAAACCCTGGGCGGCATTTTCTTTTTTGGGCAGTAGGCGCAGAATCCCCCAGATTGATCCGGTTGTTGCCTTGACTTTGGCGCCCATCAAGCTACCCAGGTTTTCCGTGGGCTAGTTTCAGCACAGCGTCGGTCGAGACCAGCGGCAGGCTCGCAACCTATAACAAGAGTCGGTTAACCGACCGGTGTCTCGACCCAGTGGCCCTATCGGAGGAGGTTTCTACGTCATGGACATGAACCGGAGGCAGTTCTTCCGGGTCAGCAGCGCGGGACTGATTGGTTCCAGTCTCGCAGCGCTCGGTTTCTCGCCTACCCAGGCGCTGGCCGAGACGCGTAATTTCAAGCTGGCTCGGACAACCGAGACTCGCAGCACCTGCCCGTATTGCTCGGTCAGCTGCGGGATGATCATGTACTCGCTTGGCGACAAGTCGAAGAACGTCAAGTCATCGATCATTCACGTCGAGGGCGACCCCGATCACCCGGTCAATCGCGGCACGCTGTGCCCGAAGGGCGCGGGCGTGATGGACATGATCCAGTCACCCAACCGGCTCAAGCAGCCGCAGGTGCGCGAACCAGGCGCAAAAGACTGGAAAACCATTTCCTGGGATGAGGCGCTTACCCGCATTGCCCGGCACATGAAAGCCGATCGCGATGCCAACCTCATTCTGACGAACGCCGCGGGCGTCACGGTCAACCGCTGGAATACCACCGGTTTCCTCGTGTCTTCGGCGATCAGCAACGAATCGGGATATCTCTCCGTCAAGATGGCGCGCGGCCTGGGAATGGTCGCAGTCGACACGCAAGCGCGCATCTGACACGCACCGACGGTGTCCAGTCTGGGCCCGACATTCGGTCGCGGAGCGATGACCAACTCGTGGACGGATATCAAGAACACGGATCTGGTCCTGATCATGGGCGGCAACGCCGCTGAAGCGCACCCCTGCGGATTCAAATGGGTCACCGAGGCCCAGCAGCATCGCAAGGCCAAGCTGATCGTGGTCGACCCGCGCTTTACGCGCAGTGCGGCGGTGGCCGATTACTACGCGCCCATCCGCGTGGGCACTGATATCGCTTTCCTCGCAGGCGTCATCAACTACCTGCTCAGCAACAACAAGATTCACCTCGACTACGTGAAGCTCAATACGGACGCGAGCTTCCTGGTTAAAGATGAATACGGTTTCAATAACGGCTTTTTCACCGGCTACAACGAAGGCTCGCGCAGCTACAACAAAGCCAGCTGGGGCTATCAGATGGGTCCCGACGGTTTTGTCAAAACCGACGACACGCTGCAGGATCCGCAGTGCGTGTTCCAGCTCATGCGCAAGCACTTCTCTCGCTACACGCCCGAACTGGTAAGTCGTATCACGGGCACACCGCGCGATCAGTTTATGAAGGTCGCCGAGATGATCGGCGAGACGTCAGCACCCGACAAGGTGATGACGATCATGTACGCGCTTGGTTGGACCCAGCACACCGTCGGTTCGCAGAACATCCGAACGATGGCGATGATCCAGCTGTTGCTTGGAAACGTGGGCCGGCCAGGCGGCGGAGTCAACGCGCTACGCGGACATGCGAATGTTCAGGGTGTCACCGACATGTGCGCGCTGCCGGAAAACCTGTCGGGTTACATCAACGCGCCTACTGATGCGGACGATACGCGCGCGAAGTATCTGGCTGCGCGTACTGGCAAGGCCCTGAGGCCCAACCAGATGGCGTTCACCCAGAACCTGCCCAAGTGGCATACCAGCCTGATGAAGGCTTACTACGGTAACGCAGCCACCAAGGAAAACGACTTCGCCTACGACTGGGTACCCAAGCGCGACGGCGCCTATGACGTGCTGGCGATGTTTGAGCTTATGCATCAGGGCAAAATGAACGGCTTCCTCTGCCAGGGCTTCAATCCCCTTGCAGCGGTGCCGAACAAGAAAAAGCTCTCGGCAGGCCTTGCCAAGCTCAAGTACCTGGTGGTGTTCGATCCGCTCGAAACCGAGACCAGCGAGTTCTGGAAGAACTTCGGCCCCCTGAACGATGTCGATCCCACCAAGATCCGCACCGAAGTATTCCGGCTGCCGACCAGCTGCTTCGCCGAGGAAACCGGAACCTTTACCAACTCGAGCCGTGTCATCAGCTGGAAGGAGAAAGCGGTTGATCCGCCAGGGCAGTCCAAGGCCGACTCCGAAATCATCTCGCGGCTGTTTCTCAAAATCCGCGAGCTCTACGCCAAGGATGGCGGCAAGCTTGCCGAACCAATCGCTGCGCTGACCTGGGACTATTCGAATCCGTCCTCGCCAGCGCCCGAAGAGGTGCTGCGCGAGATCAACGGCCGCGCACTGGTGAACCTGCTCGCACCGCCCGATCCCAAAAACCCTGACGCGCCGCGTGCCGTTCAGGTCGCTGCGGGTACGCAGCTTGCCGGCTTTGCGCTGCTGCGCGATGACGGCAGCACCGCCTGCGGTAACTGGATCTACTGCGGTGCCTTCGGGCCCACCGGCAACCTCACGCAGCGGCGCGACACCAGCGATCCGACAGGCCTGGGCGTGTTTCCAGGCTGGGGATTCGCATGGCCTGCCAACCGGCGCCTGCTCTACAACCGGGCGAGTGCCGATGCACAGGGCAAGCCCTGGGATCCATCGCGAAAATATCTGGCCTGGAACGGCAGCTGGGCAGGCGGGGCCGACATTCCCGACATCCGCCCCGACGCCGCGCCGGAACAGAATGTCGGGCCGTTCATCATGAACCCCGAAGGCGTTGCACGGCTCTACGCGGTGGCCATGAATGAGGGCCCGTTCCCCGAGCACTATGAGCCTTTCGAAACCCCGGTAGGCGTCAACCTGATGTGCCCCACCAACCCGAAAGCCGTCAGCAATCCGGCTGCCCGGGTCTACAAGGGCGACATGGAAGCGTTCGGCAAGAAGGAGGAGTTCCCTTACGCGGCCACCACCTACCGGCTCACTGAGCATCTGCATTTCTGGACCAAGCACTCGCGCAGCAACGCCATCACGCAGCCCGCGCCGTTCGTCGAAATCGGCGAAGAGCTCGCACGCGAGAAGGGCATCAAGCAGGGCGATCGGGTCAAGGTCAAGTCGAACCGGGGCGAGGTGGTCGCAGCCTGCGTGGTCACCAAGCGGATGAAGGCACTGGAGGTCAATGGCAAGAAGGTCCATCACGTCGGCATCCCCATTCACTGGGGCTTCAAGGGCGTTACGCAGAATGGCTATCTGGCCAATGCGCTCACGCCTTTCGTCGGCGACGCCAACTCCCAGACGCCGGAATACAAGGCGTTCCTGGTCAACATCGAGAAGGCATGAGGAGCTAAGCCATGGCCAGTCTTCAATCTCTGGATGTCGTAGCCCGGTCGGCTACGACCCTGCCAACGCCTCAGGTACGGCAGGCGATCCCGCAAATCGCCAAGCTCATCGACGAGTCCAAGTGCATCGGCTGCAAGGCCTGCCAGGTCGCGTGCATGAACTGGAACGATTTGCGCGATGACGTGGGCGAAACGGTGGGGGTCTATGACAACCCGGCCGACCTCACACCGAGTTCCTGGACCGTCATGAAGTTCTATGAGGTCGAGCCCAAGGCGGGTTCACTCGAGTGGCTGATCCGCAAGGACGGCTGCATGCACTGCGACGATCCGGGCTGCCTGAAGGCATGCCCCTCGCCGGGTGCAATCGTGAAATATGCCAACGGCATTGTCGATTTCATCTCGGAAAACTGTGTCGGCTGCGGTTATTGCGTCAAGGGCTGTCCGTTTGATGTGCCGCGTATCAGCCAAAAAGACAACAAGGCTTACAAGTGCACGCTCTGCTCCGATCGCGTCAGCGTCGGTCTTGAGCCAGCCTGCGTAAAAACCTGTCCGACCGGCGCGATCTCGTTCGGTACCAAAGACGACATGGTGGCCTATGGCGTCAAGCGCACAGGCGAACTCAAAGAACGCGGCTTTCAGAACGCGGGGCTTTACAACCCCGAGGGCGTGGGCGGCACACACGTGATGTACGTGCTCAAGCATGCCGACAAGCCGCATCTGGAAGAGTTGCCCGCCAACCCGCGCATCGATCCACTGGTGTCGTTGTGGAAGGGCCTTGCCAAGCCACTGGCGGTCGCCGGCATGATAGGCGCCATGGTGGCTGGTTTCTTCCACTACATGAAGGTCGGTCCGGTTGAGGACAAAGCCGAGAAGGAGGAAGCGTGATGAGCAGACTCTTGCAACGCTACAAAGACGGCGACCGGATGAACCACTGGTTCATCGCGCTCATGTTTGTGCTCGCAGCGCTCTCCGGGCTCGCGTTTTTCCATCCGTCAATGTTCTTCTTCTCTAACCTCTTCGGAGGCGGAAGCTGGACCCGTATCCTGCACCCTGTGCTGGGTCTACTGATGGTGATCGGTTTCGCCTGGTTGTTCATCCGTCTCTGGAAGGACAACCTGATCACGGCGGCCGATCGCGAGTGGGCCAAGCACATGGGCCGGATGCTAAGCGGTGACAAAGCCGGACTGCCGCCAGTAGGCAAGTACAACTATGCACAGAAGCTTACCTTCTGGGTGATGGCTGTCAGCCTGCTTGTGCTGCTGGTGACCGGCGTGATGTTCTGGCGGCCATGGTTTGCACCCTATTTCTCTGTCGAGGCCATGCGGATTGCAGTTCTGCTGCATTCCGTCGCTGCGGTGGTGCTCATCTTAAGCACCATCATGCATGTGTACGCAGCGATTTGGGTCAAGGGTACGATCCGCGCCATGACTCGCGGTACGGTCACCGAAAGTTGGGCCAAGACCAACCACCCGTTATGGCATCAGGAGGTCACCAAGGGCCGATAGGCGCTTGGCGAGCCGCATTCTGATGGGAGCCTCTGCCACCGTTCGGGTCATGTCACCCGAGGAAATCGCCGCCAAGTCGGGGGGTGAAACGCCGTATCTGCTGTGGCCCGAACGCAGCACGCATTTCGCCGAGCGCGCAATGCGGCTGCGCCAGCTTGCGGCTAATCACCCAATGCGTGATTTTCTGCTCTTTGCGGCCGAGCTTGCCCAGGCACAGCAGACGCAGCTCGCAGCCTACCCGGCGGTGGCTTTGCCGGATCACGAGTCGCTGGACCGCGCTGCCAATCGGCTTGCACCGCCCCTTGCAGCGATCGACTGGCCGCGCGACCCAGCCTGGCGAGGCGAGCTGCGCACGCTGCTCACCCGGCTTCCTCAGTCGCTCCCCGAAGCAGCACGCGACACTGTTGCGCGTGTTGCTAAGGCCCACGACGACTGGCTCGAGGCCCAGGCCGACTGCCTGCTTGCGGGCGTTACCCGTGGCCTCGATCTGGCGGCGGCGCCGCTGGTCGCGGCAGGGCTTCAGGTGTATTTCACACATCTGCTGCTTGCCGTGCAGGAAAGCGCGATCGGCAAAGGTCAGCCGTTTGGTCGCATCGAAGACGAAACCGTGTGCCCTGCCTGCGCAAGCAAACCGGTGGCAAGCGTCACCCGCAATGCAGGCGACCTGCTTGGCCAGCGGTATCTCGGCTGCTCGCTCTGCGGTCTGCAGTGGCATATGGTGCGCATCAAGTGCACGCACTGTCTGTCCACCCAGTCGGTTGCCTATCAGTCGCTGCAGCGCGCGGCCGACGAATCCGATACCGAGGCGGCTGCCTCGGCGGTGGCACAGGCCGAAGTCTGCGACAGCTGCGGGCATTACCTGAAAATTTTCCATTCCGACCGCGACCCACATGTCGACGCGGTCGCCGACGATCTGGCAACGCTCACGCTCGATTTGCTGGTATCGGAGTCGGGTAGCCGCCGTCACGGCGTGAACCTGATGCTGCTCTTTGGCGCGCCAGAGGACGACTCCGCAGCGCAGGGCGAACCGGACCCGCCAGACCCCGGTTCACGGTAATGCAGGGGCCTGCGCAATCCGTCGTCGACGGTTCGAAGGCCAGCCCGAAAGACCTGCCCTCGATCGACCGTCTGTTGCGTTCTTCAACCGGTGCTGCGCTGGTCAGCGAGCACGGCCACACGCTGGTGGCAGGCGAAGCGCGCGAGCTCCTGCAGACACTCAGAGAGCGCGCGCGAGACGGCAGTCTGCTCGCAGCCGACCTGATGAGCGAGTCGCTTGGCACAGCGCTGGCGGCACGCGTTCAGGCGCGCCTTGCGCCCAGACTGCGGCAGGTCATCAACCTCACCGGTACGGTGATCCACACCAACCTCGGCCGCGCGCTGCTCGCGCCCGAGGCTTTAGCCCATCTCGCAGAAGTGATGGCCGGCCCCAACAATCTTGAGTATGACCTTGCCTCGGGCGGCCGAGGCGACCGCGATTCGATCGTAGAAGCCCTGCTTTGCACACTCACCGGGGCAGAAGCGGCCACGGTAGTCAATAACAACGCCGCGGCGGTCGTGCTCACGATTGCTGCACTCGCGCGCGGTCGCGAAGTCATCGTGTCACGCGGCGAGCTGGTGGAGATCGGCGGCGCATTTCGAATGCCCGACGTGATGAAAAGCGCTGGCGCCAAACTGGTGGAAGTTGGCACGACCAATCGAACCCACGGCCGCGACTACGCAGCCGCCATCGGGCCCAAGACCGCGCTGCTGATGAAGGTGCATACGAGCAATTACGCCATCCAGGGTTTCACAACCAGCGTGGATGAAAGTGAGCTCGCGACCATCGCGCACGCGCATGGAATTCCGCTCGCAACGGACCTGGGCAGCGGATCACTGGTCGATCTGGCCCGTTGGGGGCTGCCTCGCGAGCCGCTGCCACAGGAGAAGCTCGCGGCCGGCTGCGACGTGGTCACCTTCAGTGGCGACAAACTTTTAGGCGGCCCTCAAGCGGGCCTCATTGTGGGCTCGCGTGCAACGATTGAACGGATTCGACGACATCCCATGAAGCGCGCGTTCAGGATGAGCAAGCTCCCGCTTGCAGCACTTGAAGCAACGCTGCGGCTTTATCTGCGGCCAGAGCGCCTGGAGCGCGATCTGCCAACGCTCAGGCTACTCACCCGCCCGGTTGAGGCAATCCGGGCGGTAGCCGAGCGCCTGCTCCCGGCGATGGAACAGACACTCGCACCGCGTTATCGCGTGCAGTGCTGCGAGCTCAAGGGCCAGATCGGGTCGGGGTCGCTTCCAGTCGAGAGCCTCGCCTCGGCGGGGCTCGCCATTGAACCCGTTCAGGCGCGCGGGGCAGGCCGTGCACTGGAGGCGCTGGAGTCCGCGCTGCGCATGCTCGATCGGCCGGTGATCGGGCGAATCTCCGAGCAACGGCTGCTGCTCGATTTGCGCTGCCTCGAAGATGAGGCGCAGCTGCTCTCGCAACTTCCCGCGTTGTCTCGGCAATTGTCGTGATCGTCGGTACCGCGGGTCATATCGACCACGGCAAGACCACGCTGGTGCGTGCGCTCACAGGCGTCGATACCGACCGCTTGCCCGAGGAAAAGCGCCGCGGCATCAGTATCGAGCTTGGCTATGCGTTCTTTGAGTCTGCTCAAGGCTCGCGAATCGGCTTGATCGATGTACCGGGCCATGAGCGGCTGGTGCACACGATGCTAAGCGGCGCTACGGGCATTGATCATGCGCTGATGCTGGTGGCCGCTGACGACGGCGTGATGCCACAGACGCGCGAGCACTTTGCGATTCTCGACCTGCTTGCGGTATCAACAGCAAGCTTCGTGATCACCAAGTGCGATCGCGTGGACCGGTCACGAATCGATACCGTACGCGCTCAGACAGCGCAGCTCGCAACAGGCTCACGATTCGCTCGCGCGCCGATCTTTGAAGTGAGCGCTGCAACCGGCGATGGCCTCGCGGCACTGCAAAGCCATTTGAGCGAGCTCGCATCGCAGCGCACCGCACGCGATCTCGAGTCGGATGGCTTTCGAATCGCAATCGACCGCGTGTTCGTGATCGAGGGTTCTGGCACGGTGATCACCGGAACGGTTCACAGCGGCTGCGTGGCCGTTGGCGACGAACTCGTGCGCGCACCCATCGCGGGCACGGAGCTGCGTGCGCGTGTTCGCAGCATTCACGCACAGAATCGGGCGGCTGACACGGCGCGCGCCGGGGAGCGATGCGCGCTCGCGCTCGCCGGGGTCAATCGCGATCAGCTACGGCGCGGACAATGGCTGGTGTCACCGAGCATTGCCCTTGCGACCCAGCGCATTGATGCTGGGATCACGCTCTGGAAAGACGAGCCCCGAGCGCTTCGCGCTGGAACGCCGGTGCATGTGCATCTCGGTGCCACATCGGTCACCGGATCGGTCGCGCTGCTGGATGCTGGAGAGAGCCTCGCGCCTGGCGCGCACGCGCGGGTGCAGCTGGTGCTGCACGAGCCAGTTGCGGCCTGGCGTGGCGACCGCGTGGTGCTGCGCGATGCCTCAGCGAGCCGCACGCTTGCAGGCGGCAGCGTGCTCGATCCGTTTGCGCCAGCGCGCTATCGACGCACCCCGCAGCGGCTTGCCGAACTGACCGCGATCGACATCGCGGATCGCGCAGCGCGGCAGTCGGCGCTGATCGCTGCCGCCCCGCACGGAATCAATCTGACGCAGCTGTATCGCGCGGAAGGCGTGCTGTCTCCCCCTGGGGCGCAGCCGGCGAATCGCCCCGACGACACCGAGGCACCCGATGCGGGCGCAGAGATCATTGAGCGCGACGGCGAGGCCATCCTGGCGCTCAGCGCAGCGCACGCGACGCTTTATGCCGAGCAGCTCATCCTCACGCTCGGGCGCTTTCACGAACAGCATCCCGATGAGCTCGGCCCCGATATCGCACGACTCCGGCGACTCACCGCACCGCGGCTCCCGGATGCCCTGTGGCAGGCGCTCGTCAGGCGCATGCTGCGAACCGGTGCGGTTGCCCGTCGCACAAGCTTCATCCATCTGCCCGAGCATGGTGTGCGCCTGTCCGAGGTCGATGAGCGAATCGCGCAACTGATCGCACCGATGCTCGCTGCGGCGGGCTTTGAGGGCGCCTGGGCACGCGATCTTGCGCGCGATGCAGGGCAGAGCGAGCCGCTGCTGCGGGTTGCTCTGGCCAGGCTGGCGCAGCGCGGTGACGTTCATCAGATCGTTCGCGATCTGGTCTACGATACGCCCACCGTCCACCGACTCGCGGCGATTGCGCGAAGCCTGGCTGCAGAACGCGGTGCCATCACCGCAGCGGCCTTTCGTGACGCAACGGGTCTCGGGAGAAAGCGGGCAATTCAGATTCTCGAATTTTTTGATCGGGCCGGATTATTAAGGCGGGTTGCAGACGAGCACCGTCTTCGCACCGACAGCCGACTGTTTACTGAATGATCGGAGCACAACGCCGCAGTCATCGCGCATCACGGAGGGGAAACGATCCTGGTGGATCGGCCGGGCTTCAAACCCGGTGGGCGGCGCCACGCGTCGCCGGGTGGGTTCGACTCCCATTCCCCTCCGCCACCGCCCGTAAGGGCTGCGGGCTCAGACCATGACGACTACGCGCTTTAGCGAACTCACCTTCCCGGCGGATCTGCATTACCTGGTTGAGCATCAGGTGTGGGCTCGATTCGACCCTGACGGTCTTGCAACCGTTGGCATTACCTCGCTCGGTATCGCACTGGCAGGCGAAATCTATATGTGTCGGGCAAAGACCACTGGCATGACAGTCGAGCAGGGTAAGTCGATTGCGGTGGTGGAGCTTGCCAAGTCCATCGTCTCGGTGAAAGCGCCGCTGACCGGCACCGTGATGCACACCAATCCCCGTCTGCCCGACACGCCCGAGATCGTGCACGCCGACCCGTATGGCGAGGGCTGGATTGCGCGGCTCGCGCCCAGCCATCCGGAGACCGAACGGGCACTGCTGGTTCACGGCGACGCGGTGTTCGCTGCGATGGCCGAGCATGCGCGCCTGTATCGAATCGACTGACCATGCGCGACACCCCGACCTCGAGCCCCGCCACACCGCCCGATCCGACGCAATCCGATCCGCCGTCAGGCACCGCTTCAACCGGCTTTATCGCCAACCAGGCCGCGGGCATCGCAATCCTGCTCTGGTCGGCAGACCCCGCGGTTCCGGGGCGCCTGGCTACGCCGTTTTTTCATGCTGCCGCGGCCGCAGCGATGGATATTCCGGTCGAAATCTATTTCAGCGCAGCCAGCGTTCAGCTGCTCGCCCCTGGTGTCGCAGCCGGACTGACTCCCAATCCCGAGCATCCGAAGACCGTACTCGACTCGATCCGCGAAGCGGTTTCGCTCGGCGCGCAGCTGTTTGCCTGCAGCGACGCGCTGGTCGCCCATCGGCTTGACCAGACAGCGCTCATCCCCGAGTGCAGTCGACGCGGTGGGGCGGTGCAATTCATGGTGCGCGCTGCCGACCTGCGCTGGCGCGCGCTGGTATTCTGAGCGCCGCATCCTGACTGCATCCCGCTCGAATCCCCAATTCATGCCATCGCCCCACCGCTCTGATTTTGTCGCGCTGATCACCAGCCGCCACTCGCTTGGCATCAAGCATCTGTCCGAGCCAGGCCCGGATGATGCGGCGCTATCGCAGATGGCGACAGCCGCGCTCAAAGCACCCGACCACGCCGAGCTGGTACCGTTCCGATTCAGCGTCATTCGAGGCAGCGCACGTGATCGGCTTGCTCAGCTGTTCGAACAGGCGGCGCGCGAGGCGGGCAAGGACGAGGCGGGCGCGCTGCTCGATGCCGAACGGGCGCGGCGTGCGCCAGTCACGGTGGCGCTGATGGCGCGAATCGACCTGGGCCACCCGCTAGTGCCCGCACACGAACAGTGGATCGCGGTGGGCGGCGCGCTCACCAATTTCCTGAATGCAGCCCATGCACTTGGCTACGCCGGCAAAATGCTGTCCGGCGCCAAGGTTCGCGACCCGTTTCTTGCCCGTGCATTTTGTGCACCGGGCGAAACGCTGGTCGGCTGGATTGCCCTTGGCACCGCAACGCGTCCCCCCTCAACCCGCGCCCCGAAAGCTCTGGCCCGCGACATCTGGTCCGACTGGTTGGGCGCGTGATCCCCGCGCCATCCCAAAACAGCGCGGCACTGCTGGCGCTGTTCTTCAATGCCACGATCTGGGGGCTGTCCTGGTGGCCGCTTCGCTACCTGGCTGAGCGCGGTCTGCACGGCCTGTGGGCTACGGCGATCGTCTTCCTGATCGGCAGCGTCGGCCTTGCCCTGATCTGGCGATCGGCAGTCGTTCGGCTTCTGCAGGATCGATCGATGTGGGTGCTTGCTCTGGCTGCAGGGCTTACCAATGCTTGCTTTAACTGGGGCCTTACCGCGGGCGAGGTCTTGCGTGTCGTGCTGCTGTTTTACCTGATGCCGGTCTGGACGATGCTGCTCGCGCGCTGGCTGCTGGGCGAACCGATCACCGCGGGCGCAAGCTTGCGGGCACTGCTTGCCATCGTTGGCGCGGCGACCGTGCTTTGGGAGCCCGGTGCTGGGGTTCCCTGGCCCACGTCGCTGGGCGACTGGCTTGGCGTGATCGGCGGCGCGGCCTTCGCCTGGCTCAATGTGCAGCTTCGAGGTCTGGGCGAGACGCCCGCCAGCGCCAGAGCGCTGTCGATGAGTGTGGGTTCAGCGCTGGTCCCTGCCATCGTGGGCGGTGCGCTGGCGCTCGCCGGAATGATCAGCCTGCCGCCCCTCAGTTCGCCCACCTGGCTGCCGGGCTCGGCGGTGCTCGCGGTGATCTTGCTGGTCGCCAACGCGGCGCTGCAGTACGGTGCACCGCGCCTTCCCACCCGGGTCACCGCCATCGTGATGCTGACCGAGGTTCCCGTCGCCGCCCTCTCCAGCGTCCTGATCGGCGGCGAGACGCTTCGCCCGCAGGTGCTCGCAGGCGGTGCGCTAATCGTGCTCTCTAGCCTTGCCGCAGCGCTATCGATGCGCAGCCGCGGAAATTAGGCCCGTCCGGGGCGCTCGTAGCGGAGGGGGGAGAAGCAGAGAACCCGCCTGGAAGAGGTCTTGCCGGGTGCCTCAGCGCTCGTCGAGCAGGCGCCGCAAATCCGCCTCAATTGCGTCGGCAGAGCTGCCATGACGCATCATCAGCCGCACCCGCGAGCGGCGGTCGAATACATAGCTTCCCGCGCTGTGATCGACCGTATAGCTGCCAGGCGTTTTGCCAGGCACCTTCTGGTAGACGATCCGGAAGGCGCGCGCGGTTCGCGCCGTCGCTTCGGCATCGCCCCACAGGCCGATGAAGTCGGGATGAAACGCAGGCACATAGTGCGACAGCAGCTCCTGTGTGTCGCGTTCGGGATCCACGGTAATGAACGCAACCCGAACCTGTTGCGACAATGGTCCAAGTCTTCTCATGACCTCAGCCATTTCCGCCATGGTGGTGGGGCAGACGTCGGGGCATTGCGTAAAACCGAAAAACACCACCAGCAGCTTGCCCGAGAAATCTTCGAGCCGGGTTTTTCGGCCCAGGTGATCGATCAGCTCGAAGCCTTTGGCGAAATCGGCACCCGTGATGTCAACGGCTCGAAAACCGGGCTTACCGCGCTCGCATCCAGCAAGCAGCAGCGGCAACACTGGCGCGAGGCTGCGGGCAGTGCCCCATCGCAAACCGATCAGGCTGGACCTCAGCAGCGCGTTACGACGTGAGCGCGAGGCCGGGGCATCGCGTAACTCGGCCATGGCAGGCAAGCCCCGCCTCAACGCAGATAGTGATCGATCAGCAGCGCACCGAACAGCGCCGACAGATAGAAGATCGAATAGCTGAAGGTTCTGCGCGCGAGCGCATCGGAGTAGTTGCGCCAAAGCCGCCAGGCGTACCAGAGGAAAACCCCGCCAAGCACAAGCGCACTGACCAGGTAGAAGAGCCCGCTCATGTGGATCATGAACGGCATGACCGACACCGCGACCAGCAGCACGGTGTACAGCAGGACGTTGAGTCGCGTGAACTCCGGGCCATGCGTCACCGGCAGCATCGGCAGTCCTGATCGGCGATAGTCTTCAATACGGTAGAGCGCAAGGGCCCAGAAATGCGGCGGCGTCCAGACGAAAATGATCAGGAACAACACCAGCGCGGGCGCTGTGACTTCGTTGGCGATAGCCGCCCAACCCAGCACCGGCGGCATGGCGCCCGACGCGCCCCCGATCACGATGTTCTGCGGTGTCGCCGGCTTCAGCAACACGGTGTAGATCACCGCATAGCCAACAAACGTGGCCATGGTGAGCCACATGGTCAGCGGGTTAACCACCCAGTAAAGGAGCGCCGCGCCAAGCCCGCCGATTACCCCGGCAAAGACGATCGTGCCCGTGACCCCGACCTCACCGCGTGGCAGGGGCCGCGCGCGAGTACGCGCCATCCGGGCATCGATGCTGCGTTCGATCAGACAGTTAAAGGCAAAGCCCGCGCCTGCCAGCAGTGAAATACCCGCGAGTCCAGCCACCAGAACGCTCCAGGGGAGCGGCCCGTCGGTGGCAAGCAACATACCGATGAGCGCACAGAACGCAGCCAGCAGCACCACCCGCGGTTTCGTGAGGGCGAAGTACTGAAGGGCGACGTGTCGCCAGCTGGCGGGAGCGTTGCGGGTAAGTTGCATCGGCGAGGTTGGTCAGGTGCGAGGGGCGATGCGGGATTGGAGCAGGTTGCCTGCGTTGATTCAATGCGAACGACAAGCGTGTGCAACCCGGAAGTTTAGCATCACGACCAGCGCGAGCAGTACCGCGGCGCCACCGGTATGCGCCACCGCGACCGAAATCGGCAGGCTGAACCAGACATTGGAGAGGCCGAGTGCGATCTGAATCGCCAGCATCATGAGGAGCGCCAGGCCAAAGCCGCGTGCACCGGCCACACGCCGCAAACGCAGCGCCACCCAGCCCACCCACGCCACCACGCAAATCGCGCCGATCCGGTGCATCAGATGGATCGCTGTCAGCGCTTGAGCCGGAAGGAATTCGCCGTCATTGGTGCGGCCAAGTTCCCGGAACACATGAAAGGCGTCTTTGAAATTCATGTCGGGCCACCAGCGCCCCTGGCAGCGTGGCAGGTCGGTACAGGCAAGCGCCGCATAGTTGGTGCTGGTCCAACCGCCCATCAGAATTTGTAATGCCACCAGCACCAGCGCGGCAACCGACACGCCACGCAGCCGGGCTAGCGCCGCTTCATCAATGCCAGACCAGTACGGCTGCTGACGTTGCCAGAGCCAGACAAGTAAGGCGAAGGTGAGCATGCCGCCCGCCAGATGCAGCGTGACAACGGCAGGCTTGAGCAAGAGCGTGACCGTCCACATGCCGAAGATGCCCTGCATGATGACCACGCCCACCAGCGCAATCGGCAGGACAGGGGACTGGCCAAGCTGCCTGCGCTCGCGCCAGGCGATCACTGCAATGGCGATGATCAGCAGGCCGAGCCCCGATGCAACATACCGGTGCACCATCTCGCGCCAGGCCTTGCCCATCGACACCGGCCCGTGCTCGCCGCCCTGCTGCGCGACCGCCTGCGCGATGTCGGCCTTCGCCTGGACCGGTGTGAGCTTGCCGTAGCAGCCTGGCCAGTCGGGACAACCCAAGCCCGCATCAGTGAGCCGGACCCAGGCACCCAGCATGATGAGCGCAAGCGTCAACATCGTCGTGAAACTGATGAGACGACGATAAGAAACGGCGCGGCCAGAGCGGCCGCTAGCGGAGGCGGAGACAGTCATGCGATTAACCGATGCGTGATGCGCGAAGGAGTTTGCGAAGGTCTTTTTTCATCTTGCTGGGATCAGGCTGCGCGGGATAGCGCATCATCAGGTTGCCCAGTGGGTCGATGATGAACGTGTGATTTGCGGCGCGCCCGCCTTCGGCCGGCTCAAACTGCGCCGCATGCTCAGGCGCGATTCGGCGCACGACCAGCCCCTCGTGTTGGGCCAGTAGCGCAGGATCGGGTTCGCCCGGCTCGGTCAGCAGCCAGAGCCGCTCGACGCGCTCGCGTTCACGACCGGTGGTCATTCGGACCTGCCGGATGTTGTAGAGCGAGGTGGTGCAGGTGGCGTCACAGGCAGGCGAGCCCAGAACCACCAGCACCCACTTGCCCCGCAGGCTCGATAAGGTCTCCTGAGATCCATCTGGCCGACTGACCGGCAGGTCGGAGACCGGGCGTTGCGGCTCGATCAGGTCGGCGTAGTTCACCCGACCTTCCGGACGGATGACGTAGTAGGTGAAGTACGAGGCAATTACCGGCGATGCGCAAACGAGCAGCACCAGTAGCAGCTTGAGCCGCCCGCGCGACGCGGACGGCGTGGAGGAGGAGGGCGAGGATGTCATGTTGTTGATTGTGTTCGGCGAGCGCGCCAGACAAGAAGCAACCATAGGGCTGCAACCAGCGTAGCCATCGAATACCACTGAAATGCATAAGCGCGATGTTTGTCCACGCCCGCGCCGGGGCTAGGCCAGTCTCGAACAAGGTCGGCGGCAGACGTCGCGTGGGGCATCTGCGGCACTTCTGCGAGCTGACGCAACACCACTGGCGCAAGCGTAAGACCCGACCACCGGGCGATGGCCTCAACGCTCGCGTTCTGCCACAGCCGGTCATCCGGCCCAGGCGGCGGCGCCTTGGACAACTCAAGCACTTGATCGAAGTCGCGCTGCGCGAGCGCCTCGATTTCCACCGCCATAGGCGCTAAGGGCACCTGCGGCAGGCGGCTCCTGTGCGCCGGATCTTGTGGGAGCCAACCGCGCAACACCAGTATTGGCTGATCAGCCCCCTCCACCGCAAAAGGGGTAATCAGATGAAACCCCGCTTGGCCGCGATAACTGCGGTTATCCACGAATACCGAATGGCGTTCGATATAGGAACCCTTCGCAACGACGCGCCGACCAATCAGTGCCTCCGGGTTCGCGAGCGTCTCGCGCGATAAGCGCACGGGGGGCTGGGCTGCGGCGCGGTCGCGTTCAAGCTGAAGCAGGCGCTTCTCCTCCGCGCGGCGCGTCTGCCAGTTTCCCAGCGACACGGTGAGCACGATCAGCGCAAGCGCCGCCAGCGTCGGAACCAGCCGAATCCCCTTCAGCTTCACTGAGGTCACCCCAGCCAGCCTACAATGCGCAGCTTTCGCTGCTGCCGGAGCGCCGTCTTGAAGACCGTCATCGTGATCGCCTTTGTGCTGATCATCGCAAGCCTTGCCTCGGCCATGGTGTTCCTGATTCGTGATCGGGGACGAACCCACAACACAGTCAAGGCGCTGGCCTTACGGGTGGGCTTCTCGGTAGCGCTGTTCGTATTCATCCTGATTGCGCACCAGCTTGGCTGGATTCAGAGCACTGGCGTGCCAGTCGGACCGGGACGCTGAGCTCGCACGGCACACGCGGGGATTCACCAAAGCATCAGGGGCGCCGATGAGCGCCCCTGAACACGCATGCAGCCCGCCAGCGGGCCGCTTCAGCGATTACAGCCAGTACACCACCACATAAAGACCCAGCCACACGACGTCAACGAAGTGCCAGTACCAGGCTGCAGCTTCAAACGCGAAATGGTTCTCGGAGGTGAAGTGCCCCTTGAGAATCCGAAACAGCACCACCGCCAGCATGATTGCGCCGACCGTTACGTGGAAGCCGTGGAAGCCCGTTAGCATGAAGAAGGTGGAGCCGAACACGCCCGAGGTCAGCTTCAGGTTCAGGTCCTGGTAGGCGTGCATGTATTCGTAAGCCTGAAAGCCCAAAAATACTGCGCCCAGAAGAATCGTCAGGAACAACCAAAACACCAGGGAACCACGACGGCTTTCTTTCAGCGCGTGATGCGCGATGGTGAGCGTGACGCCGGAGGCCAGCAGCAGCGCCGTGTTGATCGTGGGAATGGGCCAGGGGCCAATGGTCTGAAACGTGTCGACAACGCCCGCCGGACCAAGGTTCGGCCACACGGCTTTGAAATCGGGCCACAACACCGATTTGTGATCGAAGTCGCCCAGCCATGGCATCGAGATGGTCCGCGCGTAGTACAGCGCGCCGAAGAAGGCCGCAAAAAACATGACCTCCGAAAAGATGAACCAGCCCATGGACCAGCGGAAAGCGGTATCGACCCGCTGGTTGTACATCCCCGATTCAGACTCCTGCGCCACCGCGCCGAACCAGCCGACCATCATGTAGATCAGAATCGCGAGAAACGCTGCGAATAGCCAGGGCCCGTAGGCCGCGCCATTGACCCAGCCCGACATGCCGAAACCAAAGCAGAGAAGCGCGATGGACCCCACCATCGGCCACCGCGAGGGGCCTGGCACAAAGTAGTAAGGCGCTTGAGAGTGGGCTCCGGCGGCCATTGTTTTCTCCCTGGAAAATTTCTCGAATAATCAGGACACGATGAAGCGCACCAGCGCGATCAGCCCAACAACAAAGGCTGCAGCCAGAGCGACTCCCATCAGAATGACGACAACTGGATTCAGAGTGGCCATATCGCTTTCGTGTGCGTTGCGGCCTCGAACACCAAAAAACGACCAAAGCACCGCTCGGGCAGTACCCAGCAAACTGGCCCGTCGCACGGGCGCCGGCACGTCATGCGCTGCCGTCGCTGCAGTGGGGGCGGGCGAATTGAGCGAGTCAGCCACCAGATTTCGGCGCTAAGCCGCCGACCTCGAAAAAGGTGTACGACAACGTGATGGTGTTGACCTCGCGCGGAAGCTTGGGGTCTACCACAAACACCACCGGAAACTTCCGGGTTTCGTTCGGGTCAAGCGCCTGCTGCTTGAAGCAGAAACACTCAAGCTTGCGGAAGTAGGGGGATGACTGCTGGGGCGCGTAGCTAGGAATCGCCTGGCCTGCAGTCGGCACTTCGCGGGTGTTCACCAGATCGTAGACAACCGTAATCAGCTCGCCGGGGTGCACCTCGAGTGCGTTCACCTCGGGCTTGAACAGCATGGTGCCCCGCATGTTCGCGTCAAACTCAACCGTGATCTTGCGGCTGCGGTCAACCTGGGTGTTGCGCGCGAACTCTTCGGCGCCTTTGTCCCGCTTGGTGATGTCGTTAAGCCCGGTCACCTCGCAGATTGCCTGATAGATGGGAACCAGCGCGTAACCAAATCCGAACATCAGGCCCGCCATGACGACGAGCTTACCCAGCATCTGCAGATTCAGGCCGCGCGCCGCTCGGGGCGCGGACGGCACGGCTGAAATGGATGGGTCGGGAGAGGACATAACAGATTCTTTCAGCCGCCGAACAACCAGTACTTCGCGATCACGCCGGCAAAAAACACCAGCGCGATCGAGGCAAGCACCAGCGCTGTGCGCAGATTGCTCGGACGGCTTGCAGAGGGCTCTGCGCTCACGTTATTTCACAACCGGCGGGGTCTCGAAGGTGTGGAATGGCGCGGGCGAGGGCACCGTCCATTCAAGTCCTTCTGCAGCGCCCCAGGGATTGTCGGCAGCTTTTTCTCCGCCGCGGATGCACTTGATGATCACCCACAGGAAGATGAGTTGCGACAGACCGAACCAGAATGCCCCGACCGTGACGATCGCGTTGAAATCAGCGAACTGCATGGGGTAATCGGCGTACCGACGTGGCATGCCGGCCAGGCCCAGGAAGTGCATCGGGAAGAACGTGAGGTTGAACGAGATCAGCGACATCCAGAAGTGCAGCTTGCCGAGCTTCTCGTCGTACATGTGCCCAGTCCACTTGGGCAGCCAGTAGTAGGTGCCCGCGAACAGCGCATACAGCGAACCCGCCACCAGCACGTAGTGGAAATGCGCCACCACGTAATAGGTGTCATGCAGCGCGATGTCCAGTGGCGCAACCGACAGGATGATGCCGGTGAGCCCACCCATCGTGAACACGAAGATGAAGCCGATCGCGAACAGCATCGGCGTCTCGAAGGTCATGGACCCGCGCCACATCGTGGCTACCCAGT
>CAZORB010000002.1:0-4882 GCA_964581825.1 uncultured Bordetella sp.
GTTGCGGGTGTAGTTCAATGGCAGAACCTCAGCTTCCCAAGCTGATGACGTGGGTTCGATTCCCATCACCCGCTCCAGCCCACGCTCCCCCCGCAGCTTGTCTCATCACAGCGCGAATCAGCCGATGAGCGTGGTGGGATGAAACAGCGATTCCAGCGCGAAACGCTCCCGGATCAGTCCCTGTCGGTACACCATCTCGATTGCGTGCTCAAGATGCGGGCGCACCTTTGCGAGGCCCAGCGGGTGGGCCGGACGATCCGCATCTGACAAACCTTTGGCCGCACTCTGCGCGATCAGGTCCATCATCGCTCGGGCGAAGTCAGGGTGCTGTTCGACCAGCGAACGCTTTAACGCAATCATGTGATTGATCTGAATGACCCCGTGTCGCTCGAACCAGCGCTGGCTCTGCTCGGCTGGGTTCGCAAAGACCGGCTGGATGTGAGGCTTATCGGCAGGTGGGGCGGCCAGAACGGCAGCGTCAAGTTCTCCCGCCTCCAGCATCTGCAGCATGTCAGCCGACGGATCAGCCCGCTCAACCCAGGGCGGATCAACCCATTGCGCAACATGCCCCTCGTCAAAGGCAACCCAGCAGTTGTCATTCGGTTCAATGCCGAAATCAGCCTGCAGCATGCCGCGGATCCAGGCGACGGTGGTCACGCTGTACGAGCGAACACCGATTCGTCTGCTGCGAAGGTCTTGCGGACGAATAAGGCCGCGCCTGCTGTCAAACATGAGAAATGGATGTTGGTACCGGCTCACGATGACAGTGGGCAGCAGCACCAGTGGGATGCCTGCGTCGATGGCCTGAAGGAACGTGACGATTGCGAGTTCGGACACATCGAATTCGAGATTGCGAACCATGCGTTTGAACGCGGTATTCGGAACCTTGACATCGGCAAACTCGAACGCGTAGCGCGGCGAGGCAATGTGGCCGTTTCGAAAAGCATGCGTGATCGGATAGTCACCGATCATGGTCTTCAGGACGATGGGCATAGGTTGATTGTTCATCGCAGGCAACCGGGCGCGCTTACTCAAGCTTCAGATTCAGCCGTCCAATAATGCCCGACCACCGCTGCAACTCTGCCTGCACCAGCTGGTCCGCTTGAGCGGGCGTGTTCTTCATGGTTTCCAGGCCAAGCTTGTCGAGTGCGCTGATGGTGTCGGGATCATCGAGCGAACGCTGCAGGAGCTCATTCAGACGGCGAATGATGGGGGCGGGTGTTTTGCCGGGTGCAACCAAAATGTAGGTGGACTCAAACACATAACCGGGTACGCCCGATTCGGCGATTGTCGGCAGATGTTCCCATCCCTTCATCCGCTGCTCGCCGGTCACGGCCAACGCGATCAGCCGGTTATCTTTCAGCAAAGGCAAGGCAAGGGTAGGGCTTGCAAACGCAACTGGCACTCGGCCTTCCACGAGGTCTGGCACGCTGGCCGATACGCCCTTGTACGGGATGTGCTCGAGATCGACGCCTGCAAGGGCTTTGAACAGCTCGGCGCCCAGGTGCGGATTACTGGCCAGTCCCGCAGAGGAGAAGGAAATTTTTCCGGGAGCGGCTTTTGCGCGGTCGATGAGTTCTTTAACCGTTTTCACGCCAAGCGATGGCGCGACCACCAGGAAGTTAGAGCTGCGGCTGAATACGCCGATCGCCGACATGTCGGCAACCGTGTAGCCGGCGGTGTTAGGTCGCAGCATGGGGGCAAGCGCGTGCGCCAGGGTTCCATTAAGCACTAGCGTGTACCCGTCGGGTGCCGACCTTGCGGTAGCTGCCGTGCCGATTGCGCCGCCTGCACCGGCTCGGTTCTCGACCACTACGGGCTGCCCGCCCGTACCGGTCATGTGCTTGGCGATGGCGCGGGCCATCATGTCGGTGGGTCCGCCTGCGGTGTAGGGCACGATCAGTGTGATGGGTCGAACGGGAAAATCCTGAGCGACGGTCTCGACAGGCGAGCCGGATAGCGTAAGCGCGGCGCCAGCCGTTAGGGCGGCGAACAGCGCGCGCCGGCGCAGCTTGTTGCATGAACGTTGCATGGTTGTCTCCTGAGTATCTGGTGAATTGTTGTGTGTCCGTTGCCAGGCGTTATGGCTCGGCCTTCATCCCCGTGGCTTTCACAATACGCGTGTATCGCTCCAGGGTTTGACCGAGCTGAGCCTGGGCCTCTCGCCCGTCCTGCAGGTTTGGGGTAAGGTCAAGCGAGACCATCCGCTCTTTGAGCGCTGGCTCCGACAGCGCCTCGGTCAGTGCCGTCGCAAGCGTTCGTAGGATAGCGTCAGGCGTACGCGCCGGCGCTGCAACCAGATACAGCGACTCCTGAGCGAGCGCCGGATAGCCCAGCTCGGCAACGGTAGGCAGATCGGGCAGAAGCGGTGAGCGTTGGTTGGCGGCGGTAGCGAGCGCCTGCAGCTTGCCGCCGCGAATATGCGGCAGCAGTCCCGGCGTACTGATGATGGCAGCATCGACCTCGCCTGCGACCAGCGCCGTGACCGCCGGCGCATTCCCACGGTAATGAATTGGGGTGGCCTGAACACCAGCAGCATCGGCCAGCACCGCAGCGGCCAGGTGCCCTGGGCTGCCTGGCCCGGCCGTCGAAAAATTAAGCGGACGGGAGCGGCCTCGCGCGATCAGCTCTGCGAGCGTCTTGACGCCAACCGAGGGATGCGCGGCAACCGTCAGGCCGCTGGTCCCAAGCATTGCAATCCAGCTGAAGTCGTCGATCCGTGCGCCCCCCTGGGGCCGCATCGCCCGGGCGATCGTAAATGGCGCATCGATACTCATCAATATCGTGTAGCCATCGGGCTGAGCGCGAGCAACTGCTGAGGCGCCAATCTCACCGGCTGCACCTGTCACGTTTTCCACGGCGAGCGGCTGCCCCAGACGATTCGACAGTTGTCCGGCCACTTGCCGCGCGAGGATATCGAGCGGCCCACCGGCGGGAAAGTTCACGACGACGCGGATGGGGCGAGATGGCCATGCTGGCGCCTGCGCTCGAACAGGGGTTGATAGCCACGTAGCCGAGCTGACAGCGATCCCTGCAAGGGCCCGCCGGCGGCCTGGGGTGGTCGGGCGATGCTTCATACCGGGCGAACTCCTGGTTTGAACATTGAGGTATGCGATCTTGACCCCGGGATGCGCAGGTGTCCAGCGCGGCGGTGCCTTGATGAAAGCCTAAAATGCCGTAACCCAGGAGAGCTCATGATGCGTACCGATCAGGCAGTCACGATTCGCCGGTCTGACTACCGACCGCCAGCCTATCGGGTCGATTCGATCAAGCTGATCTTTGACCTCGATCCGAGCGCAACGATCGTGCGGTCGCGGCTTCAGGTGCGCCGGGCAGATGGGGTCGACGCTGTCGCGCCGCTGCGTTTAGAGGGTGAGGCGCTGGAACTGCTCGAGGTGGCCATTGACGGCTCGCCGGTTGATCCACAGCGGTGGACGCATGCCAACAATCAGCTGGTGATTAACGCGGTGCCTGATCAGTTCGTGCTTGAGATCACCACCCGTTGTGCGCCCGACTCGAACACCACGCTAAGCGGCCTTTATGTGTCCAATGGAAACTTCTACACGCAGTGTGAAGCCGAAGGCTTCCGTCGTATTACGTTTTTTCCGGACCGCCCCGATGTGATGGCGCGGTACCGCGTCACGTTGCGGGCCGAGCGCGACCGCTGGCCCGTGCTGCTGTCTAACGGCAATCTGGTAGCCGAGGGCGACTGCGATGGCACACATGACGACGCAGGCCCTGCGCGTGCCGGTTGGCATTGGTGCACCTGGGAGGACCCGTTTCCGAAGCCCAGTTACCTATTTGCGCTCGTGGCGGGACGACTTGTGGTGACCGAGTCAAGCTTTGTTCGCCGCTCGGGAAAGCCAGCGCTTTTGCAGGTGTGGGTTGAACCGGGTAACGAGCACAAGACCGAGCATGCGATGCGCTCGCTCGAACGCTCGATACGATGGGATGAAGAGCGCTACGGGCTGGAGCTCGATCTCGATCGCTTCATGATCGTTGCCACTGGCGATTTCAATATGGGTGCGATGGAGAACAAGGGTCTCAATATCTTCAACACCCGCTATGTATTCGCCCATCCGAAACTTGCTACCGACCAGGATTTTGCTGGTGTTGAATCGGTGGTGGCGCACGAATACTTTCACAACTGGACCGGTAATCGCGTGACCTGTCGCGACTGGTTCCAGCTTACCCTCAAAGAGGGCCTGACCGTCTTTCGCGATCAGGAATTTTCCGCCGACATGATGGCCGCGCAGTGCGCGGGTGAATCGGCAGCCGCGAGCGCTCGCGCAGTCAAGCGGATCAACGATGTTCGGGTCCTCCGAACCTCACAGTTTCCTGAAGATGCTGGTCCGATGTCGCATCCGATTCGCCCGGACGCCTATCAGGAGATCAATAACTTCTACACGCTCACGGTCTACGAGAAAGGCGCGGAAGTCATTCGGATGCTGCAGACGCTTGCCGGGCGCGAAGGATTCCGCAAAGGCATGGACCTGTACTTCGCCCGACATGATGGTCAGGCCGTCACCTGTGACGACTTCGTGGCGGCGATCGCTGACGCCAACACACTGGATCTGACCCAGTTCTCGCGCTGGTACTCCCAGGCGGGCACCCCGCGTGTCGCGGTGTCGGTCAGCGTCGATACAGCGGCGCGCATTTGCGAGCTGCGCGTGAGTCAGCGAACACCGGCAACGCCAGGCCAGCCCGACAAGCTGCCCTTGCATATTCCGTTTGCGATGGGCCTGCTGGACAGTCATGGCGCGGCGCTTGCGCTGATACCGGCTGACGCGTCGACGAAGGCGCTGATCCGATCCAATGATGCGGGCACTGCGCTGATCGAGTTACGAGAGGCGACCCACGTTCTGCGGTTTGCCAACATTGG
>CAZORB010000002.1:4982-29365 GCA_964581825.1 uncultured Bordetella sp.
CTCGACGACCCCGCGCTCGACCCGGCGTTTGTCGATGCGATGGTCAGCCTGCCAGCCGAAACCTTCATTGCCGAGCAGCTCGATCGGGTCGAGCCGCAGCGGCTACGGGATGCACGGCTGGCGGTGCGCGCGGAGGTCGCGAACCGTCTCCAGCCCCGCTGGTCGACGCTGTATCAGCAGTTAAATGACGGCAAGCCCTGGACGGTTGATCTGGCGGCCGCGGGCCGACGTGCGCTGAAGAACGCAGCGCTGGGATGGTGGGTTGAAACAGGTTCGGCGGATGCGGTAGCGGCGGCGGTTGAGCAGTTCGCGCGCACAGACAACATGACCGATCGTTCCGCAGCGCTGGCCGCGCTGATTCGCGCGGGTGGTGAGCGTCGCGATCAAGCCCTTGCCGCATTTGAGCGCGAATTTGCCGATGAGCCGCTTGCGCTCGACAAATGGTTCTCGATGCAGGCAACAGCGGTACGCCTGCCAGGTGAGTTGCCCGTGCTGGACCAGGTCCGGCGCCTCATGACGCACTCAGCCTTTTCGATTCGAAACCCGAACAAGGTGCGCGCGCTGATCACCGCGTTTTGCACGGGCAATCTGGCTGAGTTTCACCGTGCGGACGGTGAGGGCTATAACTTCTGGGCGGAGCAGGTTGTCGCGCTGAATTCGCTCAATCCGCAGATTGCCGCCAGGCTGGCGCGCGCGTTGGATCGCTGGCCGCGCTACGACACCGTGCGTGCGTCAAAAATGCGCGACGCGCTGGCTCGGGTGGCCTCACATCCTGGCCTGTCGCCCGATGTGGCCGAAATCGTCACCAAGGCCCTTGCCGCTGAGGCCAGGCCGGAGGCCTGATGGGCGGCTGTCTCGATACAATTCGCGGCAGTGCGGTTTCCCCTTTCCCGGAGTCACGATGGACCGTGTCACGCTTAGTCAGTATCTGATCAGCTGCGATCGCCGCCGGTCGCTCGCACCCGAGCCACTGCGGCGCGTGCTGGAGAGTTGTGCGCAGGCCTGTGCAGGAATCGCGGCGAGCATCGCGCGCGGCGCGCTCGGCGATGTGCTCGGCTCTGCGGGCAGTGCCAACGTGCAGGGCGAGACGCAGCAGAAGCTCGATGTCATCGCCAACGACAGGATGCTGTCGGCGAATGCGTGGGGAGGGGCGCTTGCTGCGATGGCCTCCGAGGAAATGGACGATCCGTGGCCGATTCCGGATGGCGAGCCGCGCGGCGACTACTTGCTGCTCTTCGATCCGCTCGATGGCTCGTCGAATATCGATGTGAATGTCTCGATCGGCACGATTTTTTCGGTACTGCCAGCGCCCGCTTCGGCGCAACAAGGGGATGTTGGTGCGCAGGCGTTCCTGCAGCCCGGGCGCAATCAGGTGGCAGCCGGCTATGTCGTTTACGGACCGTCTACCGTGATGGTGCTCACGGTAGGGGATGGCGCGGCGGCATTTACGCTTGACCGCGAGTCGGGCACCTGGTGGTTGGTGCGCGATCGGATCCAGGTGCCAGCGCAGACGCGTGAGTTCGCCATCAACGCATCCAATGCCAGGCACTGGGAGTCGCCAGTCAAGCGCTACATCGATGAACTGCTGGCTGGGCGTGAGGGCCCGCGCGGTCAAGACTTCAACATGCGCTGGATCGCGTCAATGGTGGCTGATGTTCATCGGATCATGACGCGCGGTGGCATCTTCATGTACCCGCGCGATCGACGCGAGCCTGACAAGCCGGGCAAGCTTCGGCTGATGTACGAAGCCAATCCCATGGCACTTCTCATCGAGCAGGCTGGTGGCGCAGCCACCAACGGGCATCAGCCCATTCTCGATATCGTGCCGGCGAAGCTGCATGAACGTGTGTCGGTCATATTGGGCTCGCGGGATGAGGTCGAACGCGTTACCCGCTACCACCGCGGTGACTGACCACATGGGCCTCACGCGACAGCTCGAGGCGTAGCAGCGAGGCGCGCGCGTCGTTCGGATCGGCTCGAACCGTAAAGCCCAGGCATCGCGCCAAGTCGAGCATGCGGGTGTTTTCGCTAAGCGCTTCGCCCTGGATCACACCGACTCCCCGTTGCCTGGCAAGCGCGATCAACTCGGCAAGTAGCCATCTGCCCAACCCTGCGCCCTGCCACGCGTCGGCGACTGTCACGGCGAACTCAACCACAGTCGCCCCAGAGGATGCGACTGAGGCGCTGTCGCCATGGCTGCCAGCCGCACTGGCGCGCAGGCAGCGAGCGGTCCCCGCGATCGGCGTATCAGCCGAATCGCGAGCCAACGCAATCACAGCAAAATCCATCGGATCGCTGCTTGCAGTAAAGCGCTGCAACTGCGCTGGGCTCAGCTGGTGCACCGCTGCGAAAAAGCGCTGATGCGCGGATTCCTCGGACAGTCCGCGCACGAATCGTTGCAGCCGATCGGCGTCCGCTGGGCTGATCAGTCGGATCAGGCAGGAACGCCCGTCACGCAGGCGCACGGTTTTTGGCAGGGGGGTGGTGGCGGAATCAGGCTCAGCTTGATGGACGGTCATGATCGCAGCGTCAGCCAGACTGTACGGCTTACAGCTCCATCAGCTCGCGAACATGGCGCTCAACCGATCGCGCAAGCGCTTCAATCGCATAGCCGCCCTCCAGCATTGAGACGATACGCCCTGCCGCATAGCGATTGGCGATCGCAACCAGCTCTCGCGTGACCCAGGCATAGTCGTCGTCGCGCCAACGCAGCTGGCTGATGTCGTCTTCCCGATGGGCATCAAACCCGGCTGAAATGAACAGAACCTGAGGCTGGAAGCGCTCAAGCGCGGGTCGCCAGCGATCGAGCACCGCCGTGCGAAGTGCGGTGCCGTCGGTGTACGGGGCAAGCGGCACGCTGACCAGATTGTCCGCGCTGGGGTTTTCGCCACTGTAAGGGTAAAGCGGCGACTGAAAGGTTGAGAGCATCAGGACGCGCTCATCGCCCGCCACAATATCTTCGCTGCCGTTGCCGTGGTGAACGTCGAAATCGATCAGTGCAACGCGTTCGTACCCCAGTGCGTCGAGTGCGTGCCGTATACCCACCACCACATTGTTGAAGAAACAAAAGCCCATGGCTGCTGCGCGCGTCGCATGGTGGCCCGGTGGGCGAACGTTGCAGAACACCCGCGTGGCACTACCCGAATGGATGAGTTCGGTGGCGAGAACTGCCGCACCTGCTGCATGCAGCGCAGCACTCCAGCTGTGAGCGTTCATGCTGGTGTCGGGGTCGATTGCCGCATAGCCGCGAGCAGGCGCTTTGGCCTGTATCTCGAGCACATGCGCACGGGTGTGGGCGCGACTCAGTTGCTCGATGGTCGCGGCCGGCGCCTCATAGGATGCAGCGAAGTCGAGCAGCCCTTCGATTCGCAGGCGCTCGTGAATGGCAGTAACTCGGTCCGGGCACTCCGGATGGTGGGGCCCCATCTCGTGGCGAACGCAGTCGGGGTGCGTAATGTAGGCGAATCGCATCGTGTCGTTTCGGCGGGCGCTCTGGCTGCAAATTCAGCGATGAGAGTTTACAGGCGTGAAACCGTGCGCCTATCATCTGGTGCATAACGACCTTGACACAAGGCGGGGAGGGCGTGGCATGGCGACAGCATCAGCGGTACGTGCATCAGCTAACGCGGCGGAGCGAGATGTCGGCATCGCGCGCACCGGATTTGACTACCAGATGGTCGTGATCGGGTCAGGCCCGTCGGGCCAGCGTGCCGCGATTCAAGCGGCCAAGCTCGGCAAACGCGTTGCGGTCATCGAGCGGGCTCGAACGGTAGGGGGAGTCTGTGTCAACACTGGCACCATTCCATCCAAAACATTTCGGGAGGCGGTGCTGCATCTGTCAGGCTATCGCGAGCGCGGTATTTACGGCGCGTCCTATCGAGTCAAACAGGACATTGCGATCGATGACCTGCTCTACCGCGTTCAGCAGGTGGTGCGCTCTGAAATCGATGTGATTCGCAACCAAATGACGCGCAATCGTGTTGAGCTGATTGAGTCGACTGCAAGCTTCATTGACGCCCACACGCTGGAGCTCGCCTCAGCCAGCGGTCACGGGCGACGCCAGATCACAGCCGAACGCGTGGTGATTGCCTGCGGCACCGAAGCCTCGCGCGATCCACATATTCCGTTTGATGGACAGCGGGTTTTCACGAGTGACGACGTGCTCGGGCTTGAGTTTCTACCGCGCTCAATCATTGTGGTGGGCGCAGGCGTGATCGGTGTCGAGTACGCAACCATGTTCGCGGCGCTTGGAGTACGGGTGACCATTGTCGATAAACGACCTGTACTCCTGCCGTTCCTTGATCACGAAATCTCTGCGGCGCTCACCTATGTCGCCCAGCAAAGCAACGTCACAATGCGCCTGGGCGAAGAAGTTGCTGAAATTCATCTGCTGCAGGGGGTGAGCAAACCCGTTGAGGTACGGCTGCGTAGCGGCAAGGTTCTGCATGCGGAGGCAGCGCTCTATTCGATCGGACGAAGCGGCGCAACGACACGACTTGCCCTGGAGCGCGCGGGCGTCGAAGTGGATTCACGCAGCCGAATTCCCATCAACGAGCATTTTCAGAGCAACGTGCCACATATCTATGCCGTAGGCGACGTGATCGGTTTTCCGTCGCTCGCATCAACCTCGTATGAACAGGGGCGGGCAGCAGCCAGGCATGCTTTTGGCCTCCGCGACGAGCACGAGGGCGGGATCGGACTTTTCCCATACGGCATTTATACGGTTCCAGAAATCTCGACCATCGGGAAAAACGAAGATGAACTAACCGCCGCCGGCATTCCCTATGAAATCGGCAAGGCGCACTATCGTGAGATATCCCGTGGACAGATCATCGGCGACCGCACCGGCATGCTAAAAATTCTGTTCAGCCCCGATGACCGGAAGCTTCTCGGGGTTCACATCATGGGCGAGGGGGCAAGCGAGTTGATCCACATCGGGCAAACGTTGATGGCCCACGAGGGAACCATCGACTACCTGGCCGATGCCGTGTTTAACTTCCCAACGCTGGCCGAGTGCTACAAGACAGCTGCGCTTGATGGCTTGAACCGCTTGAGCATCTGACGCGGCCAGGCATCGGCCGGATGCCCACACGGTTTACCCCGACATTCGACACGCGCGGCCCGTCCGCCCTACATTCGCGACTGGTCGGAATACTGAATTTCACGACCCAAAATATTTTTTGAACGGAGACGCTGCATGATTCAACTGACGCTCAATAACGAGCGGGTGTCGATCGACGCCCCACCCGATACGCCGCTTCTGTGGGCGATCCGCGAACAGACCAATCTGACCGGTACCAAGTATGGCTGTGGCATTGCCCAGTGTGGCGCTTGCACGGTGCATCTTGACGGCGAACCGGTTCGTTCTTGCGCGTTGCCGTTGCAGGCCGCAGCCGGACGCAGCGTCACCACGATCGAAGGCCTGATGAAGACCGATGCCGGCAAGGCATTGGAGCGCGCCTGGAATGCGGCGCAGGCGCCGCAGTGCGGCTACTGCCAGTCGGGCCAGCTGATGACGGCTGCCCACCTGCTTCGCACTGCGAAAAAGCCGCTGTCGCGTACCGAGATTCTGGACGGTATGAACGGCAATCTGTGCCGGTGTGGCACCTACAACCAGATCGCCGAGGCGGTCGCCGGCGCCCAAAAGGCGATGAGCGGAGGTCGGGCATGAGTCAAGTTGCATCCACATCGCGTCGCAGTTTCCTGGTCGGGTCCGGCTCGGTTGCCATCGGCGTGTCGTTCGGGCTCTCGGGGTCGGATCTCGCCCAGGCGCAGGCCCAAGCCAACGCGGGTTCGGGTTATGCGCCCAGCGCATGGGTCAATATCGCCACCGACGGCACCGTGACCCTTTTGTCACCCGCCGCGGAAATGGGTCAGGGCACCATGACCGCCATGCCCATGCTGCTTGCCGAGGAACTTGATCTCGACTGGAAAACGGTGCGCGTTGTGCAGGCACCCTCCAATGCGAAGATTTTCGGCAACCCGCGCTTCGGCGGCGGCATGACAACCGGCGCTTCTCGTACGGTCCAGGGCTACTACGAGCCAATTCGGCTGGCAGGGCTGCAGGCACGTCAGGTCGTGCTGCAGGCTGGTGCTGCCGCCATGGGCGTTCCCGCCGGCGAATGCCGCACCGAGCTGGGTGCGGTCATTCACAGCTCGGGCAAGCGCATGAGCTACGGCCAGATTGCCGCGGTTGCGAAAGCGCCAGAACAACTGCCTGCGGTCGACAAGAGCCAGCTGCGCCCGATGAGCCAGTTCAAGATCATCGGCACCGATATCGACCGGGTCGATGTGGCTGCCAAAACCAACGGCACTGCCCGCTTTGGTATTGATCAGCGGATGCCTGGCCTGCGGTATGCCGCGGTGCTGCGCGCGCCGGTGCATGGCGAAACGCCCACCAGCGTGGATGATGCGGCAGCGCGTGCAACCAAGGGTGTGCAGCAGGTGGTTCGTCTGCCTTACGGCGTTGCGGTGGTGGCTGATTCCTGGCACACCGCGCGCAAGGCCCGCGATCTGTTGAAGGTCGAGTGGACGACCGCATCCCGAGCGCGCCAGCATGATTCAGAGAAGGTCCTGGCTGAGTACGTGGCACGGGCCCGTAAGCTTGACGATACCGGGGTCGATTTCATCAAGGACGGGGATGCCGCCAAGGCAATCGCCGGGGCCGTCCGAACCTTCTCAGCGACCTACACCTCTGAGATGGTGTCGCACATCTGCCTCGAGCCCATGAATTGCACGGCGGTGGTGCGCGGCGAGCAGATCGAGTTGTGGGCGCCTGCGCAGTCGGCATCGTTCATCATTGGCGCGGTCGGTGGCGCGGCAGGGTTCAAGCCCGAGAACATCAAGGCCAACATCACGCTGCTCGGCGGTGGATACGGACGCCGCGTTGAGCCCGACTTTGCGGTCGATGCGGCGCTGGTTGCCAAGGCCATGCCAGGCACGCCCGTTCAGGTGATCTGGACTCGCGAAGACGACATCGTGCACGACAAGTACCGTCCGATGACCGCGCAGCATCTGGTCGCCGGGGTGGATGCCCAGGGGCGTATTACGGGCTTCCTGCATCGGGTGGTGTCGGAAGGCATCTATGCCCGCGTGGTACCAGGTGCGTTCAAGGCGGCAGGCGGCAAGGATGCGCCGGTGATGGAAGGCGCTGAGATCACTTATTCAATTCCTGGCCATCACGTGCAGTTCATGATCGAGCAGCGCGGCATCAACGCTGGCTTCTGGCGCGCGGTGGGTCCGGGCTACACCAAGTTTGCGATCGAAACCCTGGTTGACGAGGTTGCTCGCGGCGTCGGTGTCGACCCCATCGAATACCGAATCCGCATGCTTGACAAGAACCCGCGCGGTGCAGCCGTGATGCGTGAGGTTGCAGCGATGTCGGGCTGGGGCAAGCCGCGCCAGGCAGGGCGAGCATTGGGTGTTGCCTTCTCCGATGCGTGGAACACAATGTGCGCGATGGTGGTCGAGATATCGGTTGCCAACGGCATGCCGGTGGTTCACCACGTGTGGTCTGCGGTCGACTGCGGCGTTGCGCTGCAGCCGCGCAATGTGCGTGCGCAGATCGAGGGCTCAATGATTTACGGCCTGTCAGCGGCCCTGCACGAGAAGATGACCTTCAAAGCAGGGGCGCCCCAGGAGACCAACCTCGATCGCTATCGGATCCTGCGCGCCTCCGAGACGCCGCCTGTCGATGTCAAGGTGATCGTCACTGACAATCATCCAGGTGGTATCGGTGAGGTGGGTCTTCCACCCATCGCACCGGCTATCGCTAACGCGATGGCTACACTGGGTGCAGCGCGTCCGCGCAGTCTGCCGTTCACGCGGGTTTAACCGCGCGATAGCAGGCCGTCGGGTCGCTGCCGGTCAGCGGCCCGACAGGCGCAGCGTCCAGCTCTGCCAGGTGCCGGTTTCGCCCAGTACCGCATCGGCAACTCGCAGCGTCCAGGCACCCTGTGGTACTTCATCGATGTGGCGGTTCGAAATAAATCGCCAGTTGGTGTAGCTTCCGCAGCGGTCCTGATCACTGATCTGATCTCTGCGGCTGGTGCCGCCGCAGAACCGCGAGTCGGCGAGGCGGCTGACCCCACCCGGGCTGACCAATTCGATTTCAAGGTCAGCGGCATAGCGGTGGGTTGCGCTGAAGATTACCTCGACCAGTTCGATTTGGGCGATGCTGCAGGGATTGTTTGAAGCATTGGCGTTGCCGACGGTGACGGTATCGGAGCGCCAGCTGCGGCCGTCCGGGCGACTCGGATCAGGATCAGTAAAGTCGGGTAGACCGATTGACGGTGTGCGCGAGAATTCGCAGGTTTTCAGCGTGTCGTAGGTGCCGACAGAAGCATTGAGTGTGCGGGCGCGTTCAACTGCCGCCTCCGCATCCACCACCCCAAAGCCGAAGCGCCGACTGAAGCGCTTGCGAAGCGGTTGTGCGTTGATGCTTTGTGGTGGCCATTTATGAAGCGCCGTCGGTGACCATGACGGATCAAGCGGCTGATTCTCTCGTGCAGTTTCTGCCAGGATCAGGCGGATATCGCGCCAGCTGAGCGACGGGTTCACCTCAAGCATCAGCGCAATCACGCCTGACACCATGGGCGCGGCGGCCGAAGCGCCGCCGAAGTCGCTGCGCGTGGTGTTGCCTGGTGCAAGCGTTGTGATGGCGTTTGCGCCAGCGCTGTCGCTCGATAAACCGCAGACCAGCAGATTCTCACCCTCTTCGCCCCACAGAGGCAGCCGCCCACGTCGATCGACCGCGCAGGCGGTGATTGCGCCGGGCAGATTCAAGTGCCCATCGAATCCGGTCATGTCACGGTAACGGCAGCGGGTGGGATCGAGCGGATCGAGATCGGTGCGACCATCAACGGCCTGACAGCCGCCATTGCCCGACGCGAAGACGTAAAGCGTGCCAAGCCCGCCGCGGCCCCTGCGGATGCCCTGGTCGATCGCCTGGATGACAGCCGCATCCGCCGCGTGCAGCGCACCATCGTCATCCGAGCCCCAGCTGAGGTTATAAAGGTGATGACTATCGCTGCGGGTGAGCGCATCGGCGATTCGCTGCCGCGTCAGTTCGGCACGCACACCGGCCTCAATCGCGTTGTAGGCCACCACGGTGGCAGCGGGCGCTACGCCCGCGCCCGCCAGACCATTGCTGCGCGCTGCCGCCAGAATGCCGGCGACTGCGGTGCCGTGAGCATCCTGGGGGGTACAGGGAAGCGGTGCCGTGGCGCTGTTGAGCCGGTAGTCAAACGAGCCAGTGGCCGGCATATTGGCCGTCAGATCGCCGTGCAGGGTTTCAACAGGACCGTCAATGACCGCAACGCGAACGCCTCGTCCCTGGGAGGTACGCCAGGCAAGCGTGGCGCCCAAACCCATCTCGCCGGTGCTGCTGTCGGCGGGCCTTAGATGCCATTGAGCACCCAGCAGGGGATCCGGAAGGCCAGTCTGCGGCGCGGCGCCGCTGACGGGGTAGAGTAGGCTGCAGCCTGCAATGACCGGGCGGGGGTCGGGCGGCGTCACAGGAGCGGCGGTTGACGCCCCGCCGCCTCCGCCACAGCCTGCGAGCCAGACCGTGAGTGCGACTGCCATGGCGACAAGCGGACCGCGCAGGCGGGTTTCGAATTGCAGCGACCGCGTTGCGCGGGTAATGTTGCAGCGCGTCAATCAAGCCCCCTCGCTCGTCCAGACTGACCTGACTCTCTTCGGGAGATCTCATGCGCCGAATCCAGTCCCTGCTTGTTGCCAACCGCTCTGAAATCGCGATCAGGGTAATGCGTGCTGCTGCCGAAATGGGTATGCGTACGGTGGCGATTTATTCGCATGAGGACCGTTTTGCGCTGCATCGTTTCAAGGCCGATGAAAGTTATCAGGTGGGTGAGGGGCGAAAGCCACTCCAGGCTTATCTCGATATCGAAGACATCATACGGATTGCCCGCCAGGCTAAGGTCGACGCGATCCATCCCGGCTACGGGTTTCTGTCTGAAAACCCGGACTTTGCCCGGGCCTGTGCGCAGGCTGGCATTGTGTTCGTGGGCCCGACGCCCGAGGCGATGACGACCCTCGGTAATAAGGTCGCGGCGCGTGCGGCGGCTGAGCGCGCGGGCGTGCCGGTGATGCCGGCAACCGGACCGCTGCCACATGATCTGGCCGAGGCCAGGCGGCTGGCTGAGGAGGTCGGCTATCCGCTCATGCTGAAGGCGAGCTGGGGTGGCGGCGGTCGCGGCATGCGCGTTATCGAGCAGGCTGCCGATCTCGATGCGCAGCTTGAGGTGGCGCGCCGCGAAGCGCGGTCAGCCTTCGGCAATGACGAGGTCTACCTGGAAAAACTGGTCAGACACGCGCGGCACGTTGAAGTGCAGGTGTTTGGCGATACACACGGCAACCTCGTACATTTGTTTGAGCGCGACTGCTCCGTGCAGCGCCGTAACCAGAAGGTGGTGGAGCGGGCGCCTGCGCCCTATCTCGATGACGCCACCCGTAGCGAACTCTGCGAGTCGGCGTTGAGGCTCGCTCGCGCGGTGGGCTATGTGAATGCGGGAACCGTTGAGTTCCTCATGGATGCGGACACCGGGCGCTTTTATTTCATCGAGGTCAATCCCCGGATTCAGGTCGAGCACACGGTGACCGAAATGGTGACCGGGATCGATGTGGTCAAGTCGCAGCTGGCAATTGCTCAGGGTGCGATGATCGGCAGCCCGGACTGTCCGGTACCCAATCAAAGCGATATCCGCCTCAATGGCCATGCGCTGCAGTGCCGTCTGACCACTGAGGATCCTGAAAATGGCTTTACGCCCGATTACGGGCGCATCCAGGCCTATCGGAGCGCGGCAGGGTTCGGGTTACGACTTGACGGCGGCACCGCCTATACCGGTGCGGTGATCACGCCTTATTACGATTCTCTGCTGGTGAAGGTCACCGCCTGGGCGCCGAGTGCGCTCGAGGCGATCCGCAGGATGGATCGCGGGCTGCGCGAATTCCGCATTCGCGGCGTGGCCACCAATCTGCAGTTTGTTGAAAACGTCATCAATCATCCGAAGTTTGCGGCCGGCACTGTCACCACCCGATTCATCGACACCACGCCCGAACTGTTCAACTTCCGCAAGCGTCGTGACCGTGCGACCCGGCTACTCAGCTATATCGGTGAAGTGACAGTCAACGGTCACCCCGACCTCAAGGGTCGAACCAAGCCTGATTTATCTCGCCTTCAGCTTGCCTTGCCGCGCCGCTGGCCAGTCACGGCAGGTGCCTCGCAGGCCGCAAGCTCGCTGACCCCCGAGGCGTCTGCCTACTCGGTTGCGGGCTCGCGCGCGCTCGCGAATTCGATTGCGCGACCCGGTGAGCGCATCGATCTCAGCGTGGTGCCGCCCCCTGGGTCGCGCCAGCTACTGCAACAACTCGGCCCCGCGAAATTCTCAGAATGGATGCGGGCAAGCCGCAGGGTGCTGATCACCGACACCACGATGCGCGATGCGCATCAGTCGCTGTTTGCCACCCGAATGCGGTCGATCGACATGCAGCGGATCGCGCCGTATTACGCGCGGATGCTGCCCCAGTTGTTTTCGGTGGAGTGCTGGGGCGGCGCAACGTTTGATGTTGCGATGCGTTTTCTCAATGAGGATCCGTGGGAGCGACTGGCGGGACTGCGCGAGGCCATGCCGAACCTGCTGCTGCAGATGCTGCTTCGCGGCAGTAATGCAGTGGGCTACACCAACTATGCGGATAACGTTGTTCGTCATTTTGTTGCGCAGGCTGCGGCGGGTGGCATCGATGTGTTTCGCGTGTTCGATTCCTTGAACTGGGTCGAGAACATGCGGGTTGCGATCGATGCGGTGCTCGAAAGTGGCGCGCTCTGCGAGGGCTCGATCTGCTACACCGCCGACCTGTTCGACAGGGCCCGCTTCAAATACGACCTGAAGTACTACCTTGACATTGGCCGCAAGCTGCGCGAGGCAGGTGTTCATATCATCGGCATCAAAGATATGGCGGGCGTCTGCCGTCCGCGCGCGGCCCGCGAACTGGTGCATGCGCTGCGTGAGGAAACTGGGCTGCCGGTGCACTTTCATACGCATGACACCAGCGGTGCGGGGGCCGCGTCAGTGCTGGCCGCCATTGAAGCGGGCGCGGACGCGGTGGACGCGGCGTTCGATGCCATGAGCGGGCTCACGTCGCAGCCCAATCTTGGCGCGATCGTTGCCGCGCTTGAAGGGGGCGATCGCGACACCGGGCTTGACCGCGAATCGCTCCAGATGATCAGCCATTACTGGGAGGGGGTGCGCACCATCTATGCGCCCTTTGAATCCGATATTCGCTCGGGTACATCCGATGTCTACCGCCACGAGATGCCAGGCGGCCAGTACACGAACCTGCGTGAACAGGCGCGCGCCCTCGGGCTTGAGCACCGCTGGCCTGAGGTGGCGGAGCGGTATGCGGAGGTCAACCGACTGTTCGGTGACATTGTCAAAGTGACGCCGACCTCGAAGGTGGTCGGAGACATGGCACTCTTTATGGCGGTGAACGATCTGTCGGTCGCCGACGTCCTTGACCCGGAGCGCGAGATTGCGTTTCCGGAGAGCGTCGTATCGCTGTTTCGCGGTGATCTGGGCTTTCCGCCCGACGGATTCCCCAGGGAGATATCACGTCGGGTACTCAAGTGCGACACCGCTACGCCCATCCTCATTGAACCGCCTCAGCCCTTCAGGCCCGGAGAGCGTATTGCGCCGGTGGATCTGGAGCAGGCACGCGAGCAGGCGCACAAGGCTGCCGGACATGCAGTGAGCGAAAACGATTTGTCGTCCTGGTTGATGTATCCGAAGGTGTTCTCTGATTTCTCAGCGCACCGCCGGCGCTACGGTGATCTGAGCGTCGTGCCCTCACCCACCTACTTCTACGGCATGACCGAGCTCGAGGAAATCAGCATCGACCTGGACCCGGGAAAATCGCTGATCGTGCGACTGCTTGGCACGGCGCCAGCTGAGGAAGAGGGCGTGGTCAAGGTGTTCTTCGAACTGAATGGCCAGCCACGAACGATGCGGGTTGAGCGCAGCGGCTCGCGGCGAGCACCAACCCGCACTCAGGCCGACCCGGCCAACCCTGCGCACGTGGCGGCGCCGATGCCGGGAATGATCGTGACGGTTGCGGTGAAGGCCGGTCAGTCGGTCAAGGCGGGCGACCCGCTGGTGTCGGTTGAGGCGATGAAAATGGAGACCCAGATCAGGGCCGACCGAGACGCGGTAGTGAAGGCCGTTCATGTTCGGCCCGGCGAGACGGTGGCAGCGCGTGATCTGCTGGTGGAGATGCGCGACTAAACGTGGGGGCGACTGTACCGAACCGCTGACAGCTGGCGTGTCAAACCGTCAATAATGGCATGTTTTGGGCCAAAAATGGGCCGCTCGCCGGTTGCCCCGTAGGGCTTGAATTCGCAGTAGGATGACTGCTGAGACGACCCGCAGTCACAGGTTTTTTTCGTTGCGCCTACCGCGCGAAAGGATGACCGATGCGAACCACCCTGCAAATCAACTTCCGTGGAATGGCTGTCTCCCCGGCACTCGAGCAGCTGATCCGCGAAAAGGCCGAGAAGCTCGAGAAATTTCATCCAAACGTCACCGGTTGCCGAGTGGTGGTCGATAAGCCTCACCATCACAAGGTCCAGGGCAAGCATTTCATCGTCAGTGTCGACATGTCGGTACCAGGCGCCAACATCGTCGCCAATCACGCGCATCACGAAGACGTGAACGTTGCGCTTCGCGATGCCTTTCTGGCCGCGCGTCGGCAGCTTGAAGAGCATTCAAGAAAGCTGCGGGGTGATGTCAAGAGTCATTCACTACCGCAGGCACTCGAGCTGGCTGCCGAATAACCGGCTGGGTCAGTGGCCAGTCTCTAGCCACGCCCGACTGAATCCGCGGACTCCGGGCCCGACCGCCCGGGTACCGCGCGAACCGCCCCCGGCGCCGCGCGCCAGATAGCGATTGCGGCCACCGCTGATATGGCAATGCCTAGCGCAAAGGCGGGCAGGTAGCTGCCGGTATGGTCGTGAATCAATCCGGTGATCCACGGACCGAGTGCCCCGCCGGTGATGGCCAGCAGGCTGAGCGTTCCGAAGATCGGGCCATAGTGCGGGCTTTCAAAAACATCGGCCGGAATCGCGCCGAACACTGAGGTGACGCCGTATCCGACCAGGCCCTGGACCAGCACCATCAAGAACAGCAGCGGAAAACTGGGCCAGCGCGTGAGCGCAAGCAACAGCAGGCAGCACACCATAAAGCCCGCGCAACCGATCGACCAGACGATCTCGCGACCGATTCGGTCCGACACCCAACCCAACGCGATCTGCCCCGGAATACCCGCCAGGCTCACAATACCCAACGCCCACGCTGCGGTATTCGGATCGAATCCGATCTCGAGTAAATAACGGGTTTGGTGAACCTGCACGGCGTACCAGACAAACAGCGCGCTTGCGTAGCCCAGTGCAATCCACCAGAAGCGGGCCGTACGCATTGCGAGACGGAGCGTCCATTCCACCTGAGTCCAGACTGGGTCGACCTGGCGCCGCGCCCGCGATCGAGCGAGGCTCTCTGAGGCGGTCGGATCCCCGTCAGGCTGTAGCCCCAGGTCTGAGGGACGCCTTCGCACCAGCAGGTTAAGCGGTACCAGCACCACCAGAATCAGCAGTCCGAAGGCAAAGCAGGCATGACGCCAACCTTGCGCGGCGATCAGCTGCTGCATCAGGGGCAGCAGGACGATTGAACCTGCGCCCGCGCCTGCGTACGCGATTGAGATGGCCAGGCCACGCTTGCGTTCAAACCAGGCCGACAGAAAGAGTCCGTGCCCTGTGTAGCCCAGGCAGACGCTGCCGAAACCCACCAGCAGGCCCAGGCTCAGATAGAAGGCCAACAGCGTGGCCGCCTGGCTTGCGAGCACCATGCCGAGCCCGCTGGCCAGCACGCCCGCCTGCAGCACTGGCACGGGGCCGAATCGTTCCATCGCCCGACCCAGCATGGGGCTCATGGCCGCCGAGACCAGAAAGCCGAACGAGAACGCGCCGGCGGTGTCGGCGCGGTCCCAGCCGAATTCATCGAGAATAGGCGGAAAGACGAGCGAAAACGCGGTGCGTGCATTAACCGCGAGGGCCATGGACACAAACGCGATGGCGATGATCAGCCAGCCGTAAAAAAACGGCAGGCTGCGAGCAAGTCGGGCGGCAAGATTCATGGCTGGGGCGCGGTGGGCATCCAACACTACACGCAACGCGCCTGCCGGGCGAGCGGTGTTGCCGGCCAGTAAAATCCGGACGCGGAGAACAAATCATGAAGACAAAAACACAGGTGGGTATTGTGGGCGCAGGGCCCTCGGGCCTTCTGCTCGCGCAGCTGCTACACAAGCACGGCATTGAAAGCGTTGTGCTCGAGCGTCAGAGCCGAGACTATGTGCTGTCGCGTATTCGCGCCGGCGTGCTCGAGCGCGGCACGGTTGCGCTACTTGAGCAGGCGGGCGTTGGCGATCGCATGCGCCGGGAGGGGCTGGTCCACGACGGTGTGATGCTGCAGTTCGACTCGCGGCTCCATCGAGTCGATTTTCGCGAGCTGATCGACAGCAGCGTCATGGTGTACGGCCAGACCGAAGTCACGCGTGACCTGATGAACGCGAGGGATGCTTCGGGTGGTTTAACGGTTTACGAAGCCCAGGACGTGACCCTGGTTGATTTCGGTTCCGACCGGCCCAGGTTGCGCTATGTCAAGGACGGGGAGTCGCATGAACTCGAGTGCGACTACATCGCCGGCTGCGACGGGTATCACGGCGTATGTCGTGCCAGCATCCCGGCGGAAAAAATCCAGCTGTTCGAGCGGGTATATCCGTTTGGTTGGCTCGGCATTCTGTCGCGTACGCGGCCTCTGGATGAAGAGCTCATTTACACCAGCCATGAGCGCGGCTTCGCGCTCGCAAGCATGCGGTCGCATTCGGTCAGCCGCTACTATGTTCAGTGCACGCTTGAGGACAAGGTGGAAGACTGGTCTGACGACCGTTTCTGGGAAGAGTTCCAGTTGCGCGTTGGCCCTGAGGTAGCCGCCCGGCTCGAGACCGGGCCGTCGATTGAAAAAAGTATCGCGCCGCTACGCAGTTTCGTCGCCGAACCGATGCGGTTCGGCAACCTGTTTTTGGTGGGGGATGCTGCGCACATCGTGCCGCCCACCGGGGCGAAGGGTTTGAATCTCGCAGCGAGCGACGTCGGTTATCTTTCCAGAGCGCTGATCGAGCGCTACCAGACCGGCGATGCGCAGGCGCTCGCCGCCTACTCGGATACCGCGCTCCGCCGGATCTGGGCTGCAGAACGCTTCTCGTGGTGGATGACCTCGCTGATGCACCGTTTTCCCGAGACCACCGGCTTCGATCGCCGGGTTCAGGTTGCTGAGTTCAACTACCTGTCCAGGTCGCGGGCAGCGTCCACCGCGCTGGCAGAAAACTACGTCGGCCTGCCACATTGAAACCCGCTAAGCATTCGAACCGTCACGTGTCGCGCCGCAACTGGCTGCTTGCGGCCGGAGGTGTCGCGCTCGCGTCGCACCCGATGCGCGCCGCGCGCGCCCAGAAGCGCTATGACCCCGGCGCGAGCGACACCGAAATCGCCATCGGCAATATCGTGCCGTACTCGGGGCCCGCCTCGGCTTACGGCGTGATTGGTCGCGCGCTTGGCGCCTACTTCGCCAAGCTCAACGCGGAAGGCGGTATTGGCGGGCGAAAAATCCGCTACGTCAGTGTTGACGACGGCTACAGCCCGCCGCGAACGGTTGAGCAGGCGCGCCGACTGGTTGAGCATGAAAAGGTGCTATTCATTGCGCAGGTGCTGGGTACGGCGCCCAATGTTGCGATTCAGCGCTACCTGAATCAGCGTCGTGTGCCGCAACTGTTTGTGGCCACGGGCGCGACACGCTGGGGCGATCCCGCACAGTACCCCTACACGATGGGCTGGCAGCCGAGCTATCAGTCTGAGGCCAAGGTCTACGCGCAGCATATTCTCGAGACACGGCCGGCGGCGCGCGTTGCCGTTCTGCTTCAAAACGATGACTACGGTCGTGACTACCTGAAGGGTTTGCAGGATGGCCTAGGCGAACGCGCTCAGAAGATGATCGTGGCGCAGAGCACCTATGAGGTGTCCGATCCTACGATCGATAGCCAGCTGATTCGGCTGAAGGCATCGGGTGCCGACACATTTTTCAATATCACGACGCCGAAGTTTGCTGCGCAGGCTATCCGCAAGGCTGCGGAAATCGGCTGGCGTCCGCTGCATTATCTGAACAGCGTGTCGAATGCGGTGGCATCCGTGATGCTGCCTGCCGGGGCTGACGCTGGCGTAGGCATTGTCTCGTCGAACTACATCAAAGACCCCACCGATCCGCAATGGGTGGGTACTGCCGAACATGATGCATGGCTTGAATGGATGCGACGCTGGCACAGCGGCGGTGACGTACGTGACAGCTTTAACGTATATGCCTATTCGGTGGCCCAAACCATCGAACAGGTGCTGCGGCAGTGCGGCGACGACCTCACGCGGGATAACGTGATGCGCCAGGCGTCCAGTCTCGACTTTACGCTGCCCATGCTGCTGCCCGGCGTGCGGGTTCGAACCTCAGCCGATGATTTTTTTCCGATCGAATCGCTGCAGCTGATGCGATTTAGTGGTCGAAGCTGGGAACGCTTCGGAAAGATTTACGGCCTCTGACGCTGGCTCAGGCTTCGCGCATCATCCGCCAGAGATCGAACTTCATTGTGATCACGGAGCCGACGATGATTGCGGCTGTCGTGATCAGCGCGCCGAGCGACAGCGTGGAGAGACCGGTCAGCCCCTGACCCACCGTGCAGCCGAGCGCAGTCACGCCGCCCACGCCCATGAAGACACCTCCCAGCAGGTGCCGGCGGAAGTCGGTGCCGTCGGGGAATACCTCCTCACGCCAACTGCGGGTGGCAAGCGCCCAGATGAGCGCTCCAGCCACCATGCCGAGCGCTGAGGCAATGCCAAAGGTGACGTGGCGTGACTTATCGCTCCAGAACATAAGCAGTTCCAGCGTGTAGGCAAATGGCGCCACCAGCGATAACGACTCTGGACGATTACCCTGCGTACCGATGTAGGCGGCCTCGAGCGTCTCGGGATGCTCTTCAACAAATCCGATGTGCCCGGTGACATACCAGCCGCCCACCACGATCAGGCCGATCAGCAGGCCGCCAGCCATGGCAGAGGGTTCGTCGCGCCAGATGTCGCGGTTGGCAAGCGCCCCCAGCACCAGCGCGAGCCCGATCAACGGCGGCAGCCAGCGGTTGAGCAGAGCGGCATCAGCGCCGATCCAGGTTGCAACCAGCGTCGGCAACTCCTGGCTCATACCTAGATCGATGACCACCTGGTCTACGGTAGCAGTGCGCCAGACCCCGAACAGCCCTTTCAATGTCATGTAGGCCGAGATGCCCACCACCAGAAACACCAGGACCGATTTCAGGTTGCCGCCCCCCAGGCGAATCAGCGTTTTGCTGGTGCAGCCTGACGCAAGCGTCATACCGGCGCCGAACAACAGGCCACCGACCAGGTGTGACAGCCAGGGCAGTCGATTACCCGAGTAAAGCGAGCGACTGGTACTGACCAGGCCCGCGAGCTCGAGCGCCCAGACTCCAAGGATGGCAACGCCGATTGCGAGCAGCCACATCCGCATCCGCGTCCAGCTGCCAATGTTCAGAATGTCGGAGATGGCGCCCAGCGTGCAGAAATGCGTGCGGGCGCCCACCAGACCGAAAGCAGTACCCAGGCCGAAGCCGAGTGCGGCGATTGCGCCGACAGATATGATCGGGGTATCCATAAGGGGATTGGTCTTCTGCGATAAGGCGAGCGGAGGGCATCTTACCGGGTGTAGGCCTGCTGCCGCTCACCTGACCCCTCTCGCCTCAGACGAACGGAGCTTCGAACCATGTTCGAAACAAGCATTGCAGGGAGCCTGCCCAAGCCGGGGTGGCTCGCCGAAACGGGAAAACTGTGGCCGCGCTGGCTCGCCGATGGCGAGGCGCTTGACCGCGCGAAAGCCGACGCCACGCTGCTGTGGCTCAAGCTTCAGGAGGACGCCGGTGTGGATGTGATTGGCGACGGCGAGCAGTCACGTCAGCACTTCGTACATGGCTTTCTCGAGGCGGTCGAAGGCATCGACTTCGACAACAAGGTGAAAATGGGCATCCGCAACAATCGCTACGACGCGATGGTGCCGCAGGTGGTCGGGCCGCTGAAGCTTCGCGGTCGTGTGCACCAGGCCGAGGCAAGGCTGCTGCGTGCGCACACCGCGCGTCGCATCAAGTTCACGCTGCCCGGGCCCATGACTATTGTCGATACGATTGCCGATCGGTTCTATGGCGACCGCATCCAGATGGCCATGGCATTTGCTGATCTGCTCAATCAGGAAGCGCGCGCGCTTGAGGCGGAAGGCGTTGACATCATCCAGTTCGATGAGCCCGCCTTCAACGTGTACATGGATGAGGTGCGCGATTGGGGCATCGAGGCGCTGCACCGGGCGATCGACGGTCTGCAGTGCACGACCGCGGTCCACATCTGCTATGGCTATGGCATACAGGCCAATATCGACTGGAAGCAGTCTTTGGGTGGCGAGTGGCGACAATACGAGGTGGTGTTCCCAGCGCTTGCGCAAAGCCGGATCGACCAGGTGTCGCTCGAATGCATCGGCTCGCGGGTCCCGATCGAACTGCTTCGGCTGCTCGAGGGCAAGGATGTGCTGCTCGGCGTGATTGACGTGGCAACCGATACCGTGGAAACACCCGCCCAGGTGGCTGACACGATCGCCCGTGCGCTGACCCATGTGCCAGCGCATAAGCTGTTCGCCTGCACCAATTGCGGCATGGCGCCAATGAGTCGAGACGTGGCCCTCGCCAAGCTTCAAGCGCTCGTGCAGGGGGCGAAGCTTGCCCGTGACCGACATGGCTGAGCCGAAGGCCGATCGCGGTGTCATGATGATCACCGGGGGCAGCCGCGGCATAGGCGCCGCCACAGCCCGGCTCGCCGCGTCGTATGGCTGGACCTGTGTGGTGGTGTACCGCGATCGCGAGGTCGATGCCCGAAATGTGGTGGCATCTATTGAGGCGGAAGGGGGGCGGGCGCTCGCGCTGCGTGCCGACATGGCCGATGAGCAGGCCATCGTCGAGGCGTTCAGGCAGGCCGATAAGCTGGGGCCGCTCACGGCACTGGTCAACAACGCGGGCATCACTGGCGGCGTTAGCCGGATCGACGCGCTGGATGGGTCAATGCTCGAGTTGCTCCTGGCTATCAATGTCCGAGCGCCGCTGTTGTGTGCGCGTGAGGCGGTCCTCCGAATGTCCACACGTCGAGGGGGGTCGGGTGGCGCCATCGTTAATCTCAGCTCAGGGGCTGCACAGCTGGGCTCGGCGGGAGTCTGGGTGCACTATGCGGCGACCAAAGGCGCGATCGACTCCATGACGATCGGGATGGCGCGCGAGCTTGGCGCCGAGGGCATTCGCGTTAACGCGGTCCGACCTGGCCCGATCGATACTGAGATTCATCTGGAGCGTCCGCCGGGTCAGCTCGATCAGATGGCCCGTGCGGCGCCGCTCGGACGGCTGGGCTCGCCCGAGGAAATCGCGCGCGCGATCGTCTGGCTGGCCGATGGCAGTCAGGCCTCGTATGTCACGGGTGCGCTGGTGGACGCGCGGGGCGGGCTCTAAGCGCGAGCCACGGTCTGCCTCAGCGCTTGCGCGTGCTGTCGTCGGCGGGCGCTTCAAACAACGGCAGCTGTCGGATCGCCTCGGGTGCAGCGTTCATGGGGCGCGGTTCGGCTGCGATCAGCGCGCCGCCTGCACGGAGTAATCGCGCCTGCTCGCCAGGCTCTGTATGCATATCGGCGCGCACCAGCGTTCCCACTCGAACGCCCAGCAGCCGCAGCCGTCGCTCCAGCGGTACGCGTTTCAGGCAGCGCCCTGCCGCCGCCCGAATGGTGGCCGCTTCGGCGGTGGGCTCTGGCAGGGTCTGGTCGCGGGTGACGGTATTAAAGTCGTCATAGCGCAGCTTGATGCCAATCGTTCGACCCAGATAGCCTTTTCGACGAAGGTCGTCGGCCACCCGCTCACATAGCGCGGTGAAGATCGCAGACAGCTGGTCGCGATCGCGTTTGGGATGGAGATCGTGTTCGAACGTGGTCTCGCGGCTGATCGATCGCGGCTCGCTATACGTGACCACGGGCCGGTCGTCCCGTCCGTGGGCGGCCTCATGCAGCCAGGCGCCATAGCTTGGGCCAAACTGCTCGCGCAGCATGTCGGCGTCAGCCGCTGCGAGTTCGCCGATGGTGCGGATGCCAAGCGCTTCGAGCCGCGCCGATGCTTTGGGTCCGATGCCGTTGATTCGTCGTGCGGGCAGTGGCCAGATTCGCGTGGCGATCTCATCGAACTCGATAACGGTCAGTCCGTCGGGCTTGTCGAGCTCCGAGGCGATCTTTGAAAGCAGCTTGTTGGGCGTGATGCCGATCGAACAGCTGAGACCGCACTGCTCACGCACCCGCTCCTTCAGGAGCGCACCGATTTGTCGGCCGCCATCGTCGTGCACGCCCGGGCAATCGGTAAGGTCGATATAGATTTCGTCGATGCCACGGTCTTCGATGACTGGCGCAATCTCGGCCACCGCCGCCTTAAACAGCCGTGACATACGGCGGTACTCATCGAAATCGGCGGGCAGCAGCAGCGCATCCGGACATAGTGCGGCCGCCTTCATCAGACCCATGCCCGAGTGCACGCCGAACGCGCGTGCCTCGTAGGTGGCGGTGGTGATGACGCCGCGGCCAGCGTAATCGCGCAACCGGGGCGGCGAATCAGCGATCGAATGACGCCTTCCACCGATGACGACCGGGAGCCCGCGCAGATGCGGATAGCGCAGCAGCTCAACCGACGCGTAAAACGCGTCCATATCGAGATGCGCAATACGACGCGTGCGAGAGAGGGCAGTGGCTTCCAAGGCGAGCTCTGTCGGGCGGCATGGATGAAGCGACCCGCTGGGATCACCTTATCATGACGGCTTTTGATGCCGGCAGGCAGGGCAGGGTCAAGCGATGGCAATGGTATTGCTGGTGCGGCACGGACAGGCGGCGTTTGGCTCCGATCACTACGATCGCCTGTCCGATCGCGGACGGCAGCAGGCGCGCTGGCTGGGGGAACACCTGGCCGCGTTAGGCGTTCTGCCCGTCCGGGCGGTGGCCGGGTCGCTTGCGCGTCAGCGCGACACCGCGGCCGAGCTGCTCGCCGCCATGGGGCTCACCGACCGCGTTGCGCTGAGCGAAGATCCCGGGCTCGATGAGTATGACGGTGAGTCGCTGTATCGCGCGCATACGGGTGGAGCGGATCAGCTCGCGCATCAGCGGCGTGACTTCCGCGATTACTGGCGTACCTTTCGCGAGGCCATGCAGCGCTGGTCCGAGGATGATCTGTCCGATGTGCCTGAGAGCTGGGCATCGTTTGGCGCGCGGGTGCGGCGCGCAGTCGATACGGCCAGCGCCGGGGCGGGCCGCGAGGACACGATTCTGATGGTGAGTTCCGGCGGTGCGATCGGCCGACTGATTGCAGACCTGATGGAAGCGCCCGCGTCGGCCGCCATTGAGCTGAACCTGCAGTTCCGGAACACCGGCCTGTGCGAACTGATCGTCGGCCGAGGCACACTTCGGCTGCTGAGCTATAACTCAATTCCGCACCTTGACCAGCCGGCACGCCGGCATGCGATCACTTTTGCCTGATCTGTCTGGAGGCTTCCGATGAGCGAGTCAACGCCCGGGTCGCGACCGCGCTGGTTCGAAGATTATGTTCCCGGATCGGTCCACGAGCTTGGTTCGATCGCGGTGGACGGCGAGGAGATGCTGGCCTTTGCAGAGCGCTTCGATCCGCAGTCGTATCACGTCGATCCCCAGGCCGCCGCGGAGACACATTTCGGCGGGCTGATCGCAAGCGGCTGGCACACTGGCTCCATGATGATGCGGTTATTCGCGTTGGCCTATCTGTCGCCCGAGTCCAGCCTGGGATCGCCCGGCATCGCGACAATGCGCTGGCCGCGGCCAGTTCGGCCAGGCGATTCGCTACGCGTGCGGGTTACGGTCGAACACGCCCGCCTGTCGCAGTCGCGCCCCGACCGCGGAATCATTCAGTCGCTGATTGAGGTGACCAACCAGAATGGGGAGGTCGTGATGACCGCGAACCCCACGAATCTGGTGCGGTGTCGGCCGGTTTAAGCGTGTTACCTGAGGATTGCCTGTATGACAGTTTCTGAGCAGGCGGCTGCTGCGGCTGCGCCGCTGTTCGCGCCGTTTTCTTCGTCGAAATTTGCGTGTCGCAATCGACTGGTCATGGCGCCCATGACGCGTTCCTTTGCGACCGGCGGCGTACTGCCCGCAGCCGCTGCAGACTACTATGCCCGCCGGGCAAGCGCCGATGTGGGCTTGATCATTTCCGAGGCCACGCTCATTGCCCGCCCCGCCGCAGGCAATGAGCCTGATGTGCCTCGGTTCTGGGGCGAGGACTCGCTCGCCGCATGGCAACCGGTGGTGAATGCAGTGAACGAAACCGGGAGCAGCTTCTGGCCGCAACTGTGGCATGTGGGCGCAGTTCGTAATCCGATGCTCAAGTGGATGCCGCCAGCGCCTCCCGAGAGTCCGTCAGGGGTGGTAAAGCCTGGGCGCGAGTACGGCGTTGCGATGACGCAGGCGGATATCGAAGCCACCATTGCAGCCTACGCACGTGCTGCGGCAGACGCGCAACGTCTAGGGTGCGGCGGCATCGAACTTCACGCGGCGCATGGCTACCTGATCGATCAGTTTTTCTGGTCTGGAACCAACCAGCGTACCGACCAGTGGGGTGGGGCGACGCTGGCGGAGCGGAGTCGTTTCGCGGTCGAGGTGGTCCGCGCGGTGCGTACAGCTGTTGGTGAGCGCTTTCCGATCTGCATTCGACTGTCGCAGTGGAAACAGCAGGACTTTGCCGCGCGACTTGCGTCCACCCCTGACGACATGCTCGCTTGGTTACGACCGTTGGTGGATGCGGGCGTCGATGTGTTTCACTGCTCCCAGCGCCGTTTCTGGGAGCCTGAATTTGAGGGCTCAGACCTGAATTTTGCGGGCTGGGCAAAGAAGCTGACAGGACTGCCCACCATCACGGTTGGTTCGGTGGGCTTATCGGGCGAATTCATCAGTTCGTTCGGTGGCGAGGTCTCGCAACCTGCCTCGCTCGATGAATTACTACGCCGTCTCGAGCGCGGCGACTTCGATCTGGTGGCAGTGGGGCGCGCGCTGATCAGCGATGCGCACTGGGCTAGCCGGGTGCGGGCTGGCCGAATCGATGAGCTGCGCGCCTATGACCGCGGC
>CAZORB010000002.1:29465-47310 GCA_964581825.1 uncultured Bordetella sp.
CGGATGCTTAGCGTCCGGCCTTAAATTGAAGCCGTCGCGCATGCAACACCGGTTCGGTATAGCCCGAGGGTTGCACGGTGCCTTTGAACACCAGATCGCAGGCTGCAAGGAATGCCTGTCCATTGAAGGACGGCGCCATTGGCTTGTAAGCGGCATCGCCTGAGTTCTGGCGGTCAACGACTGCGGCCATCCGCTTCATGACCTCCATCACCTGCTGCTCGGTGACTACACCGTGACGCAGCCAGTTGGCGATGTGCTGCGAGGAGATGCGGCAGGTGGCGCGGTCTTCCATGAGGCCCACGTCGTGTATGTCGGGCACCTTGGAGCAACCCACGCCCTGATCAACCCAGCGCACCACGTAGCCGAGAATACCCTGAGCATTGTTCTCAAGCTCGGCGTTGAGTTCTTCCGCGGTCCAGGAGGGTGACTTTGCGAGCGGGATCTCGAGAATCTGATCGACCGTGGCACGCCGGCCCTGCGCCGTGATCGCCGCCTGCCGCGCGATAACGTCCACCTGATGATAGTGGGTTGCATGCAGCGTAGCCGCGGTGGGGCTGGGTACCCAGGCGCAATTGGCACCGGCCTGCGGATGCCCCACCTTCTGCTCGAGCATCGCGGCCATCAGATCGGGCATGGCCCACATGCCTTTACCGATCTGGGCTTTGCCCGTCAGACCGCAGGCCAGACCCACATCAACATTCCAAAGCTCATAGGCTGCGATCCAGCCCTGCTTCTTCATGTCGTTCTTGCGAACCATGGGGCCCGCTTCCATCGACGTGTGAATTTCATCGCCCGTGCGGTCGAGGAAGCCAGTGTTGATGAAGGCCACACGGCGCTTTGCCGCGCGGATGCACTCCTTCAGATTGACCGTGGTACGACGCTCTTCGTCCATGATGCCGAGCTTGACCGTGTCGGCGGGCAAGCCCAGAGCCTGCTCGACCTTGGTGAACACCGCATCGGCAAACGCAACCTCGTCGGGGCCATGCATCTTGGGCTTGACCACATAGATTGAGCCAGTGACTGAATTGCGCACACCCTCGCGCTTTTTCAGATCGTGCATCGCGATCAGCGTCGTACACATTGCATCGATCAGGCCCTCGGGCGCCTCACGCCCGTCGCGGTCGAGTACCGCTGGATTGGTCATCAGATGGCCGACATTGCGAATCAGCATCAGCGAGCGACCTTTGAGCGTGAACGTGCTGCCATCGGGTGCGAGATAGGAGCGGTCGGTATTGAGCTTGCGCTCAAACGTGCGACCGCCTTTGCTGACCGACTCAACCAGCGAGCCTGTCATGAGCCCGAGCCAGTTGCGGTAGGCCAGGGCTTTATCGTCGGCGTCGACCGCTGCAACCGAGTCTTCGCAGTCCATGATGGTGGTGACCGCGGCCTCGAGCAGCACGTCTGCGACGCCAGCGCGATCCGTGGCGCCCACCGGGTGGCTACGATCAACGATCAGTTCAACATGCAGGCGGTGGTGGCGAAGCAGTACACCGATGGGCGCCGAAGCACTCCCGCGGTATCCGACCAGACACGAAGGGTTGGCGAGTTTGAATACACCGGAGGGTGTGTCGGCCACCAGCTGGTCGCCTTCAATGCGATAGGCCGTGACTGCGGCATGGCTTGCACCCGCAAGCGGCAGATGCTCGTCAAGAAAGCCCTTGGCCCAGGCGATGACGCGTGCGCCGCGTTCATTGCTGTAGCCGCCCGATGGCGGTGCATCGCCCATGGCATCCGTGCCGTAGAGCGCGTCGTACAGGCTGCCCCAGCGGGCGTTGGCAGCGTTGAGCGCATAGCGCGCATTCATGACCGGCACCACCAGCTGCGGGCCTGGAATTCGAGCGATTTCGGGATCGACCTGCGCAGTTTCGATCTGGAAGTCGGGTCCCTCGGGAACCAGGTAACCGATCTGAATCAGGAAGGCTTTGTAGGCTGCGGCGTCATGCGGCTGGCCGGCGCGCTCACGATGCCATTGATCGATCTGCGTCTGCAGCGCATCGCGGCGCGCGAGCAGCTCGCGATTGCGCGGCGCCATGCCGTGGATCAGCTCCGAGAAGCCTCGCCAGAAGCGTTCGGGTGCGACACCGGTGCCGGGCAGTGCCTCGTGTTCGATCATCTCGAAAAGACTGCGGGCAACGCGCAGACCGTATTTTTCAATTCGCTCGGCCATCAGAGTTCCTGTTCAGTGCGAGGGGGCGGGGCCATCGTGTGGATGGAGCGTTGATCAGCTGGCTATAAGGGGCAAACCCTCGAGAATACCGAGTCGAGGGCCTGGCCGCTTCAAAGTCCGAAAGCGGCGATAGGTTTTAAAGGGGCTGCCGGCCGATCAGTTTGCTGTGCGGGCCGCCAGGTGCGCCAGGGCTTCCTGGACCTGGTCAATCAGCACCAGGCACACATCACCCGGCTCGAGCCGATCGAGTGCAGTGTCAATCGCGAGGAACTCGCCGCGTATCTCGTCGATTCTGGTGGTACGTGGCGCGTCAACCAGTCCTTTGCGAAGCAGGGCCACCACTTCACCGTCGGCGCGGCCGCGTTGGGCGGCATCCTGATAAAGAATTGCGTCGTCAAAAAAGCGACCGACAATTTCAGCCTGCTCGAGAATGTCCTGGTCGCGTCGGTCGCCCGCTGCGCTGATGACAATGGAACGGCGGCGAGCAGGCATCGCATCGATTGCCTGGGCGAGCGCGAGGATCGCATCCGGATTGTGACCGTAGTCGGCAATCACTGTTGCGCCGCGAAAGCTGAAGCGGTTGAACCGGCCCGGTACCGTGTTGGGGTCACTGTCGAAGGTGGCAAGCCCTGCGGCGATCAGCGCCCAGTCGAGTCCCAGTGCCCAGCCCGCTGCGACCGATGCCATTGCATTGTCGACCTGGAATGGAATTGATCCGCCCCCGGTCAGCGGAATACGCGCGAGATCAAATCGGTGGACAACCGATGTGCCCTGGACGGCCACAATCGAGTTGCCCTCAACGCGCACGGTGCGCTGGCCGATTGCAGCCTGGCGCTTCATCGCGGTGAGTGATCCATCGCGGGCAAAGAAAATGGTGTTACCCGGGCAGACCTGCTGCATCGACACCACCATGGGGTCGGCGGCATTCAGCACCGCGTAGCCGTCGGACGCGACGTTGGCAACGATGACACGTTTGACCAAGACGAGATCATCGATCGAATCGATGTGATTCATGCCGAGATGATCGCCTCGGCCGATATTGGTGACGACTGCAACCTGACACCGGTCGAATCCCAGACCCTCGCGCAGAATGCCGCCGCGTGCGGTCTCGAAAACCGCCGCATCCACCTCGGGATGCATCAGCACGTTGCGGGCGCTGCGCGGGCCTGCGCAGTCGCCACTGTCGGTTTGAACGCCGCTGACGTAAACACCGTCGGTGTTGGTCATACCGACCCGAAGGCCCGATTGCGCGAGCAGATGTGAAATCAGCCTTACGGTGGTGGTTTTCCCGTTGGTTCCAGTGACTGCAACCACGGGAATGCGGCCGCTGTCCTTGTCGCCGTAGAGGAGCTTGACGATGGCCTCGCCCACATCCCGGCCCTTGCCGTAAGACGGGCTGATGTGCATGCGTAGCCCCGGTGCGGCGTTCACTTCAACGATCGCGCCGCCCTGCTCTTCGAGCGACTGCTGCACCGTCTGGCACACGACATCCACCCCTGCGATCTCGAGGCCCACCATTTGTGCGGCCTCTACCGCGCGCGCGGCAAGATCGGGATGCACGTCATCGGTAACATCGGTTGCGCTGCCACCGGTGCTGAGGTTGGCGTTGTTGCGCAACACCACGCGAGCGCCGCGAGGCGGAATCGAATCGGCCTCATAGCCCTGCACCCGCATCCGCGCGTGAGCGATCTCATCGAGTCGAATCTTGGTGAGCGAGGTGGCGTGGCCATCACCACGCCGGGGATCGCGGTTGATTTCGTCAACCAGCTGGCGAATGGTCTGAACGCCGTCGCCAATGACATGCGGCGGATCGCGGCGGGCCGCTGCAATCAGTCGGTCGCCTACGACCAGCAGCCGGTGGTCGTGGCCGGGAATGAATCGCTCGACCATCACATTGGAGCTGAACTGCGAGGCGGCGTTGAAAGCAACTTCCAGGTGGTCGCGGCTCACGATGTTAACGGTGACACCCTTACCCTGGTTGCCATCGCGCGGCTTGACCACGACGGGCGAGGCGAGATCCTGCATGGCCGCCCAGGCTTCCTCGGTGTCGCGTACGACCCGGCCCTCGGGCACTGGCACGCCGGCAGCGGCAAGCAGCTTCTTGGTGAGCTCTTTGTCTTGTGCGATTGATTCGGCGATCGCGCTGGTGGCATCGATTTCAGCGGCCTGGATTCGACGTGCGCGACTGCCCCAGCCGAACTGTACGAGGCTGCCTTCCGTGAGGCGGCGCATCGGGATATCGCGCGCTCGCGCAGCGTCGGCTATCGAGCCGGTGCTTGGGCCCATACGGATGTCTTCGTCGAGCGCACGCAGACGTGACAGCGCCGAATCAAGATCGAAAGGCAGATCGTCTCGGGCGGCCTGACAGAGGGCCTGGGCGAGCTCAAGCGCAAGGCGCCCGACCGGCTCCTCGGTGTATTCGAATACGACCTGGAATAGACCCGGATCGCGAGTGGGCGCGGTTCGACTGAAGGTGACCGGACAGCCTGCCTGCGCCTGCAGCCTCAGGGCCGCAAACTGGAGGGCCTGAGCGATCGGGATATCGTCGCGTGCGCCGATGGGTCGGATCGCACCAATGAGCGGGAACCGCGCGCGCAGCCGAACTTCAAAGCGGGGAATCCGATCAATCGACAGTTCATCAGGCGCGCAGCGCACGATCGCTTCAATTGAGGTGTGTCGGCTCCAGAGATTTGGGCCACGGAGCGCGCGGATTCGGGTGACTTCCATCGGGAGGTTCCTGCGAACAGAAAAAGTCGGTCAGCAATCAGCGGAGGGTGGGGGCGCCAGGGAACCAGGCATCGCGTTCAGGCGGCCACCCGATTCGCAGGCATCGGCTCGAGGGTTTCGAGACCCGCCTGGATCAGTTCAGCGGAGAGTCCGTTGGCCCAGGCCGCGGCCACCGCGGCGAGCAGGCCGTCGTCCGCGGTGAGCGAATCGCCTTCGATGGGAAGCTCGAGGGTGCCTGCGCGCAGCTGGGCGATCTCACGTGTGCCTTCTTTCAGCGAAATGACCCCTTCAGCGAGCACTACTGCGCGACCGCCGCGCTCGGCGTGCTCCGCCAGTATCGGTGCCTGCGCATCGGCGCTGAAGTACATCACCTCGCCCTTGCAGAGCGAGACCATTTCAACCAGTTGATCATCTTCGGCGTTCAGCACCGCAGTGCCGCGCTTTTCAAGGACGATGTCGACCTGAGTGCGAAACACCTTGAAGAGCTGTTCGACCGAATCAATGTACCGCTCAGGAACCAGGCAGTCGGGGTTCATTCGCGTGATCACGCCCACCTGGCACCAGTCGTAGGACAGCCCTTGATCAAGCAGAACATCGAGCCCGTTTTCAATGACGGCGGATTCGATCGAACGATTGACCAGCAGCCGCTGACCTGCGAGAAAGTTCGCGCTGTCGCGGTGATCGATACAACGCGTACCGAGAAACAGACCATCGCGGCAGGCGAGCCCCACTTTGCGGCCCGATATCTGCAGTAGATGGGCCACCACGCGGGCTGCGAACCGGGTGCCGCCTGTTCCGGCAATGCCGGTGACTGGGATACGGCCATCATCGGACTCGCCGAACAGATGCTCAATGATCATTTCGGGGACCGGCTTCGGCGGCAGGCCAGGCGGACGCAGATGTGTAGACAGGCCGGGGCCTGCGTTGACCTCAACAATGGCGCCGCCCTGTGCATCAAGAGGCTGCGAGATGTCGTCGGCGACCAGGTCGATTCCAGCAATATCAAGGCCCACGACACGCGCCGCGAGGACCGCCTGGCGGGCGGTATCGGGGTGAACCAGCGCCGTGCAGTCGTGGCAGACGTTGCCATTGCGTTGCACCAGTACGCGGACCCCCTCATCGGGTTTGGAATCGGGCTGAAAGCCCTGACTGGCCAGATCAAGACGTGTGGCAGAGTCGATACCCACGCGGTTAAGTGGCGCATCACTCCAACCGGTGCCGCCGCGCAACGGATCGGAGTTCAGCTGCGATTCGATCAGTTCGCGGATCGTCTGCCTGCCGTCGCCGGTGACCCACGCGGGCAGGCCTCGTGCGGCCGCTGCGAGTTTGCCGCCAACGACCACTAAGCGATGCTCGTTGCCGGTCAGATGCTTCTCGACGATCACGCCGCTGCCTTCAGCAGCAGCCACCGGATAGGCCGCCACGACCTGTTCGCGGCTTGCCAGGTTCAGGCAGACGCCGCGACCATGGTTGCCGTCGTAGGGTTTGACAACAACCGGTAGGCCGATGTCTTCGGCGGCGGCCCAGGCGTCTTCGGCGTCGCTCACCATGCGCCCTGCCGGCACCGCGATGCCGCAGGCTGACAGAAGCGTCTTGGTGAGCTGCTTGTCGCGTGAAATGCCTTCGGCGATTGCGCTGGTTCGATCGGTTTCAGCGGTCCAGATTCGACGCTGGTCACGCCCGTAGCCCAGCTGAACCAGGTTGCCGTCGTTTAGGCGAATTGCCGGAATGCCTCGACGCTCAGCGGCTTTGACAATCCCGGCTGTGCTGGGGCCCAGGCATTCAGAGTCGGCGATATCACGAAGTTCATTGACCGCAGCGCGAACATCGAAGCTGCGGTCGTCGTAGGCGGCCAGCACCAGCTCACGCGCGAGCTGAAGCGCTCGCAAGGTGACCGAGTCCTCCCAGAGCGTCACGATGACCTTGTAGCGACCCCGCACATCCACGCCGCGGGCTCGGCCAAAGCCGCCAGGCAGACCAGCCAGCGACTGAAGCTCGAGCGTGACGTGCTCCATGATGTGTCCGGGCCAGGTGCCTTCGTGGAGACGGCGCAAAAACCCACCGCGCTCGTCATAGCTGCAACGATGCTCAATGAGCGTCGGCAGCCAGCTTTCAAGCCGATCGGGCAGCCCGGGCACCTTATCGGAGGGCCAGTCTTCGAGCTCGCCGATATCGATCAGCGCCTCGAGTGCGGGCAGATAAGACCACATGTTCGGGCCACGCAGATACGTGACCGAGAGAATCTCGATATCGCGCTTCATCGGGGGATGGGGTTCAGAAGACGGGTGCGTGGGTGCATGGCGCGCGGCCGGTGGGACAGCGGTCGCGCGGGTGACGCGAGCAGAAGATGTCGGGGCTGATGCACGGCGAGGGTTCAAATCAGGGTGATACTGTACGCTTGTCGACTGAACAACGAAAATCGCTTTCTCCTGTGAGTTCTCCTCTGCCGACCAAGCCGTCTGTCGATTCGACGCAGGCCTGGGTCGCTGACGCCTGGCGCGATGCCGTTGCCGAACGCCTTCAGCCGGGCGAACGCACGCTGGTCGCGCTCGAACTCGACCTCGACCGGCGGCTGCGCTACGGCGCCGGTCTCCTGGTGCTGACCGATCGCGCGCTGGTGGCCCGAGCGCCTGGCGAGACCGACTGGCAGCGGTTTCCATTGCATCCCGACAGCCGGCTTGAGCTGCACGACCATGCCGGCGCCGCCTCGCTAGAGCTTTTCGAAGCCGACCAGCGGATTGCGGTCTGGCGCTTTACGCTGGGCGCAAACCCGGTCGCGATCCGCCTGTTGCGCCGCTTCGAGGAGCTGCGCGGGCAGCCGGCGGCGACGCAGAACCCGGCTGATGAGCTGGCCAGTCAGTGCGAACGCTGCGGTGCCGACATCCCTGCCACATCAGAGGAGTGTCCGCAGTGCGAAGCTGAGCTTGCGGTTGCGCCGTCCTCCCGCACGCTGTTTCGGTTATGGCGTTTCGCCCGCCCCTATCGCGGACAATTGCTGATTGGTTTTCTGCTGACGCTTGCGGCCACCGCGGCAACGCTGGTGCCACCCTACCTGACCATGCCGTTGATGGACCGGGTACTGATTCCCTATCAGAACGGCGCGCCGCTAGACACGACGCTGGTCGGCTGGCTGCTTTCCGGCCTGCTGGCCTCCGCCGTGGTGGCCTGGGGGCTCGGATGGGCGCGCACCTACATTCTGGCGCTGGTGTCCGAGCGCATTGGCGCTGATCTCAGAACCGCCACGTATGATCATCTGATGCATCTGTCGCTGCAGTATTTTGGCGGCAAGCGCACCGGGGATCTGATTGCCCGAATCGGTGCCGAAACCGATCGAATCAACCTGTTTCTCTCATTGCACCTGCTCGATTTCGCCACCGACCTGCTGGTCATCCTTATGACGACAGCGGTGCTGGTCTCGATCGACCCCTGGCTGGCGCTGGTCACGCTGCTGCCACTGCCGTTTATCGTGTGGCTGATCCACCTGGTTCGAGATCGACTCAAACACGGCTTCGAGAAGGTCGACCGGATCTGGGGGGAAGTCACTAACGTGCTCGCCGATACGATTCCGGGAATCCGCGTGGTCAAGGCTTTCGCGCAGGAAAAGCGTGAATCGAACCGGTTTCGCGAGGCTAACCGACTTAACCTCACGGTCAACGACCGCGTCAACCGCGTCTGGTCGCTGTTTTCTCCCACGGTGACGCTACTTACCGAAATCGGCCTGCTCATTGTCTGGGGCTTCGGCATCTGGCTGGTGACGCGAGATCAGGTTACGGTGGGCGTGCTGACCGCGTTTCTTGCCTACATCAGCCGGTTTTACACCCGGCTCGATTCGATGAGCCGGTTTGTGTCCTTCATGCAGAAGGCTGCCGCGGGGGCCAAACGCATCTTCGATATTCTCGACCACGTCTCAAGCGTGCCCGAGGCAGCCCGGCCTGTGGCGCTGCCACAGGTGAGCGGCCGTATCGAACTCCGCAATGCAGGCTTTCGATACGGCAGCCGTTCGGTGACCCGAGGTGTGAACCTGACGATTGAACCCGGCGAAATGATCGGCCTGGTCGGTCACAGCGGTTCTGGCAAAAGTACCCTGGTCAATCTGATCTGCCGGTTCTATGACGTGACCGAGGGCGCTGTGCTCGTTGACGGCATCGATGTACGCTCGCTCTCGGTAGCGGGCTACCGGCGCAGCATTGGGCTGGTGCTGCAGGAGCCATTCCTGTTCTTCGGAACGATTGCCGACAACATCGCCTACGGCAAGCCCGAGGCCACCCGCGCCGAAATCATCGCCGCAGCACGTGCTGCGCATGCGCATGAATTCATCCTCAGATTGCCGCACGGCTATGACTCACTGGTGGGTGAGCGCGGCCAGGCGCTGTCGGGCGGGGAACGGCAGAGGATTTCAATCGCCAGAGCACTGTTGATCGATCCGCGAATTCTGATTCTGGATGAGGCCACGTCGTCGGTCGACACCCAGACTGAAAAAGAAATTCAGCGCGCGCTCGACAATCTGGTGGCGGGACGCACCACGATCGCGATTGCGCACCGTTTGAGCACCCTGCGTCGCGCCAATCGGCTGGTGGTACTCGACCGCGGACAGGTGGTCGAAGTGGGCGGCCACGATGAACTGATGGCCAGGGAAGGCGCTTATTTCAGGCTGTATCAGGCGCAGGCGCGAAACGTTGATACGGAAGATTCGCTGCCTGACTGGGGGGCTCAGACGCCGCACCCGGTGCGGGTGTCCTCCGAGGTCTGACCGATGGCTCATTCTGAATTCACGGGTCCTGCAAAATTAGCGAGCGGCGCACTCCTCGAGATGAGCCGCGCCGGCCGACTGCGGGTCACTACGCCTGACGGCACGACGCATGAGCCCGCGCTGGTCGTTCGCGCCTTTCCTATTTCGTCGCCCGACCAGGGCTTTTCGCTGATGAGTGCCGACGGTCACGAACTGGCCTGGATCGAACACCTTGACACCCTGGAGCCCGCGGCACGGGCGCTTGTGCAACAGGCACTCGATGAGCGTGAATTCATGCCGGTCATTTCGCGGCTGATCGAGGTGTCGGGGTTTGTCACCCCGTGCACCTGGCAGGTCGATACCGACCGTGGGCCCGCACGCTTTGTGCTGAAAGGCGAGGAAGACATTCGCCGAATTGGCAACGGCGCGCTGCTGGTCAGCGATAGTGATGGCATTCACTACCTGATTCGAGACGTCGCTGGGCTGGATCGAGCAAGCAAAAAAATCCTCGACCGCTTTATGTAGGCTGCGATTTTGTAGCGGCGTGCTATTCGGCGCGCAGCGCTTGCGCTGGCGATAACGAAGCCGCCCGGAGCGCCGGATAGAGTCCGAAGCAAAGCCCGGCGATTGCGCTGGCTGCGAACGCTGCAAGCGCCGCCGGCGCGGTCACGATCGCGCTCATCGCAAAGTGCTCCACCGCCACCCACGCGCCGGCGATTCCCGCTGCCAGTCCCAGCATCCCGCCTGCCACGCAGACGACGATAGACTCATAAAGAAATTGAAGCGCGATATCGCGACGGCGCGCGCCCACCGCCATCCGAAGCCCGATCTCCCGGGTACGCTCGGTCACTGTGACCAGCATGATGTTCATGATGCCGATACCGCCTACCAGCAGACTGACCGAGGCGATGGTGGCAAGCAGCGTACGCATGGTGCCGGCGGTTTTCTGCTCGGCGTCATAGAACGCGTCCTGGCGCCTGACCACGAAGTCGTCTTCTGCACCTTCTGCGATTCGATGCCGGGTTCTTAGCAGCAGACGGATATCGGCCTCGGCCTGAGGCAGCGATTGAGCGGATTTCGCCTCGACCAGCATGCGATGCACGCGGTCGGGAAACGCGCTGCCGAACAGATCGCGGCGAGCGGTGCTGAGCGGCACATAGATGATGTCGTCGAGATCCCAGCCGTCCAGCGTCTGGCCTTTGCGTGCCAGGAGCCCCACCACGGTAAACGGCACGTTGCGGATCCGGATGGTTTCGCCAACTGGGTCGCGGCCGGCGAACAGCTTGTCGGCAACCGTTCCGCCCAATACCGCTTTGCGGGCAGCCGATCGGAGATCGGACTCATCGAAGACGCCTCCGGAAGCGATCGTCCAATCGCGTACTTCAATGATGTCCGGATGACAGCCCTGGACTGGCCCCAACCAGTTCTGGTTGTCGAATACGATTTGCGCAGTGTTCCAGGTGGTGGGCGAGACCGCCCGAACCGAATCGAGCGCGCGGATCGCCTCAACATCGCCCAAGGTGAGTGTCGGCGTGGCGCCGGAGGCTTGCCGCACCCCGCTCGCAACACTGGCTCCCGAATTGACGACCAGCACGTTTGAGCCCAGCGTTCGCATCATTTGCCGGACGCGTTCCTCTGAGCCCTGGGCAACAGCCAGCATCACGACCACCGAAGCGACCCCGACGATCATGCCCAGCATCGCCAGCATAGTGCGCAGCGGATGGGCACTCAGCGCCTTCCAGGCTTCAGCGGGTAGCGCGGCGAACATGGCTTGTATGCGGTGCGCGGCGTCGGCTAGAAGAGCCGGAACCGCAGCCCGCCGCGCGCTGCGGCGTTAGAGGCCTGCACAAACTCGCCGACCGCAATACGATCGCCCTCGGTGAGCCCGGCCGCTCCGATCACTTCGGTATAGGTTCCGTCGCTGATGCCCAGCGTAACTCGCTGCCGGCGAAGCGGTGGGCCGTCCGCCGCGCTGTTGGCCACATGGATGTCAGCGACACGGGACCGCAGCGGTGCCGCACCGGGCCCAGACGGTGCACTTGCGCCGGGCGTAGCGGCCGCTGCGGGTCCCGCTGGTGTGCCAGCGGCCTCCGCGACATCGGCCGGGTTTGCAGGCCGGAAACGCAGCGCCAGATTGGGAATCCGCATGGCGGATTCTCTGCGTGCAATCTCGATCTGAACATTGGCGGTCATGCCCGGCAGCAACAGGCCATCTTCGTTGCGCGTTGCCAGAACGACGTTATAGGTGACCACGTTCTGCTCAATCTTCGGATTAAGCCGGATCTGTCGGACAGTCGCGGTGAAGGCGCGCTCGCCCAGCGCATCGACCCGAAAGCGAGCTGGCATACCGATCGAGAGCATGGCGACATCGGCTTCTGCAACATTGGTGTCGATCTGCATGTCGCGCAGGTCTCGCGCGATCAGGAACAGGGTGGGCGTCTGAAAACTTGCGGCGACCGTTTGTCCAACATCAACGCTGCGTGCAATCACCACGCCGTCGATCGGCGATCGAATCGCAGTGTAGGCAAGGTTGGTTCGTTCGCGTGCGACCTGCGCCTCAATCGCCCGGACCCGAGCCTGGGCGAGTTCGACCGCCTGGCGCTCATCCTCGACCTGAGCGGTAGAGATAAAGCCTCGCGCCGACAGTCCTTCACTGCGCTCGAGCTTTCGCCGCGCCACCGACAACTGCGTTTTCATTTCCTGCAGATTGGCTTCGAGCTGCGCGATCTGTGCTTCGATCAATGACGGGTCGAGCTCGGCAAGCAGTTCCCCCGCGCGAACGGTTTGATTGAAATCGACCAGTACGCGACGGATTCGCCCTGAAATCTGGGTACCGACGTTAACCAGCACCACGGGATTAAGAGTTCCAGTGGCAGCAACGTTTTGCTGGATGCGGCCGCGGTCCACGGTTGCAAACCGATAGCGCTCAGCGGGTGCCTCAGGCGTGGCGTCGCGCACCAGAAACCATGCGGCTGCTCCACCCAGCAGAGCGACCAGTAAAGCAATCGTGAGGGGGCGGCGCATGGTCGAAGGCGGTCCGATCGCGGTGTCAGGGAGAGTTCTGTCAGCTCGGCTCCGGCGCGCCGATAACGGAGCTTCATGGCGGGTTCGGCGGACACCGGGGGGAGATTATCGTCGATCGGTAGAGTTCACTAAGGGCTTGCGGGAATTCCGGTTAGCCGGCGACAATCCCCTAAAGCGGATACGGTTGGTTCCAAAGTACTCCGCCGGTCTCAGTTTCCTGTACGCACAGAATTCAACGCCTGGAGGTGACACTTGAAGTCCCGTCTTAACGTCAATGGATCGGTTCGGGAGTTCGAAGCCGATCCGGCCACGCCGCTGTTGTGGGTGCTGCGAGAGCAGCTGGGCCTGACTGGAACCAAATACGGCTGCGGCATTGCGGCCTGCGGCGCCTGCACCGTTCATATTGATGGTGTACCGACCCGAAGCTGTGTTCGGCCGGTCTCCACCGTCGGCGCGAACGAAAAAGTGGTCACGATCGAGGGGCTCTCACCTGACGCCTCGCATCCGGTGCAGAAGGCATGGGTTGCGCTCGATGTGCCGCAGTGCGGTTATTGCCAGAGCGGCATGATCATGGCGGCGGTTGCGCTGCTGCGCGACAAGCCCAAGCCCACCGATCGCGATATCGATGAGGCGATGACCAACATCTGCCGTTGCGGCACCTACAACCGGGTACGTGCGGCAATCAAAGTCGTCGCCGAGGGCGGCAACCCGAGGGTTGCGGGCCTGTCGATCCAACATGCTGATGGGAGCGTCACATGAGCGAACAACTCACGCTTAGCCGCCGCCAGTTCCTGGTGAGCTCCGCCGCGGGCGGTTTAAGCCTCGCTTTCCATCTGCCGTTTGCGTCCGATGCGAGCGCGCAGAGCGCTGCCACGCCCGAAGTCAACGCCTGGGTGGTCATCAAGCCCGACGATACGGTTATCGTGCGGATTGCTCGCTCAGAAATGGGTCAGGGCACGCTGACCGGTCTCGCGCAAATGGTGGCTGAAGAACTCGAATGCGACTGGGCCAAGGTCACGACCGAACAGCCCACGCCAGGCGAAAACCTCGCCCGTAAGCGTATCTGGGGCAATTTCTCGACCGGCGGGAGTCGCGGCATTCGCGAATCCCAGGACTATGTCCGTAAAGGTGGCGCTGCCGCCCGAATCATGCTGGTGCAGGCTGCCGCCAACGAATGGGGTGTACCGGCTGCGCAGTGCCGCGTCAGCAAGGGGGTCATCTCGCATCCAGCGAGCGGGCGCAGTACCTCCTACGGCAAGGTTGCCGCCACGGCCGCCAAGCTCAGCCCGCCCACCGACGTTTCGCTAAAAGATCCAAAAGACTGGCAGATTCTGGGCAAGCGCCTGGCACGGCTCGATACCGCCGACAAGGTCAACGGCAAGCAGGTGTATGGCGCCGACCTGACGATGCCTGGCATGCTGAACGCTGCCATTCGCAAATGCCCGGTGTTTGGCGGCAAGCTGGTCAGTTATGACGCTGCAGCCATTGAAAAGCGGCCCGGCGTGCGCAAGGTCGTCAAGGTTCATGACGACACCGTGGCGGTGGTGGCTGATACCTGGTGGCAGGCCAAAACCGCGCTCGACGCGCTGCCCATCCGCTGGGATTTCGGTCAGCATGCCAACGCCTCCAGCGAGTCGTTTGCCAAGGTGATGCAGGCCGGGCTGGACGCAACCGATGCGGTGGTTGGCAATAGCAACGGTGATGCTCGCGCAGCGATTTCTTCGGCTGCACGCCGCATCGAGGCGGTGTATTCCTATCCGCATCAGAACCATGCCTGCATGGAGCCGATGAACGCCGTGGCGCGGTTTACCGCTGGGCGCTGCGAAGTCTGGACCCCCACGCAGAACGGGGAAGCGGCGCTCGCCGCTGCGTCGGAAGCGTCGGGTTTGCCGGCAGCTCAGTGCGAGGTCTACAAGATCAACCTGGGTGGCGGATTTGGCCGCCGCGGCGCGGTTCACGACTGGGTGCGGCAGGTGGTGGCCATCGCCAAGGAAATGCCCGGCACGCCGGTGAAGCTGCTCTGGAGCCGCGAAGAGGACATGCTTCACGGGCGATTCCATCCCGTCACGCAATGCAAGCTCACCGCGGGGCTTAGTGCTTCAGGCGACATCACTGGTCTGCATATGCGCATTTCCGGCCAGTCGATTCTGGCGGGCGTGTTCCCCCAAAACATCAAGGACGGCAGAGATCCGGTGGTGTTCCAGGGCCTGAACAACGGCGGCGGCGAGGCGATGATCGGCTACAGCTTCCCGAACCTGCTGATCGACCATGCGATGCGTAACCCGCATGTGCCGCCTGGATTCTGGCGCGGTGTGAACCTGAACCAGAACGCAATCTACCTCGAGTGCTTCATTGACGAAGTGGCCGTTGCAACAGGACAGGATCCTCTCGCCCTGCGCCGCAAGCTGATGACGCAGCATCCCAAACATCTGGCGGTGTTGAACGCGGTGGCCGAGCGTACGGGATGGGGTAAGCCCGCGGCTGATATCGATGGCCAGAAGGTGTTCCGGGGACTCGCGCAGACCCACGGTTTCGGCAGCTATGTTGCGGCCTGCGCCGAGGTGTCCGTCAATGCTGCAGGCGACTTGCGCGTACACCGGATTGTGGCTGCAACTGACTGTGGCCATGCGGTCAATCCTCAGCAGATCGAGGCGCAGATCGAAGGGTCGTTTGTGTACGGGCTGTCGGCGCTGTTTGGCCAATGCACAGTCAAGGATGGCCGCATTGAGCAGACAAACTTCGACTCCTATCCGGTCGTGCAGATGCGGCATATGCCCAAGGTGGAAAGCATCGTCATGCCCTCGGGCGGTTTCTGGGGCGGTGTCGGCGAGCCCACCATTGCGGTAGCGGTGCCGGCGGTGATGAATGCTATCTATGCGGCAACCGGCACGCGGATTCGGCACCTGCCGCTCGCCGGGCAGAGCCTCAAGCGTGCCTAGACGGATAGTCAGATGGAACAGGGATCCGAGGCTAGCGCCAGCGCAGTTCCAGGCGAGCCGCGGATCCCGCTCATGCTGATCCGCGCGCGCTTGTGTGGGCCAAGCGCTCGTCGGACCCTGGCCGCGTTTGTGGTTTCTGCAGGCGCGGTATTCCTCTCGAACGACGTGGCCGCAGAGATGACCATGCCGCGTCCGTCGGGCGTCACTGCAGGTGACCCCGCGCGCGGGCGCGCGCTGGTGGCCGACCGTCAGCAGGGGCTTTGCCTGCTGTGCCATAGTGCGCCAGTGGGCGATGCGCGCCAGCAGGGTAATCTTGCGCCGCCGCTTGACGGGGTCGGTGGCCGACTGGATGAAGATCAACTTCGACTGCGCATTCATGACTCGCGCCGTATCAATCCCGAGTCCCTCATGCCAGCGTATGGCGTGGCTGACACAGCACCAAGGGTCGCAGCAGCCTGGCGCGGTAAACCCATCTTCAGCCCGCAGCAGGTTGAGGATGTAGTGGCCTGGCTTGCGACCCTGAAGTGATCGGAGGATTCCGTGAAAGAGCAGTCTCAACAACCGGGGGTATCGTCGGGTAGCGTCTCGCGCCGGCAACTGCTTGGCGTGACGCTCGGGGCAGCGGTTCCAGCCAGCCTGAGGGGTGGTCCGGCATCCGCGGCGACGGCGAGCTCGAGCGGGGCTGGCGATGCCGCCCCGTCGCTTGATGCTGCGATCCGTGCCTTCACCGGCGGTGCGCCTGTTCGCGCTGGTAAGGTTCGCATCGAGATCGCACCGCTGGTCGATAACGGGAACACGGTTCCGCTTTCTGTTTCGGTTGATCACCCGATGCGACCCGATGACCATGTCACTGCGATTGCTGTGTTCAGCGAGCGAAATCCGCAGCATGAAGTAGCGAGTTTCGGTCTGGGTCCGCGCAATCCCGTTGCAAAGGTGTCTACCCGGATTCGACTCGCCACCTCGCAGAAGATGGTCGCGGTCGCCCGACTGTCCGATGGCTCGCACTGGTCAGGTGAGATGGATGTCATCGTCACCCTCGCCGCCTGCATTGAGGACTGACCCGATGTCAGCGAGAACCCTGATCGATATGCCGCGGCGGGTCCGCCGCGGCGAGACCTTCGAAATTCGCGCAATGATCGGCCATCCCATGGAAACGGGTTATCGTCGCGGCTCTGATGGCGACCGTTTGCCGCGCAATATCCTCACTGAATTTGGCTGCGTCTTCGACGGCGAGCCGGTGTTCAGCGCAAAACTCTATCCGGCGATCTCGGCCAATCCGTTTCTATCGTTCAGCATGAAGGCCGATCGCAGCGGCGAGCTGGTGTTTCGCTGGCGCGGCGATAGTGGCTTTTCGCACACTGAGCGGGTCAACCTGGTCGTCGAGTGAGCTTCACCCGTTTTCGCGCCCTGTCCGCGGGTCTCGCGGCAATGATCGCAGCGCTGCTGGTTGGTCTGTATGCGACCCATGTCGTCGCGCAATCCGATAAGCCGAGGCGTTCCGGGTTCGACTTCATGAGCGCTGCGACCCAGGCGTTACAGCGTGACGATGATCAGAATCCGGTGATGTTGTGGGTCAAGGATGGCTCGCGGCGATGGAACGATGTGTCCGCAGGGCACGCCTGCGCAGGGTGTCATGGTGAAGCCGAGCGATCGATGCGGGGCGTGGCGGCACGCTATCCGGCGTGGGACGAGCAGCTGGGTGAGCCTGTGAATCTGCAGCGCCGAATCAATCTGTGCCGCGAACGACATCAGCAGCAGCCGCCGCTGGGTTCGGAAGATGATGCGATGCTCGCTCTCGAGTCCTTTGTCGCCCTTCAGTCACGTGGTGTGCCGATTGCTCCGCCCGCAGCGGATCCCCGGCTTGCAGCCGCGCTTGAGCGGGGCTCGCAGATGTATTCCTCACGGATCGGTCAACTCGCGCTCTCCTGTGAGCAGTGCCATGACCGGCTTGCTGGTGGTCGTCTGGGCGGTAGCGCGATTCCAGAGGGACACCCTACCGCTTACCCCATCTATCGACTGCAGTGGCAATCAGCCGGCTCGCTCGCCCGCAGATTGCGGGGGTGTTTTCGCGGCGTTCGGGCTGAGCAGCTGGCGCCAATGAGCAGCGAGATGATCGCGCTTGAACTGTTTCTGGCAGTGCGTGCGGCGGGTATGCCGCATGAGGGACCGGGCGTACGGCCGTGATTGGCTGCACGCTGCTGCACGCGCCGGCCGCGGGGTAAAGCGTTGGGCGGCTCAGCCGACTGCGCCGGCGCTGTC
>CAZORB010000002.1:47410-75124 GCA_964581825.1 uncultured Bordetella sp.
GCGCCGGCCGCGGGGTAAAGCGTTGGGCGGCTCAGCCGACTGCGCCGGCGCTGTCGCGCCGGTGCCCTCGGCGGAAGCGGCCATGCCGGGGCGGCCGTGAACTCGCTCGCTGTCGCTCGCTCAGACAGCACGTCCGCCAGTGGGAAAGCGCATGCGCTTTCCCTCCCGGCCTGTCCACCCCCGCCTCGGCTTGTCAGATTCGCCGCCCCTCGCTTTACCCCGCGGCCTCGAGTGGAGGTGCTCGCAGGTCGGGTGGCTGGCGGCGCGAGCGCGGAACACGCTCGCTGAGGGCGTTTGCAGGACTCGGCAAGGACTATCTCGCGCTACACGGGGGTACGCTGACTGTTGTCGAGAGTCTCCTCGTCGAGGCCAGGGCGCCAGCCGGCTGCGGCGAATCTGGCCAGCCGAGGCGGATACGCGAGGGCCGTGAGGGGAAGCGCATGCGCTTCCCCACCGGGTGGCCATGCTGTCTGAGCGAGCGACAGCGAGCGAGTTCATGGACGCCCACGGCCCGACCGTATTCGACGAGGGTACCGGCGCGTTAGCGCCGGCGCAGCCAGTTGAGCCGCAGCCGGCTGGCGTCCTGGCCGAAGCGCGTGAAGTCAGGGCGCCCTAAAAGCTCAACCAACCCGCCCCAGCGCCAGCCACGCAATCAGCTCACGCGGCTCCCGAATCAGGTGATCCGCCCCCCACCGCTCGGGTGGATGATCAGCACCGCAATAGCCGTAAGCCGCAGCGACAGTCCGCATACCCGCCGCCCGTCCCGCCTCGATGTCGCGCAAATCATCGCCGATGTAGACGCAGGCAGTTGCATCGACGCCCGCCAGCTTTGCACCATGCAGGAGCGGCGCCGGATGCGGTTTGGCATGCGGCGTGGTGTCACCGCCGATGGCACACACCGAGCGCGCCGACAAGCCGAGCCCTGCCACGATTGGCAACACTAACCGCTCGATTTTGTTGCTGATGACACCCCAGCGGATACCCGCTGAATCCAGAGCGGAGAGCACGTCGTGCATCCCTTCGAACAGCCGGGTGCGCTCCAGCATGCCCGCCTCATAGCGCTGCATGAAGTCGAGCCGGACTGCTTCATACGAATCGTCGCCAGGCTTGAGACCCAGGCCCCTGCCGATCAAGCCCCGCGCACCGGTGGAGGCGAATGGGCGCAGATCGGTGTCGTCGAGCGGCGGCAAGCCTTTTTCGGCTCGCATCGCATGGATCGGCGCGGCCAGATCTCCCGCGGTATCGGCAAGCGTGCCGTCGAGATCGAAGAAAACTGCGTGGGGCCAGGTTTGCGAGGGATGAGTCATGGGCATGCCGTTCTTATGGCGCTGCAGCCGCCGGTCGACGATTGATCAGCCTTCGATCGGGCGACGGAATGCGGCAAGGTAGTTCACCGACAGACCGCCTGCTTCCAGACGGTACTTTCGGGTGAACGGGTTATAGACCATGCCGGTGAGGCGCTGCAGCGTAAGCCCAGCGCGCCGGGCCGCTGCATCCATTTCAGACGGCCGGATCAACTTGGCATAGTCGTGGGTGCCGCGCGGTAACAGTCTCAGAATGTACTCGGCGCCCACGATCGCGAACAGAAATGATTTTGGATTGCGGTTGATCGTGGAAAAAAACACCCAGCCGCCGGGTTTGACCAGCGCCGCACAGGCGCGGATGGTTGATGCCGGGTCCGGTACGTGCTCCAGCATTTCCATGCAGGTGACCACGTCGTAGGTACCGGGCTCGCGTTCGGCAAGCGCCTCCGCGGCAATCATTTCGTAGCGAACCCGAGCGCCGCTTTCAAGCGCATGCAGTTCAGCCACCGCGAGCGACCGTCGGGCCAGATCGACGCCAAGAACGTTTGCACCGAGCCCAGCCATGGCCTCCGAGAGGATTCCGCCGCCGCATCCAATATCGACCACCTTCGAGCCATCCAACGGGCAGAGCGCGTTGATCCAGTCGAGCCGTAGCGGATTGATTTCGTGAAGCGGCCGGAACTCGGAATTGGGATCCCACCACTTGGCAGCGAGCGCCTGGAACTTGGCGAGCTCAGCGGGATCGGCGTTGGGGGTGAAAGCGGATGATTCAGACACGGCGCTCATCGTAAAGACAGAAACAAAAACCCCGTCGCGGGGACGGGGTCTGAAGCAGTGTCGCGACCGACAGACCGATGAGTCTGTCGACCGCGAGCCTCGGTCTAGGACCGAGCGAGCTTAACCGCGGGGACGCGTACCAACCACCTCGACCTCAACGCGACGGTTCTTCGCGCGGCCAGCGGCGGTGCGGTTATCGGCCACGGGTTGCTTCTTGCCCTTGCCTTCCGTGTAGATGCGGTTAGCAGGAATTCCCTTGCTGACCAGGTAGGCTTTTACAGCCTCTGCCCGACGAACCGACAAACGCTGATTGTAGGCATCGGTACCGATGGCGTCAGTGTGACCCACGGCAATGACCACCTCGAGCGTGATGCCCTTGATCTTGCCAACCAGGTCATCGAGGCGAGCACGGCCTTCTGGCTTGACCACCGACTTATCGAAATCGAACAGCGCCTCAGCCGCGAAAGTGACCTTCTCGCTGGTAGGAGCCGGCGGGGGAGGGGGCGGGGGCTTCGGAGCGGGCGGGGGGGGCGGGGGCGGAGCAACCGCAGGTGCTGGGGCCGGCGCGGGGGCGGGCTTGGGCAACAGGTCGTCGTCACAACCAGCGATTGCCATGGCGGGCGTGAAATAACCCGTACGCCAGCATTGGCCAAAGCCGTTTTTGACAACGTTTTGTTCGGCACCCACAACGTAGCCACTACCCTTGGACGGGTCGGCTTTCTGGGCGTACGACGCCGGCGACACGGCGATCAACGCCGCGGCGGCAGCGACGGCCAACTTGACCTGTTTGTTCATGTTACTCCTCTCGGTAAATGCGCTACGGCAACGAAATCCCGTGCCTGTCGGGCGTGCATTCGGGACGGACTGACTTTCTGAAGATGAAGCGGTCGACCCGAATATTAGTGGCACAAATGACGATCAGCCTGACGCCCGTCAAGCACTGACAACCCGATTCTGCCACACGGGAATCCTTGCCACTACCTCTCGGAGCGCCCGCGCAGCGTCCGCCGACCCGAGTTGTCGCATCTTCACAACATGTTGGCCGTCGATCCACACCTCCGCAACATGCTCCCGGCCAGCCGAGTAAATCAGCTGAGCAATCGGATCGAACACTGGTTGGAGTTCGGAGGCGCCGAGGTCGAAGGCGACCAGATCGGCCTGCTTGCCGGGTTCGATCGAGCCGATCGAGCGGTCCAGCCCGAGCGCGCGCGCCGCGTCGAGCGTGAGCGATCGCAGCACGGCCGCCGCCGGCCAGAGGTCCGCTCTACCGCTTGCGCCTTTGGCGAGCAGGGTGGCCGTGCGCGCCTCGGCAAGCAGGTCGAGCCGGTTATTGCTCGCAGACCCATCGGTCCCGATGCCGACTGTCACGCCGGCATCGAGCAGCCGGGCGATGGGTGCGATACCGCTCGCCAGCTTCAGATTGGAGTGTGGGCAGTGCGCAATCGCGGCACCGCGGCTGGCCAGCAGCCCGATTTCATTGTCGTCGAGGTGGACCGCATGCACACCGATGAGATGCGGCGTGACCAGTCCTGCCCGATCGAGTCGGGCAAGCGGCCGGATGCCGTGTTGGGACACGCTGCGGTCGATTTCGCCGGCGGTTTCATGGATATGAATGTGTACCGGCAAATCGAGTTCGTCGGCCAGCACCGCCACCCGACGCAGCGTGTCGTCGTCAACGGTGTAGGGCGCATGCGGTGCCAGGCAGAAGCTGAGTAGCGGATCCCCTGCACAGGCGTCGCGCAGTTCAAGCCCTTTCCGCAGGTACTCACCAGCGCTGCTGGCGTACGCGGTGGGAAATCCGATCACGATAATTCCGAGCGCGGCCCGTATGCCCAGCGTGCGTGCCGCCGAGGCGGTTGCCTCCGGAAAGAAATACATGTCGTTGAATGTGGTGACCCCGCCTCGCAGCATCTCGTGGGCAGCAAGCAGCGCGCCGTCAGCCACGAAATCAGCGCCCGCCAGCCTGGCCTCGGCCGGCCAGATTTTTTCTTCCAGCCAGCGGGCAAGCGGCAGGTCGTCGCCCACGCCGCGCAGGAGCGACATCGCGGCATGGGTGTGCAGATTGATCAGGCCAGGCGTGAGCAGATGCCCTGGGAGCGCCAGTTCTGAAATGCCCGGGTAGCTGCTTCGGGCGACCGATAGGGGCGCGAGCGTCTCGATGCGGGAACCTCGAATCACGATTGCGTGATCCGTTAGCACCACATTGGACGGCGCAACCGGGGCAATCCAGGTTGGAGCGAGTAGCAGGGGGGTGTCGGCGGCGGTCACAGCGGGAGTTTAGAGCAGCCGGGTGTTAAAATTCAAAGCTTTGCCTCACGTCGCACCTCAATAAAGCCGCATCCCATGGACCAGTTCGCCAAGGAAACGCTACCCGTCAGCCTCGAAGAGGAGATGCGGCGCTCATATCTCGACTACGCGATGAGCGTCATCGTCGGGCGGGCGCTACCCGACGTGCGCGACGGATTAAAGCCGGTTCACCGCCGCGTGCTCTACGCGATGCACGAGGCGAACAACGTCTGGAACCGTTCGTATGTGAAATGCGCGCGGGTGGTCGGTGACGTGATGGGTAAATTCCATCCCCACGGCGACAGCGCCATCTACGACACGCTGGTTCGCATGGCGCAGGATTTCTCGCTGCGCTATCCGCTTGTCGATGGTCAGGGCAATTTCGGGTCGGTCGACGGCGACAACGCGGCGGCCATGCGCTACACCGAGTGCCGGCTCGAAAAGCTCGCAGGCGAAATGCTGGCTGACATCGACCGCGAAACGGTGGATTTCCAGCCGAACTACGACGGCAAGGAGCTCGAGCCCACTGTATTACCCGCGCGTATTCCGAACCTGCTCATCAACGGTTCAGCAGGCATTGCAGTGGGCATGGCCACCAATATTCCGCCGCACAACCTGGGCGAAATCGTGGATGCCTGCCAGCTGCTGCTTCGCCGGCCTGACGCCAGTGTCGACGAATTAATCGAACTGGTGCCTGCGCCTGATTTCCCCACCGGCGCCACCATCTATGGCATTTCGGGGGTGCGCGAGGGATACCGGACCGGTCGCGGTCGGGTGGTCATTCGCGCCCGCACCCATTTCGAAGATCTCGATCGCGGCAATCGCAGCTCAATCATCGTCGACGAGCTCCCCTACCAGGTGAACAAGCGCCTGCTGCTCGAACGCATCGCCGAACTGGTCAACGAACGCAAGCTTGAAGGCATCTCCGATATCCGCGACGAGTCCGATAAGTCGGGCATGCGGGTAGTCATCGAGTTGAAGCGCGGCGAAGTGCCCGAGGTCGTTCTCAACAATCTCTACAAGCAGACCCAGCTGCAGGACACTTTCGGCATCAACATGGTGGCGCTGGTTGACGGCCAGCCCCGTCTGCTCAATCTGCGGCAGATGCTTGACGCTTTCCTCTCGCATCGGCGCGAGGTGGTAACCCGCCGTACGGTGTTTGACCTGCGCAAGGCGCGCGAGCGTGGCCATCTGCTCGAGGGTCTGGCGGTGGCCATTGCCAACGTCGATGAAATGATCGAAGTCATCAAGGCCTCGCCCACGCCGCCCATCGCCCGTGAACGACTGATGGAACGCGCCTGGCGTGCCGGCATTGCCCGCGAAATGCTTGAGCGCGCGGGCTCCGACATTGGCGCGTTTCAGCCCGAGGGGCTCGAGCCAGGTCGCGGACTCGAGGGCGATTTCTATCGTCTATCGGAGACCCAGGCGCAGGAAATTCTGCAGATGCGTCTGCAGCGCCTTACCGGCTTGGAGCAGGACAAAATCGTGCAGGAATACCGCGAGGTAATCGGCCAGATCACCGATCTGCTTGACATCCTTGCGCGGCCCGAACGGATCACGCAGATCATCACGGATGAACTTGCCTCGGTGAAGGCTGAGTACAACAATCCGCGTCGGTCGGTCATCGAACTCAACGCCACCGAACTCGACACCGAAGATCTGATTACCCCGCAGGACATGGTGGTCACCTTGTCGCATTCGGGCTACATCAAGAGCCAACCGCTGTCGGAGTACCGCGCGCAGAAGCGTGGTGGTCGCGGCAAGCAGGCGGCAGCCACCAAGGAAGAGGACTGGATCGACCAGCTCTTCATTGCCAATACCCATCAGTACATTCTGTGTTTCTCGAACCGGGGCCGGGTGTACTGGATAAAGGTCTGGGAAGTACCGCAGGGCACGCGCAACTCGCGCGGCCGGCCGATCGTCAATCTGTTCCCGCTCGCAGAGGGTGAAAAAATCACCGTCGTTCTGCCAGTGCGCGGCTTTGATGAGTCGCACTATGTGTTTATGGCGACCAGCCTGGGCACGGTCAAGAAAACGCCGCTCACCGATTTTTCCAACCCCAGGAAGGCCGGCATCATCGCGGTCGATCTCGATGAAGGCGATTATCTGATCGGCGCGGCAGTCACCGATGGGTCGTATGATGTGATGCTGTTCTCGGACGCTGGCAAAGCAGTGCGCTTTGACGAAAACGATGTTCGTCCGATGGGCCGCGCAGCGCGTGGCGTGCGCGGCATGATGCTCGAGGAAGGCCAGCAGGTGATCTCGATGCTGGTGGCCGAGAGCGAAGCGCAGTCGGTGCTCACCGCCACTGAAAATGGCTACGGTAAGCGCACGATGATCGCCGAGTACACGCGCCATGGCCGCGGCACCAAGGGCATGATCGCGATCCAGACCTCCGAGCGAAATGGCAGGGTGGTCGGCGCGGTGCTGGTCGATGAATCCGACGAGATCATGCTGATCACCACAGGCGGCGTACTGGTGCGCACCCGAGTGTCCGAAGTACGGCTGATGGGACGCGCCACGCAGGGCGTCACGCTGATTGCTGTCGATGACGGGAACCGGCTGTCGGGCGTCCAGCGGGTGGTCGAGTCCGATGCGGCACCCGAGGCGCCAGGCGACGAATCCGCGGGCGAGCCAGACCCCACGCCAGCCTGACCGGCGGCGTGGTCGGCAGTTACTGAGCGCCGACCACCCGTTCGACAACCCCAATCGATGGGAGACGCTCTCGATGAGTTCTCAATCAGATCGCGAGTTGCCAGCGGCTGCTGGCGCCGCCGCCCCGGTGGGACCTGCGCCTGATCCCGAACTGGCGGTACTGCGCGAGCAGATCGACGCGGTAGACCGCCAGCTGTTTGAGCTGCTGAACCAGCGCGCACACATCGTTTTGAAGGTGGGTGAACTCAAACACCGTACGGGCGCGCCGGTTTATCGACCTGAGCGCGAGGCTCAAATCCTGGGGCGTCTCGGTGCCTCGTCGGGCCCGCTACCAGGCGCGGCACTTCAGTCGATCTGGCGCGAAGTGATGTCGGCATGCCGGGCGCTGGAGCGTCGCCTGCGGGTGGCCTATCTGGGGCCCCAGGGCACGTTCTCCGAAATGGCGCTGCTTGCGCATTTCGGCCATGGCGTTGAGGCGGTTGCGTGCCCCAGCATCGATGAAGTGTTTCGCAGCACGGAGGCGGGCAACACCGACTTTGGCGTGGTGCCGGTGGAAAACTCGACCGAGGGCGCGGTGAACCGTTCGCTCGACCTGATGCTGCAGACACCCCTGTCGATTCTGGGCGAAACCGCGGTCGATGTGCGACACAACCTGATGACGCGTTCGGGCACTCGCCAGGGTGTGACCCGTGTGTGTGCGCATCCGCAGGCCCTCGCGCAGTGCGCAGGCTGGCTGGATCGCAACCTGCCAGGCGTCGAGCGTGTGCCGGTATCCAGCAATGCCGAGGGCGCAAGGCTCGCATCGCTCGATGACAAAGTTGCGGGAATTGCCGCCGAAACTGCTGCAGCCCTCTACGGTCTCACCATTGCCGATGCCGGCATTCAGGATGATCCGTCCAATCGCACGCGATTCCTGATCGTGGGCCGCTACCGATGCGGCGCATCCGGCGCCGACCAGACCTCGCTGATTCTGTCGGTACCCGACCGTGCAGGTGCTGTCCATGCACTGATTGAACCGCTCGCGCGACACGGTGTGTCGATGAAGCGGTTTGAATCGCGTCCTGCCCGACAGGGAAGCTGGGAGTACTACTTCTACATTGACCTGATCGGGCATCAGGACGATCCGCCCCTGGCGGCCGCGCTCGCCGAGATCCGCGCCCACGCCGCCTTCTTCAAAGTGCTGGGTTCGTATCCCAGAGCGCTGGGCTCTGCCGCCCAGGTTCCGCCGCGAGCCCGCCCCGTTTCCGGAGAGTGATTGCCATGAAGTTCCAGTCCCCCGATTACGTCCGCAGCATGGCGCCCTACCAGGCGGGCAAGCCCATTTCCGAGCTTGCGCGCGAGTACGGTCTGAAAGAGGCCGATATCGTGAAGCTCGCCTCCAATGAAAATCCGCTGGGCATGCCCGAGTCTGCGCGTCAGGCGATGATGGCTGCGATAAGCGAGCTCGGCCGCTATCCCGATGCCAACGGATTTGAGCTCAAGGCGGCGATTTCATCGCGGTATGCGGTGCCCGCGGACTGGGTCACGCTTGGCAACGGATCCAATGACGTGCTTGAAATCGCAGCGCACGCGATTCTGCAGCCAGGCACGTCAGCGGTGTATTCGCAGTATTCGTTCGCCGTGTATGCCCTTGCCACGCATGCGGTCGGTGCCCGTGCCATCGTGGTGCCCGCGCGCGACCATGGCCACGATCTGGATGCGATGCTTGCGGCCATTGCGCCCGACACGCGCATGCTGTTCATCGCCAATCCGAACAACCCCACGGGCACCTTTCTGACTGCGGCGCGCATCGAGGCATTTCTGAAGCAGGTGCCCGAGCGCGTGGTGGTGGTGCTCGATGAGGCATACAACGAATACCTGGATCCGGCGCTGCGTTTTGATTCAACCCGCTGGGTGCGCGAGCATCCGAATCTGATTCTGTCTCGCACTTTGTCCAAGGTGTATGGACTTGCGGGGCTACGAATCGGTTTTGGTCTGGCGCAGGCCGAACTCACTGATCTCATGAACCGGATCCGCCAGCCGTTCAATACCAATTCGATTGCACAGGCCGCTGCGATTGCCGCCATTGCCGACGACGATTTTGTTGAACGCAGCTACGCGCTCAATCGTGACGGTCTGGCAAAGCTGCAGTCGGGCTTTGCTGCGCTCGGTCTCGAGTATGTGCCTTCGCACGGCAACTTCGTGCTGGTGCGGGTGGGTAATGCGGGCGCGGTGTATGAAGGGCTGCTGCGTCAGGGCGTGATCGTTCGCCCGGTGGGCGGCTACGGTCTGCCCGAGTGGCTGCGCGTCTCGGTGGGTCTGCCCGAAGAAAATGACCGGCTGCTTGCGGCGCTCGCCCATGTCATGGGTCGCGCAGGCTGAGCAGCCGTCGTGCGAATCGCAATCATCGGTATTGGTCTGATCGGCGGCTCGCTGGCTGCGGCCCTTCGTGCGCGAGGCATCACAGCCTCGATCGCTGGCTGTGCGCCAGGTGACGATGCGGCGCGCGCTCGCGAACTCGGTCTGGTTGATGAAGCCTTTACCGATCCGGTGGCTGCAGTCCACGGGGCTGACTGGGTAGTTCTGGCCGCTCCGGTTCCCGCGATGGACACGCTGATGCGCTCGATTGCGCCCGTGCTGGGGGCCGGTACCCGGATGACCGATTGCGGCAGTACCAAGCGCAGTGTGGTCGAGTCGGCTCGCGCGGCGTTGGGTCCGGCATTCTCGCGTTACGTGGCGGGGCATCCCATTGCAGGATCCGAGCGAAGCGGTCCGGATGCCGCGAATCCCGACCTGTTTCGCGGCCGTCGCTGGGTGCTGTGTCCGGTCAATGATGCACAGCGCGAACACTGCAGCGCGCTGCGTCATCTGCTTGAACCAACCGGCGCGGTCATCTCCGAAATGACACCCGAGGCACATGACCGGCTGTTTGCAGAAGTCTCGCACTGGCCGCATGCGGTGGCCTTTGCATTGGGCGCTGCGATTGCACGCGGCGGGCTTGCCGACTCGGCCATCGAATTCTCCGGTGGCGGCTTGCGCGACACCAGCCGCATTGCCGCGTCATCGCCCGACCTCTGGGCGGGCATCCTGCTCGATAACGCGGATGCGGTGCTCGAGTCGGCAGGGCGCTACCGTACTGAGCTCGACCGCATCATCGGCGCGATTGAATCGCGTGACCGCGCCACCCTGATTGACGCGCTCGAGGCGGCGAGCCGCTGGCGGCGGCGTCTCGGCTGACACTCCGCGAAGGAACTGCGCATGACCCGACACTTCGATGTTCAACCTGGCGGCAGCCTGCGCGGCCGCATCCGTGTGCCGGGCGACAAGTCCATCTCACATCGTTCGATCATGCTGGGCGCAATCGCGCGCGGCACCACCCACGTCAGCGGTTTTCTCGAGGGTGCAGACGCGATCTCCACCATGAATGTATTTCGCGCGCTGGGCGTTCGCATCGAAGGACCCGATCGCGGCCGCGTGGTGGTGCATGGCGTGGGGCCGGGCGGCCTGCGCGCGCCCGCTGGGCCGCTTGATTGCGGCAACGCTGGCACTGCGATGCGGCTACTGATCGGGCTGCTCGCAGGCCAGCGCTTCGGCTGCACGCTGATCGGCGACGAAAGTCTGTCTAAGCGCCCCATGCGACGCGTGGCCGATCCGCTCGCGCGGATGGGCGCTCGAATTCATACCCAGGAAGGGCGACCACCGGTTCGCATCGAGCCGGTCGAGGGCGCTTTACAGGGCATCGAATATCCCATGCCGATGGCAAGTGCGCAGGTGAAGTCGTCGCTGCTGCTCGCAGGCCTTCATGCGCAGGGTGAAACGGTGGTGACCGAGCCCGCGCCCACGCGCGACCATACCGAGCGCATGCTGGAAGGCTTTGGCGTGCAGCTCACTCGCGATGGCGCCACCGTACGAATTCGCGGCGGGCAGACCCTTACCGCCACCGATATCGACGTGCCCGCTGACATTTCGTCGGCAGCCTTCTTTCTGGTCGGCGCTGCGATTGCAGCGGGCTCCGATTTGGTTCTTGAGCATGTCGGCGTGAATCCGACGCGTACCGGTGTGCTCGATATTCTCAAACTGATGGGCGCTGATATTGAGCGCATCAACCCGCGAACGGTGGGCGGCGAACCCGTGGCTGATTTGCATGTGCGCGCAGCGCAACTGCGCGGTATCGCAGTGCCACCCGAACTGGTGCCGCTTGCCATCGACGAGTTTCCGGTGTTGTTCGTAGCCGCCGCCTGCGCGAAAGGCCGCACGGTGGTCACCGGCGCCGAGGAGCTGCGGGTCAAGGAATCCGACCGTATTGCGGTGATGGCCGACGGGCTGCGAGCGCTGGGTATTGCCGCGCAGGCGACGCCCGACGGCATGATTATCGAGGGGCGGGGCGATCAGGCCGGACCGGTTTTTTCCGCCGGATCGATCGCCTCACATGGCGACCATCGCATCGCGATGGCGTTTGCCATCGCGGCACTGCGCGCCGGTGGTCCGATTCGCATCGATGACACGCTCAACGTGGCCACCTCGTTCCCCGGTTTTGTCGAGCTGGCCTGCGGCGCGGGTCTGTCGGTTCGAGAGATCGCTGCGTGACAGGTCCTATCCCGGTTATCGCGATCGACGGTCCCACAGCATCGGGGAAGGGAACGGTCGCGCAGCGGGTGGCCGATATCCTCGGCTGGCACTACCTCGACTCGGGCGCGCTTTACCGTCTGGCAGCCCTTGCCGCATTGCGCGAGCCGGTTCCGCTCGATGATGAGCCCGCGCTCGCCCGCCTGGCGGCGTCGCTGCCGATCACGTTTGTAGGCAGCCGGATTTTTCTGGCGGGCCAAGAGGTTACCGATGAGATTCGGGCTGAAGTGGTCGGCGAGACGGCATCCCGAATTGCGGTGCTCGGGGATTTGCGTGCTGCGCTCCTGAACCGCCAGCGGGATTTTCGCCAGATGCCCGGGCTGGTCGCCGATGGCCGGGACATGGCAAGCGTTGTATTTCCGGATGCCGCGCTCAAGGTGTTCTTGACCGCAAGCGCCGAGGCGCGCGCCGAGCGCCGCTATAAACAGTTGATCGAAAAGGGGTTTTCTGCTAACTTAGAAAGTCTTTTGCGCGATTTGCGTGCGCGTGACGCCCGGGATGCTGGGCGAAGCCATGCGCCGCTGGTTGCCGCGGAAGGGGCGGCCATCATCGATTCCACCAGTCTTTCCGTTCAACAAACGGTACAGGCTGTGCTGGATCGCTGGTTGGCCACCGGGCACCCAGCTTGATTCGGGTGGTCCGGGCACTGAAAGGCGGTCGCCTGCGGGCGATCAATCGTCAACTCCGCTGGGTTGCCGTAATCCGGGTGCGCGGTATGCACCAGGGGATGTCGTCATCGGTTTTTCCGCTGACCGCCCCGGAGACGGTCGTTCGGCGTGCTTCATCTGGAAATCATTTTGACTACTACTGAAAGTTTTGCCGCCCTATTTGAAGAGTCGCTCAAGCGCCAGGAAATGCGCCAGGGCGAGGTCATCACCGCTGAGGTGGTACGCATCGATCACAACTATGTGGTCGTGAATGCAGGGCTGAAGTCCGAGAGCTTCATCCCCATTGAAGAATTCCATAATGATCGTGGCGAGATTGATGTCGCTGAAGGCGATTTCGTCTCGGTAGCCATCGATTCTCTAGAAGACGGGTACGGCGAAACACGCCTGTCGCGCGACCGCGCGAAGCGTCTGGCGGCCTGGATCAGCCTCGAAAAAGCGCTGGACAACGGCGACCCGGTATCAGGCACCATCACCGGCAAGGTGAAGGGCGGCCTCACCGTCATGACCAACGGCATCCGCGCATTCCTGCCAGGCTCACTGATCGATACCCGTCCGGTCAAGGACACCACGCCTTTCGAAGGCAAAACGCTCGACTTCAAGGTCATCAAACTCGATCGCAAGCGCAACAACGTCGTGTTGTCGCGCCGCGCAATCCTTGAACTCACGCAGGGTGAAGAGCGCGCGAAGCTGCTCGAGATGCTGCACGAGGGCGCGATCGTCACCGGCACCGTCAAGAACATCACCGACTACGGCGCGTTCATCGACCTGGGCGGGATCGACGGTCTGCTGCACATCACCGATATGGCATGGCGCCGTGTCCGTCATCCGTCCGAGGTGCTGCAGGTTGGTCAGGAGATCACCGCCAAGGTGCTCAAGTTTGACCAGGAAAAGAACCGCGTCTCGCTGGGTGTGAAGCAGTTGGGCGACGATCCCTGGGTGGGCATCGCGCGTCGCTATCCGCAGAGCACGCGCATGTTCGGTAAGGTCACCAACATCACCGATTACGGTGCGTTTGTTGAGATCGAGCCGGGCATCGAAGGTCTGGTCCATGTGTCCGAAATGGACTGGACCAACAAGAACGTCAATCCAGGCAAGGTGGTGGCACTGGGCGACGAAACCGAGGTCATGGTGCTCGAGATCGACGAAGACCGTCGTCGCATTTCGCTCGGCATGAAGCAGTGCCGGCCCAACCCCTGGGAAGAGTTCGCCGACAATCACCGCAAGGGCGATCGCGTCCGCGGTTCGATCAAGTCGATCACCGACTTTGGCGTGTTCATCGGGCTGCCCGGTGGCATCGATGGTCTGGTGCATCTGTCGGATCTGTCCTGGCATCAAACCGGCGAAGAAGCCGTGCGCAACTTCAAGAAGGGCGATGAAGTTGAGGCGATGGTGCTTGCTATCGATACCGAGCGCGAGCGCATCTCCCTTGGCATCAAGCAGCTCGAGGGTGATCCCTTTACCAACTACGCCGCCACCAACGAGAAGGGCGCGGTCGTCAAGGGTACGGTTACCTCGGTTGATCCGCGTGGCGCCGTCATCACCCTGTCGGGTGACGTTGAAGGTTATCTGCGCGCGTCCGAGATTTCTCGCGACCGGGTTGATGATGCTCGCAACCATCTGAAGGAAGGCGACGAGGTCGAGGCCATGATCATCAACGTTGATCGGAAGAATCGTTCGATCAGCCTGTCGATCAAGGCGAAAGACACTGTCGAAACGGCCGAGGCGCTGCAGCGCATGGCCGCCGAGAGCGGTGCGGCCAGCGGCACGACCAACCTGGGCGCGTTGCTGCGGGCTAAGCTCGACAATCCTAAAGAGTAAGCGAGGCAGGGCATGCAGGCAGATGCCCGCAACGGTCTGAACGGCGGCGTCGACGACGCTGCCGATCAGTCCGCGCCTGGCCAGATGACGCGGTCGGAACTGATCGCGCGTCTGGCCGAGCGTTATCCGCAGCTGGTTGCAAAAGATGCTGAGTTCGCGGTGCGTACCATCCTCGAAGCGATGGCGCGCACGCTCGCGGATGGCCACAGGATCGAGATTCGTGGCTTTGGCAGCTTCGCGTTGTCGCATCGTCCGCCGCGAGTCGGGCGCAATCCGAAGTCGGGCGAAAAAGTCATGGTGCCCGGCAAGCGCGTGCCACACTTCAAACCCGGCAAAGAACTGCGCGAGCGCGTCGATGCCGGCCTTCGCGACGACAAGGGCTGACCGCAGCGACTGCGGTCCGCATCACAGGGAGCGGGTCCGATGCGTATCCTTTCCTGGCTTTTCTACATCGCGCTGTTCGTGTTGGCACTCGCATTTGCGTTATCCAATACCGAGCCGGTCGATGTTCGATTCTTCGCAGGCCAGGCGACCTGGCGTGCACCACTGGTCGTCGTGTTGTTGTCGTTCCTGGCGGGCGGCGTGGTGCTGGGCCTGATTGCGTGCATTCCCACCTTCTTTCGACAGCGGCGAGAGATCGCGGGCCTGCGCAAAGAGTTGAAGGCTCTTGGGCGGCCGGCCGCAGGCGGCGTAGGTGCGCCAGCCGCGGAAACTGCTGCCAGTCGGGCCGGTGCCCCAACGGCTGCAGGCGGCGCGGGCGGGTCAACACCGCCGCTGGGCGTTTGAGCCGGACGCGGTTCACAGATTGGAATTCGATCTTTACTGGCTTCTCGCGCTGCCGCTTTTCTTTGGCCTGGGTTGGCTCGCGGCGCGCCACGAGACCCGCTCGGCGCGTTCACAGGCGGCCAATCTGCCAGCAGGCTATTTTCAGGGCCTGAATTTCCTGCTGAGCGAACAGCCCGATCGCGCGATCGACGCGTTCATCGATGTGGTTCGCATCGATCCCGAAACGGTTGAATTGCACTTTGCGCTCGGTAAGCTGTTTCGTCAGCGCGGTGAAAACGATCGCGCGATTCGAGTCCATCAAAGCCTGCTCGATCGGGCCGACCTCGATCCCAAAGCGCGCGAACAGGCGCTCTTCGAGCTCGGGCTCGACTTCCTCAAAGCGGGCTTGCTGGATCGGGCTGACCAGGCGTTCACCCGGCTTGAACAGGGTAGCCGTGCCGAGCAGGCGCTCCGGCATCGGCTGGAGATCGCTGAGCTGGTGCGTGACTGGCCGCTCGCGATTTCGCTCGCATCACGACTACCGACCGGAACCGACTCGGAGGCGAAGCCGCAACGCGCGATCATTCACTTTCACTGCGAACTCGCAGCGAAAGCGCTTGCGGCTGCTGATCCCGCGGGGTTTGACCGCGCGGCCGAGCACCTCGCTCGGGCGCAGGCGCTTGGCCCTGAGCATCCGCGGGTTGCGTTGATGCAGGCTGAGCTTTCGATGGCACGCGGCGATCTGCACCAGGCGCTGCTCGCTTGGGAGGGTTTACGCAGCCGTCAGCCTGAGTGGTTCGTGTTGGGCGCGCGTGCCTGGCTTCAGGCGCATCAGGCGATGGGCCGGCTTGATCAGGGTCTGGCGGTGCTGGAGGCACAGTTTGAGGCGCAGCGTTCAATCGAACTGTTCGTTGCGCTGCTCGATGCGCGACTCGAGCGAGACGGGCCAGCCGGAACCATCGACTGGGGACGGGCGGCGTTGGCTCGCGCGCCCAGCCTGGTGGGCCTTGACCGGCTGCTCGACATCGAGCTGGCGCAGGCGGCCCCAGGGCCGCGCCGCGATGAACTTGCGCTGACGCGCGGTCTGTTGCGTGGGCAGGCGCAGCGACAGTCCCGTTATGTGTGCGCTCACTGCGGTTTTAAGGCGCGCCAATACTATTGGCAATGCCCAGGATGTAGTCGGTGGGAGTCCTGTGCACCGCAGCGTGCGGAAGAGCTTGAGCGGGCCTGAAAGCCTGCCTGCCCGCAGCCCCGATCGTTCCGACTAGCCCTTGCGTCTGAGACTGCTGAGCACCGGCGCCCGGTGCAGCGTCACGATGTCTCGCTTGCCTGATTAAGGGAGCTTGTCGTGCCGTCGATCTCCGTCCTTTGCGCGAGTGACTTCGCTTTCGTTTACCGGTTTGTCTGGCCGCGCCTATCGGTCGGGTGCAGGGGCATCCTGCTGGTCGGAATCCTCAATGCGCTCGCGCAGGTCGGTGCAGTCGCCTCACCCCGCGACCCTGCCGCGACGGCCACCCGGCCCGCCATAGCCCAGGCCGCTGCGCTGCCGGGCGCCCCAGGCGGGTCGAGGCGTCCTCCTGTGGTCCAGGTAGATGTCAATGCCGCATCGGCCGCCGAGCTTGAACGCGTGCGCGGAATCGGGCCTGCGCTCGCGGGCCGTATTGTTGCCGCCCGCAACAGCGGTGGGCGGTTTCGCGACACCGATGATCTTCGCCGCCGCGTGCGCGGCATCGGCGAGTCCAACCTTCGCCGAATGCTGGCCTCCGGTCTGGTGCTTCCGGGCGCGGCCCGCGTCGAACCCGTGCGGGCTGCAGCCCGCGCCCAGGTCGAACTGCTGGTGGGTAATTCAGCCAGTAAAGCCGAGCCAAAAAGCCTGGGCCGAATCGAGGAGGTCAGATGCTGTCAACCTCCCGATGCAGTGGGTATGCCGGCGCCCGAGGGCCCGTCCGGCGGGGCGAGCGATGCCTCGTGGCCTGACCCGAAGCGAACCAAAGGTCAGAAGCGGTAATTGGGCTTTTCTGCCAAGTCGCTACACTTGCCAACGGAGTCCCTGAATCCTTGAGTACTGCTTCCCTGATCGAACGGCTGGGCCTTTACTGGCGGCTCGTGCGGCTGCACAAGCCGATCGGCACGCTGCTGCTGCTATGGCCCACGCTGTGGGCGGTGTTCATTGCCAGCGCGGGCCAACCCGAGGCCTATACCGTGTTTGCGTTTTGCGCGGGCACGCTGCTGATGCGCTCGGCCGGATGCGCCATCAATGATTTTGCCGATCGCGATTTCGATCGTCATGTGGAGCGCACACGCGATCGGCCGCTTACCGCTGGCCTGATTGCCCCCTGGGAAGCGGTCGCGGTGTTCGTGGTGCTGTCGCTTGTGGCGCTGCCGCTGGTGCTGCCGTTTAACCCGCTCACCTGGGGCCTTGCGGTTGTGGCTGCGTTCCTTGCCGCCAGTTACCCGTTTACCAAACGCTTCCTTGCAATCCCTCAGGCCTATCTTGGGGTTGCATTTGGTTTTGGCATTCCGATGGCCTATGCGGCGGTACTGGGCACCGTACCGCTATCCGGTTGGGTCATGCTGGCCGCCAACATCGCCTGGGCGGTTGCTTACGATACCGAGTACGCAATGGTCGACCGCGATGATGACCTGCGCATCGGCATTCGAACGTCGGCGATTACTTTTGGCCGCTTCGATCTGGCCGCGGTCATGAGCTGCTATGCCGTGGCGCTTGCACTGCTGGGCTGGGTCGGTCAGATGGAGCGCCTTGGCCCCGCTTACTACGCAGGGCTTGTCGCGGCTGCGGCGGTTGCCGCCTACCACTGGACCCTGATCCGATCGCGCAGTCGCGAGGGATGCTTTCGGGCCTTCAACCACAACAACTGGTTTGGCGCGGCAGTGTTCGCCGGTGTACTGGTTGACGCGCTTTGGGCTACCCCGGCGCGCTGATCAGCGACCGAATTCATCACCCAGTTCGGCACCCCGACGACAGGCTGCTTCCACCGCCCGGTCGATGAGCGCGCCAAGCTCGCCCTGCTCCATGACAGCCAGGGCAGCAGCCGTGGTGCCGCCTTTAGAGGTCACGCGCTCACGCAGCGTCGCTGGCGGTTCGTCTGAGCGCGCAGCCAGCTCTGAGGCGCCGCGAAATGTGGCAAGCGTCAGTTTGCGGGCGTCTTGCGCCGACAGCCCCAGCTTGGTTGCCGCCTGCTCAACCGCCTCGATGAAGCGAAACACGTAGGCCGGGCCACTGCCGCTGACCGCAGTGACCGCATCGATCAGCGACTCATCATGGACCCACACGGTTTCACCGACCGCGCTGAGAATGGAGTCGGCGGTGGTGCGATCGTCGGCGCTCACCGCGGCGCCCGCGCACATTCCAGTGACGCCCAGACTGAGCAGGGCCGGCGTATTGGGCATCGCCCGCACGATCCGTGGATGACCCCCCAGCCAGCGCTGCAGGTCGGCGATTCGAATGCCTGCGGCGACGCTGATCACCAGCTGCTTTGATATCCATTGCGCACAGGCCTGCGCTGCGACGCGCATCTGCTGCGGCTTGACTGCCATCACCAGGATGTCGGCGTCGAGCGCCGCCTGATCGGGTGCCTCGAGCACGCGCACGCTGAAACGCGATTGGAGTGCCTCGCGTTGCGCAGCGAGCGGTTCGATGACCGTGATGGTCGGCGCTTCCTCACGGCGACTTGCCAGTCCGCCGATCAGAGCGCTTGCCATGTTGCCGCCACCAATGAACACAATCCGCATTGAAATCTCCGTGAACCGTTAACCGCGCCGCAGGAACTGTCGCGGGCGTATGCCCATGAGAACGAGGGCGGTCAGATAAAGGCCCGCTGCGCCCGCGAGTATCGACAGGACCAGCGCCACCCGAAGCAAAGGAGACGATTGGAGACTGATCCAGTCAAACTGGGGAACGGCGAACCACAACAGCACGCCCATTGCCGCCGCGGCAATCAGCACCTTAACCGTGAGTGCGATCCAACCCATCTCGGGTCGATAAGTACCGTTTCGAAGCAGACCCCGTAGCAGTAGGGCAGCGTTGACCCAGGCCGCCACCGAGATCGACAGCGCGAGCCCCGCATGCTGTAGCCAGGGCACGAAGGCGAGATTGAGCAGCTGTGTGGCGGCCAGCACCACGAGCGCTATTTTGACCGGTGTCCGGATGTCCTGCCGCGCGTAAAAACCCGGTGCCAGCACCTTGATAGCGATCAGACCTAGTAGACCTGCTGAGTAAGCGAGCACCGCCTGGCGCGTCATGGCGACATCGTGCGCGTCAAACCGCCCGTAATGAAAAAGCAGGGCGGTCAGCGGTTCAGCCATGAATGCGAGCCCCACCATCCCTGGCACGGACAGGACCACGCACAGACGAAGCCCCCAGTCGAGCAGACGGCTGTATTCCTGCGTGTCGTTGCGCTGACCGGCGCGGGCCAGTGAAGGCAGCAGCACCGTGCCGAGCGCGACCCCCAGCAATGCGGTCGGGAACTCCATCAGACGATCGCCGAACGACACCCAGCTGACGCTGCCCGCTGCCAATCGCGAAGCGATGTGGGTGTTGATGACCAGACTGATCTGCGCGACCGATACAGCCAGCACCGCAGGGCCCATCTTGACGATGATTGCACGGACATCGGGATCGGCGAATGCCTTGAGCGGATTCAAACCCAGGCGCGGCAGCATGCCGATCCGATGGAGCGCCGGCAGTTGCAGTGCGAGCTGTGCGACGCCACCCGCGATCACACCCGCCGCCAGTGCAAGCACAGGCGGGTCTAGGCGCGATGCCAGCAGCAGCGATGAGCCAATCATCGCGAGGTTGAGCAGCACCGGCGTGAAGGCCGGAATGGCGAACTGCTTCCAGGTATTGAGGATGCCGGCAGCGAGCGCGACCATCGAGATCAGCAGGATGTAGGGGAACATCCAGCGCGTCATCAGGATGGCCGCGGCCTCAGCGGGTGAATCCAGACCCGCTGCCATCGCCCACACCAGAAACGGTGCGCCGACGATGCCCGCGATCGTCACCAGGATCAGCGCCCAGGTAAGCGCTGTGGCAACCCGGCTGACAAAGGCATGCGCTGCCTCGTGCTGGCCCTGCTCGGCCTGAAGCTTGCGTTCGGTGAGCATCGGCACGAAGGCCTGCGAGAAAGCACCCTCGGCGAACAATCGGCGCAACATATTGGGTAGCCGAAACGCCACGAAAAACGCGTCGGTCAGGGCTGAAGCGCCAAACATGGTGGCAATTAGCGTTTCGCGAACCAGTCCGGTGATTCGAGAAAGCAGTGTGAACCCGCTGACTGTTGCGGCGGCTTTCAGCAGGTTCACCGAACGCGCCTGTGCCGCACGGGGCAGGGGTGCTGCTGCGTCAGGCAATTTGCCGCCGCGAGCAAAATCAGGTTAAACTTCAAAGCTTTCCCTTTTACTTTTTCCGGTTCCACCGGATTCTTTCGGGATTGTCCCATGGCAAACATTGCGTCGGCGCGTAAACGCGCCCGGCAGTCGGTCCGTCAGAACGCGCAGAACTCCAGTCAGCGTTCTGCACTTCGTACCGCTATCAAAAGCGTTCGCAAGGCGATTGGCGCCGGCGACAAGGCCACTGCCACCCAGGTGATGCAGCAGGCGCAGTCGGTAATCGACCGCATTTCTGACAAGCGCATCATCCACAAGAACGCCGCATCGCGTTACAAGAGCCGTCTGGCCGCTGCCATCAAGGCAATGGCCTAACTACCGCTGGGCGCCGCCCGAACAGGGCGGTTCCTACCCGGACGAGCGTCGCGCCCTCCGCGATTGCAGCTTCCAGATCGTCCGACATCCCCATTGATAAGGTATCGAAGCGGGCAGCAGCCTCAGGGCTGATACTGCCCAGTTGCGCTTTGATGTGTGTGTGTAGCGACCGTAACCCAGCAAAACGCTCGCGCTGCAACGCGAGGTCTGGGGTGGGTTCGGGAATGGTCATCAGCCCGCGAAGATGCAGTCGCGGCAAGCGTGCAATAGCCAGTGCCAGCCCGACCGCTTCCCGGGGCTCGCAGCCGCTCTTACTGAGTTCGCCCGACACATTGACCTGAACGCATACCTGTAGCGGTGACTGGCTGGCCGGGCGTTGCTCGGAAAGGCGTGTGGCGATCTTTTCCCGGTCAATTGAATGCACCCAGTTGAAGTGCTCGGCAATTGGCCGCGTTTTATTCGACTGGATCGGCCCGATGAAATGCCATTGGATGCCTGCAGTTGCCTGATTGGCACAGGCTTCGATCTTGGCGAGCGCTTCCTGCAGGTAGTTTTCGCCGAAGGCGTGTTGGCCGAGCGCGGCAAGTTCGAGCACGCGCGGAGCGTCCCAGGTCTTGCTGACCGCAAGTAGCGAAACAGACTGTGGCGAACGATTGGCCGCGACACAGGCGCGCTGGATGCGTTCGCAGACGGCAGCGAGTCGCGCCGCTGCCGAATCGGGTGCACTGGGGCTGTCGGGCGCTGGGTCAGCCATCATGTCGTGGGCTGGGTTGCTGGATGGGCGGGGCTGCGTTGACTGCGGTCGAAGATGTCAAAGCAGAACAGCCGACATTCGATCGCACCGTTGAACAGCGGCGTGCGTCGCGCGGGCTGCATGCCTAGCTGGCGAGGCAACTCCGGATCGGGAGATAACAGACAGGCTCGCCAACCGCCGAAGTCGCGTCTCAGCGTTGCCCCAACCGCCTGCATCGCACGCTGATGGTCGTCGTCATCCTCAGCCAGTTGTGTCGGGTGTGGCGGTGGCTTGGCGCCGGATGGTCTGAAGCCTGGCGCGTCATCATCAAGGGGCTCGTCACGGCCGTGCAGCCACGCGTGCAGTCGCGCTCCGTACGGTGGGTTGGTCAGGATGATGCCCGGCGCGGGCCGGGCAGCCGGCGCAGGACGAACCGCCCCAAAGTCGGCCACTGCGACCGAGACCGCATCCGCTGGAATACCCGCCAGCAGCAGGTTTCGGATCGTGCGGTCGACTGCCCTGGGGTCGATATCGGCACCGGAAATGGGCAGAACGCCGCCGTGTTCTGCGAGCTGCAGTCGCGCCGCGTGGGCCGCCTGCTCGGCGGCCTGGCGGAGATTGGCGAATTCAAGGGTGTCGAAGCCTGTGAGTCGTTCGAAACCGAAGCCGCGACCCATTCCTGGCGCAATGCTGAGCGCGCGCTGAGCGGCTTCAATCAGCAGCGTGCCCGAGCCGCACATGGGATCATGCAGCGGACGGTCCGGTTGCCAGCCAGCGAGCGCTACCAGGCCTGCAGCCAGGTTCTCCTTGAGCGGTGCCGCGCCAGCGGAATCTTCCGCGGACCGCCACCCGCGTTTGAAAAGCGCTTCACCCGACAGGTCGAGGTAAAGCGTGGCGTCGATCGCCTCGAGGAATGCGAATACGCGAACATCCGGGGCCCGCGTATTGATCGATGGCCGGACGCCGGTGAGGTCACGAAACCGATCGCAGATCGCGTCTTTCACCCTGAGTGTTGCGAAGTTGAGGCTGCGAAGCGGCGAGCGCTGCGCCGAGATATCAACCCGCATGGTCACGCGTTCATTGAACCAATGCTCCCACTCGACACGCCGGGCGAGCCGATAGAGCGCATCCTCATCACGGCAGCGGCCTGCGATGATCTGCATCAGGATTCGACTGGCGATGCGGCTGTGAAGATTAGCCAGCATGGCGATCGAGGCATCACCCGTGAACGCGACACCGCCACCGGTGATTCGGCAGTCGCGCGCGCCCAGCGCTGCGAGCTCGTCAGACAGCGCTGGCTCGAGCCCGCGCGGGCAGGGGGCGAACAGTTGCAGCGCTGCACGCTGAGGAACGGCGCGCGGAGCGTTGTCGTTGCCGCTGCGGTGGCCAGGTTCGCGGCCGCCACGCGAGGGCCGGCGGTTCGGCATATCAGCCTTGTGCAATCGAGCGCTCCAGCAGATCGAGCCGGTCCTGTCCCCAGAACGGCTCACCCTTCCAGACATACCAGGGGGCGCCGAAGACCTGATGATCGATTGCCTTGCGCGTGTTGGCCTCATACTCTGCGGCGGCGTCTGCCCGCCGGGCGGCGATAGCGGCTTCGTCGAGCCCTGCCTCGCCGATGATGGCCGACAGCGTATGCGGATCAGCCAGGTTGCGCTCCTCGGCCCAGATGGCGCGCAGGATTCTTCCGGCAAGTGCGAGCGATGCCGCTACGCCGTGATGCTGTTTTGCGCCAATCAGTGCCAGCGCTGCTTCGTCGCCGCCCACGGGAAAGAACTTGGGCTGAACGTTGAGTGGCAGGCCCGTGACATCACGCCAGCGCGCGAGTTCAACCAGCCGATACGCCTGACGCTGCGGCGCACGCTGAGGCAGGGGCAGGCCGCCTGATTGCGGAAAGACCTTGCCAAGATCGATCGGCATCATGTGGATGGCAATTTGATGGCGCGCACACAAATCAATGAGTCGCTGATGGCCCAGATAGGTCCAGGGCGATGCTGGCGCCATGAAGTAGTTGAGTTCGCGCGACATCGTCGCCTCCTTGCGTATCAGAACGGTTTGACGACGACGAGAATGACCGAAATCACCAGTGCGATGACAGGTGCTTCATTGAACCAGCGAAACCAGACGTGCGAGTGGTTGTCGGCGCCGCGCTCGAGTCGCTTCAGCAGGCGTCCACACAGGTGGTGATAGACCAGCAGCAGAACGACGATGGCAAGCTTCGCATGCATCCAGCCGCTTGCGGCACCCACACCGTAGCCCAGCCACAGCCAGAGGCCGAAGAGCAGCGCAAGACCCATCAGCGGCTGCATGAAACGCCAGAGCTTGCGGGCCATCAGCAGAAGACGGTCGCGTTCGGCGCCAGGTTCAGGAACCATCGCAAGATTGACGAAGATTCGGGGCAAGTAGAACAGGCCCGCGAACCAGCTGGTGACGAACACAATATGAAGCGCCTTGATCCAGAGATAACCGGTGCTCATGCAAGCTTCCTGTGTAAGGCCGGGTGTGGCGCGCCGCCCGATGGGAGGGAAGGTGTAGCGGTCAGGTTCGGATCTGGCCGTTGCCGAACACCACAAACTTGAGCGAGGTGAGGCCTTCCAGCCCGACCGGCCCGCGCGCGTGCAGCTTGTTGGTGGAAATACCGATTTCCGCGCCCAACCCGTATTCGAAACCATCGGCGAAGCGCGTGGAGGCATTGATCATCACCGACGATGAGTCGACCTCACGCAGAAACCGCATCGCGTGGCCGTGGTGCTCGGTGACGATCGCATCCGTATGCTGAGATCCATATTCGGCGATGTGCTCAATCGCCTGGTCAAGCCCGGATACCACCCGGATCGCGAGAATTGGGGCGAGGTATTCGGTGCGCCAGTCTTCCTCGGTGGCGGGCAGGCAGGTGATGGCGGCGTGGCTCAGCAACTCGCAGGTTCTGGCGTCGCCTCGCAGCTCAACCCCTTTGTCAGCGTAGATCCGACAAAGCCGCGGCAGGATCTGCGCGGCCATAGACTCTGCTACCAGCAGCGTTTCCATGGTGTTGCAGGGGGAGTAGCGCTGCGTTTTTGCGTTATCGGCTATGCGGATCGCTTTGTCGGGGCCAGCATGGTCATCGATATAAACATGACAGATGCCGTCAAGATGACGGATGACCGGTACGCGTGCCTCGCGAGAGATGCGCTCAGTAAGCGACTTGCCGCCGCGCGGCACGATGACATCGACCCAGCGTTCGGCCGCGATCAGCGCACCCACCACCGCGCGTTCGGTGGTATCGATGACCTGTACCGCATCGGCGGGCAGCCCGGCCTCGGCCAGTCCTTCGCGGATCAGTGCAGCGAGCGCCTGGTTGCTGTGCAGCGCTTCCGAGCCGCCGCGCAGAATGGTGGCATTGCCCGATTTGATGCACAGGCCTGCCGCGTCAATGGTGACGTTGGGGCGCGACTCGTAAATGATGCCAATAACCCCCAGGGGTACACGCATCTTGCCCACTTGGATACCGGAGGGTCGGTAACTGAGTCCGCTGATTTCGCCGACCGGATCGGGCAGCATGACAATCTGCTCGAGGCCTTCGGCCATGGTGTCGATCACGCGTGGGGTGAGCGCAAGGCGGTCGACGAAGGCCTGATCATGGCCCGCTTCGCGTGCTGCCTGCAGGTCAAGCGCATTGGCACGCTGGAGTGCCGCAGCCTCGCGACGCAGCGCCGCTGCGGTAGCGGTAAGCGCCCGATTGCGCGCCTGCGTTGACGAGCGTGCGATGACGCGGGCTGCGGCGCGCGCGCGCTGCCCGAGGTTGTCCATGTAAGCGGCGATGTCGATTGGCGGTTTGTCCACGATGTCAGTTGTCTCCAGGCAGCGGAACACCCGCCATCCTCATCACGATTCGCTCGAGCGCGAGCCAGCTGTCTCCGGCCGCTACGCCCTTGAAGATTCTATCCGCGAGTGCGGTCGACCGCAGTGCCTGCTCGCAGTCGGCAGCCGAAATTCGACGCAGTGCGGCCTCGAACAGACGCTCACGCGGCCCGAAGATACGCGCCGAGCGCATGGCCTGCGCAAGCGCCAAGCCCTGATCACGCGCAACATGCAGGCGCATCAGTGTTCGGATCGCATCGCCAATTGCCCAGACCAGTAGCGGCGGGGCTTCGCCCTCTGCGCGCAGGCCTTCCAGGCTTCGGAGCGATCGCTCGCGGTCCCCCGCGAGCATGGCCTCCACCAGATCGAAGGCGTCGTAGCGTGCCACGCTCAAGACCGCGGCACGCGCCTCGGCGGCTGGAATCTCGCCTTCTGGAAACAGCAGGCCAAGCTTGCTGACCTCCTGGTGCGCGGCAAGCAGATTGCCCTCGACGCGCTCCGCGATCAGCTCGAGCGTCGCCGCATCGGCGCGCTGCTTCTGCCTGGCGAGTCGGCCTGCGATCCAGCGCGGCAGCTCGCGGCGCTCGACCGGGAAAATTGGAACGACCAGACCCGCGCGATCGACTCGGCTGAACCAGCCTGTTTCGGTGGTCGAGCGATCGAGTCGGCCGCTTAGCACTAAAAGCCGCAGCGATGCATCCGCCTGCTCGGCGGTCGTTGCGATCAGCTCACCGGTTTCCTTACCGGGTTTGCCGGAAAAGCGCAGCTCGAGCAATCGCCCCGACGCAAAGAGTGACAATGCGCCCGCTTCGGCTGCGAAGCGATCCGCTTTGAAGGAACGATCGACCTCGAATACCTGCCGTTCGTCGGCACCTGCCTGGCGAGCGGCTGCACGAAACAGGTCTGCCGCTTCTTGCACGAGCAGCGGCTCGTCGCCGTGGACCCATGCGACAGCCGGCACGGCACGCGACAGCGCCGCGGCCAGGCCTTCCGGGCGAACCTGCGCCATACTCGGCTATCCGCGCGGCTTGAGCGCAGAGAGCCTGCGCAACAGCTGCTGTACGAAGTCGGACTCCATTTCGCGAAACAGCAGCTCTTCTTCCTGTGCGCGGTTCACCACCTCGATGTCACTGGAGGTGATTTCACGCCGCAGCAACAGTTCGGTGGGCGGCATCCATTCAACGCCCTTGGCATCGGTGACTCGAACCCGAATTCTGAGCCGAAGCTGAAACTCGCGGGGGCGGCCGGTGCTGGTAAAACCGACAATCTCGCGCTCGCGCCGCTCGGACAACACCTCGAGTCGCGCGTCGGCCTCATCGACACGGTCTACGATGACCGTGTCGCTGCTGACCCGTATCAGCGAGCGCAATTCAGCGCCGATGGCCGAATTGCGGGAAAAACCCGAATAGAGCCTGCGAAACGGCAATGGCGCTGAGCCGCGAAGCTGGAATCCGCACCCCGTCAGACAGACAGAGGCCAAACCGGCGGCAAGCAGCGTTCGCCGACCGGTTGGCAGGGAACCTCGGACAAGAAGACGGGTCAATGTGCGCTGTCCATCCTCAGACCACGACGTTGACCAGTCGACCAGGCACCACGATCACTTTCTTGGCGGGTTTACCTTCCGCATGTCTGGCAAATACGTCTGTTGCCAGCGCGGCCGCCTCGATTGCAGTGCGGTCAGCGGAGGCCTCCACCGAGACACTGCCACGTACTTTGCCGTTGATCTGAAGCACGAGTTCGATTCGATCCTGTCGCAGTGCGGACTCGTCGACGGTGGGCCAGCCTGCATCGAGCAGGTCGCCCTCGCGTGCCGCAAAGCCAAGGTCGACCCATAGCGCATGGGTGATGTGCGGTACCACCGGATAGAGCGCACGAATCAGAATGGACAGCGACTCGGCGAACACCGCATCACTGGCGGGCGATTCCACCAGCCGAGCGCCTTCGATGGCGTTGAGCATCTTCATGGCTGCTGAGACGACGGTGTTGTACTGCTTGCGCTGGTAGTCGTAGTCGGCCTGTTTCAGGATCGAGTGAATTTCGCGCCGCAGGGCCCGCTGCGCATCATCGAGCGTATCGACCGCTAGCGATCCTGCCCGAGCAACGGCCTCATGACGCGCATAGGCGGTGGTCCAGAGTCGACGAAGGAAGCGGTGCGCACCCTCGACGCCAGTTCCCGACCATTCGAGTGTCTGCTCGGGCGGCGAGGCAAACATGACGAACAGCCGAGCCGTATCGGCGCCGTACTGGTCGATGAGCGACTGCGGATCGACGCCGTTGTTCTTACTTTTACTCATGGTTCCGACGCCGCCGTATTCAATGGCGGTGCCGTCGGACTTCAGTTTCGCGCCGATTACCTGGCCCTTGGCATCGTGAACATTTTCAACATCATCGGGCCAGAAATATTCGATGCCGCCTTTATCGCCCTTTCTGAAGTAGATGTGGTTGAGCACCATGCCCTGGCACAGCAGGTTCGAGAAGGGCTCATCAAACTTTACCAGACCGCGCGCGGCATCGCCCGGCAAATCGCCGCTGATACCCCCCC
>CAZORB010000002.1:75134-76261 GCA_964581825.1 uncultured Bordetella sp.
GTCCAGAAGCGCGCGTACAGCAGGTGCAGCACGGCGTGCTCAATGCCGCCGATGTACTGGTCCATCGGCATCCAGTAATCGTTCCGTGCGTCGACCATCGCCTGATCGTTATCTGGCGAGCAGTAGCGCATGTAATACCAGGATGAGTCGATGAAGGTGTCCATCGTGTCGGTTTCGCGGCGGGCGGGCTTGCCGCACTTGGGACACGCGCAGCGCAGGAAGGCCTCATTCTTGGCGAGTGGGTTGCCGCTGCCGTCGGGCACCAGATCTTCCGGCAGCACGACGGGCAACTGGTTGTAAGGCACTGGAACGGCACCGCAGTCGCCGCAATGGATGATGGGTATCGGCGTGCCCCAGTAGCGCTGGCGAGAGATACCCCAATCGCGTAATCGATACTGGATGCGCTTTTCGCCAAGCCCTTTCGCGGCAAGATCAGCCGCGATAGCCTCGACCGCGGCGTCGTAAGCCAGACCATCGAAGCGACCCGAGAAAACGCATCGTCCACGCTGCTTGTCTTCGTACCAGGTCTGCCAGGCCTGGTCCGAGAATGATTCGCCATCCACTGCAATCACCTGGCGGATTGGCAGACCAAACTTGCGCGCGAATGCGAAGTCACGCTCGTCATGCGCGGGAACGCCCATGACCGCGCCGTCGCCATAGCTGTAAAGCACGTAGTTGCCCACCCATACTTCGACGGGTTCGCCGGTAAGGGGGTGTGACACGGTGAGTCCGGTGGGCACACCGTCCTTGTCGCGGGTGGCGAGTTCAGCCTCGGTGACGCCGCCCTGCTTACAGGCATCAACAAACGCAGCAACCTTGGGGTCACGCTCGGAGGCGACCGTGGCAAGCGGGTGTTCAGGCGCGACCGCAACAAAGGTAACGCCCATGATCGTGTCGGCGCGGGTGGTGAACACGTAAAGCTTGCCGTCGCCGACCAGCGCGCCAGATTGATCTCGGATGGTGTGCGGAAAGGCGAATCGAACACCGGTTGATCGGCCGATCCAGTTCTCCTGCATGATCTTGACGCGCTCGGGCCAGCCCAGATCCGCAAGGTCTTGGATTAACTCGTCGGCGTACTGGGTGATGCCCAGGTAATACATAGGGATCTCGCGCTTTTCAACAACTGC
>CAZORB010000003.1:0-21798 GCA_964581825.1 uncultured Bordetella sp.
GCCACCGCGGATTCAAACGGTGCGCGCTCGGGCCGGATCAGCTTCACGCCATTCTTTTCCATCAGCGCAATCGCGTCTTCATTGGCCTTGGCTGCCCCCGCACGCATGGTTTCACCCGCAGCCCGCGCAGCCTTCAGCACTACGTCCTGATGGGCTGGCGACAGCGACGAGAACTTCTTCATGTTCATCACGTACACCGTCGCGGTGAAGATGTGATCGGTGATCGCCAGGCTTTTGGCCACCTCAAACAGCTTGGAGTCGGCCATACCGTGATAGTTGGTGTCCACGCCATCGATCGTCCGCTGTTGTAGCGCGGTGGACGCCTCAGGCCAGGCCATTGGAACGGGGTTGCCACCAAACGCATGCACTGTGCGCACGTAGAGCGCGTTCTCGATCACTCGAATCTTCTTGCCCTTCATGTTGGCGGGCTGGTTGATGTCGGTGCCGTTCATCAGGAAACCGCGGAAGTCCCAGACGCCCCACGACAGGCCCTTGATGCCCTTGGATTCGAGCGTGCCGAGAATGCGCGTGCCAGTGGGGCCAGTCAGAACATTCCAGGCCGAGTCGCGGTTCTTCCAGATGTACGGAAGTTCGGTAATGCTGAAGGTGGGTTCGATGGCGGCCACAATGCCCGCGCCGTTCATCGCGATGTCAAGCGTACCCAGCCGTACCTGCGACAGCATCTCGAGTTCCCCGCCCAGCTGCCCGTTGGGGAACAGTTCAATTTCGACTTCGCCGTTTGACAGCTGACGCGCGGTATCGGCAAATGCTTTGCCGCCCTGACCGGCAATCGCGGCGGCCGATGTCACATGCCCCAACCGCAATTTGACTTTCGCCTGAGCCGAAGCCTGGACCGAAAATGCACCAAGTACTGCCGACAATAGGCCAGCGACCAACCACTTCGATTGAAGCATGGGAGTCCTCCGATGGGTTTCAATGATGAGTTGCCGCCAGTCCTGATGCTGACGAACTGACCGCACGGTACGCGACGACCTTTCCACGCGTCAAGCAATTGGATGAAACGCTCGTCGGGTGGACCAATCGAATCGGTTCGTGTACACGAACGGTCGTTTCAGCTATGGTCTCCCCTAGCACTGACCGAAAGTTGCCCAACGCCATGACACGCGAACCTCACTCTCTCACCGCTTCCGAAGCGGCCGCCGAAATCGAATCGGGTCGCCTGAGCGCCGAATCTCTGGTGCGAAGCTGCCTTGAGCGCATCGATGCACGCGAGCCGCAAGTGCATGCCTGGGTGCATCTTGATCGTGATGCAGCCATCGCTGCGGCACGACGCGCCGACGCGGGGCAACGATCCGGACTTCTGCATGGCATTCCGGTGGGATTCAAAGACGTGATCGACACCGCGGATCAGCCCACTGCGTACGGGTCGCCGATTTACACCGGTCATCGGCCGGTCACGGACGCCGCCTGCGTTGCGCTGACACGCGAGGCCGGCGCACTGGTCCTGGGCAAAACCGCGTCTACCGAATTCGCCTATCGGCACCCCAGCTCCTGCACCAACCCACACAATCCCGCGCACTCACCCGGCGGCTCGTCTTCGGGTTCGGCAGCGGCGGTCGCCGACCTGATGGTGCCGCTTTCGGTGGGCACGCAAACCAGCGGGTCGGTCATTCGACCGGCCGCCTACTGCGGCGTACACGCCATCAAACCCGGCTACGGCGAGCTGAGTTTCTCCGGCGTACGGCACCTTGCGGAAAGCCTCGATACCCTGGGTTGCATGGCGCGCAGCATCGAAGATCTGGCGCTCTTCATGGCGGTACTTCAAATGCGCGACTACCGCCGTGTCGGCGACGGGCTGCAGCGCGCGCCACGGCTCGCTGTCTACCGCAGCGAGCTTTGGGAAGACGCGCAGCCCGATGCCCGTCAACGCTTCGACGAATCCCTGCAGAAGCTCGCCCGCGCTGGCGCCGAGCTGACCGAAATCGCTAATCCCGGCCTGGACCGCAAACTGCTCGACGCAATCTGGCTGGCCACCAAATTTGAAGCGGGCCGTGTGCTGGTACATGAGTTTCGACATCACCGCGAATCGATGTCGGCGCCCGCGCAAGCGCTGGTCAGCGATGCCAAGACAATCGGGCTCGACGCGTATCATGCCGCCAGCGCTGAACTGGAGCGCGGCCGCAATCACCTGCTCGCGCAGCTCGCACCCTTCGATGCAACGCTCACCTTGTCAGCCGTGGGCGAAGCACCGCTTGGGCTGCATGACACCGGTCCTGTTCTGTTCAACTATCTCTGGACGCTTGCCTGGACACCGGCGCTCAATCTGCCAGTCATGCGTGGCAACAACGGCCTGCCGATCGGCCTTCAAGTGGTCGGCGCACGACGCGGCGAGCAGGCGCTCCTCGCCACCGGCCGCTGGATCGAGCGGCACCTTGTCTGAGGACACTCCATGAACGATCTCAGCCGTCCCGCCGTCCCGTCGATGTTTGAAGGTTCAATCGGTAAGCCGCTCGCATGGGTTCGCGATGAGGTGAGCGAAAGCGATTGGCGCGTTGCGGTTCCCGCCGAAGCGCTCGCCGAGATCGACCAGGTCATCGAGATCCTGCGGGCGAATCCCATGGATGTTCGCGCGCTGTGCCTGGACGACTATCCGCTCGATGCCTGCCGTGCGCTGATGGCCAGGGTTCGCCATCAGCTTGATCACGGCATCGGCATGGTGGTGCTTGACCGGATGGCTGTTGAGCGCCACGACAAGGAGTCACTCACCGCCATCTACTGGATGCTGTCGTCCCTGATTTCACGGCCGGTGGCTCAGTCATATGACGGCCGTCTGCTTTACGATGTTCGCGATACCGGCAAAAAAACGGACACGCGGGTACGAGCCGATCTGACGAATCAGGAAATTTCCTGGCACAGCGACTACGGCTTCAACTTCCCGCCTCCCTATCTTGGGCTGCTCGTGCTCAGAACCGCCCGCTCAGGCGGCATCAGCAAAGCGGCCAGCATGATGACCGTGCACAATGAGCTGCGTGAAAAGCGCCCCGATCTGCTGCGCCGGCTCTATGAGCCGTTTCACTGGAACCGTCAGGGCGAGCATCCCGAAGGCGCCCCCGTCACGCATTTTTATCCGATCTTCGAATGCCACGATGGCGTGGTGCGCTCGCGATTCAATCCAGCGCTGGTGCCGAAGGGCTATGAGCTCGTAGGCCTGCAGCCGGACGCGCTCGGCCTGGAAGCACTGCGCGAAGCCGGGAAAATCATGTCGGATGAGCGGAATCACATTACCTTTGTGCTGAAGCCTGGTGAAATCCAGTACGTCAACAACTTCCGACTCGCCCATCTTCGCACCGACTATGACGACTACGATGAGCCTGACCGCAAACGTCATCTGGTCAGAATTTTTCTTCGCGACTTCGGTAGGCGTTCCTACATGGGCTGACCGGTGCGTCTGACAGCATGAACCTGCCCCGCGACGCGGCCGCGGAGGCCTCCCTCAGCTCGCATACGCCGATGATGCAGCAGTATCTGCGCATCAAGGCTGACTATCCGGAGATGTTGCTGTTCTACCGGATGGGAGATTTTTACGAGCTCTTTTTCGACGATGCTGATAAAGCATCGCGACTGCTCGGCATTACTTTGACGCGACGCGGTGTGTCGGCAGGCGAGCCGATTCCGATGGCCGGCGTACCCGTTCACGCGGTTGAACAATATCTGGCACGGCTCATTCGAATCGGCGAGTCGGTAGCGGTGTGCGAGCAGGTGGGCGACCCCGCGCTTGCCAAAGGTCCTGTCGAGCGCAAGGTGGTGCGCATCGTGACCCCTGGCACGCTCACCGACGCACAGCTTCTTCCCGAGCGTGAAGACCGCGTTCTGCTGGCCCTGAACCCCAGTCCGCGGGCCGATGGCCGGTGCGGACTCGCGTGGATGGTCGTAGCAAGCGGCGAGTTTTGGGTGGCTGAGGTTGACGCCGATGCACTCAGCCACGAAATCGATCGGCTGCGCCCCGCCGAAGTGGTGATCGCCGATGGACGGACGCTCGCGCCCGATCGGCTTGCGCTCCTCGGACAGGCGCCGCTTGCACGCGCCCCCGACTGGCATTTTGACCCGCAGCGCGCCGAGCGCGCCCTGGCTGAGCTCTTTGGCGTGCGCGATCTGGCGGGCTTTGGCGTCACCGACTGCCCGCTCGCCGTGGGCGCTGCCGGGGCGCTGGTGCAGTACGCGATGCGAACGCAGGGCCAGTCGCTGCCCCATCTGCAAGGGCTGCGCGTTCACCAGGGCGACGAGTTTATTGAGCTTGATCCAGTCGCGCGCCGCAATCTCGAAATCGTGGATACGCTGCGCGGCGACGACGGGCCGTGCCTGATCCGAATTGTTGACCGTTGCGCTACCGCGGCCGGGGGTCGATTGCTGCGGCGTTGGCTACAGCAGCCGCTGCGCGACCCCGATCGCGCGGCCGCCCGTCATGACCAGGTCGATGTCATCACGGCGGTTCGCCTCGCGCTTCAGGATTTTCTGTCGCGTCTGCCAGACCTCGAGCGCGTGGCCACGCGCATCGCGCTGGGTAGCGTGCGCCCTCGCGAGCTCGCAGCACTTCGCGACGCAGTGCCGGCGCTGCACGGGATCATCGATCTGCTCGCCACTTTGCCGCGCTCATCGTTTGCGGATCCGATTGAAGCGCTCGCCCTGTCCGACGCCGCCTGGCAACCGATTGCTGAGGCACTGATGGACGAGCCCTCTGCGCTCGCGCGCGAGGGGGGTGTGATCCGCGACGGGTTCGATGCCGAACTCGACGAACTGCGCGCAATCGATCGCGACTGCGACAGTTTCCTCGCCCAAATGGAACTGGCCGAACGCGAGCGCACCGGGATCGCAAACCTGCGAGTGGGCTACAACAACGTCCACGGCTTTTTCATTGAAGTCAGTCACGGCCAGTCAGACAAGGTTCCAGTCGAGTACCGCCGGCGCCAAACCCTGAAGAACGCCGAGCGCTACATCACGCCGGAGCTGAAGGCCTTCGAAGACAAGGCGCTGTCGGCCCGAGAGCGTGCGCTCGCGCGCGAGCGGATGCTCTACGAACAGCTGGTCGGCCAGCTCGCTGCAGCAGTCCCCGCCTGGCAGCGGGCAGGACGCGCGGTTGCCGAGGTCGATGTGATCGCGAACTTCGCTGAGCGCGCGGCGACGCTTCGATGGACGCGGCCGCGATTCGGTCGCACCCCGGGCGTCGAAATTCGGGCCGGACGTCACCCGGTGGTTGAGGCAGGTGTCGAAACCTTTGTGCCGAACGACTGCGTGATGCGCGAGAACCGGCGAATGCTGCTGATCACCGGTCCCAACATGGGTGGTAAGTCCACCTATATGCGATCGGTCGCGCTCATCGTGCTGCTTGCTTACTGCGGAAGTTTTGTACCGGCTGAGCTTTGCGAGCTGGGTCCGATCGACAGGATTTTTACGCGCATCGGGGCATCGGATGATCTCGCGGGAGGGCGCTCTACCTTCATGGTTGAGATGACCGAGGCGGCTGCAATCCTCAATGCAGCCACGGAACAGTCGCTGGTTCTGATGGACGAGATCGGACGCGGCACGTCGACCTTCGATGGACTGTCTCTTGCGCACGCAATCGCATCGCGCCTCCTGTCGCATAACCGCAGCTTCACGCTGTTTGCCACGCACTATTTCGAGCTCACCGAGCTCGCTTCTACGCAACCCGGCGCAGTCAATCTGCATCTGTCCGCGGCCGAGCATCGCGGCGGGATCGTATTTCTGCATGAAGTACGCGAGGGGCCGGCCAGCCGCAGCTACGGGCTGCAGGTGGCGCGGCTCGCGGGCGTACCGCAACCGGTCATTCGAAGCGCTGGCGCGCTGCTCACCAAGCTCGAAGCGCGTGCGCGCGAACACGATCAGCAGTTCGATCTGTTCGCGGCGGAGCCAGCGCTCGACGCTGCGGATCAACCCGCCGCCCCCGTCCCTGAGCCGGCTCTTGATCAGGCGCTAACGCTTCGCGAACGGCTGATCGAGATCGACCCGGACGCGTTAACGCCCCGCGAGGCGCTCGATCAGCTGTATGCGCTGCGAGCCATGCTCGACGGCCGGTAAGCGCCAGGGTCATTCGCATGTCTGTTGTCGTCAAACGCCGATCGCTGCTCGCGGCTGGCGCAGCGTTTGGCCTCCCAGGGTCAATGCTTGCGGCGTCGAGCGCCCACGCAGCAGACGCTGAGCGTCCGATCGCCGCCGGCGCTGAGCCACGCTTCAGCTTCGCATTAATCGGCGATCTGCCCTACCGGCGCTTTGAACTCGCGGCGGTACCGTCGCTTCTCGAGGACATAGCCCAGCAGTGTGCGTTCGCGATTCATGTGGGCGACATCAAAGGCGGTTCGGAGCCCTGCTCAAACGACCTGCTGTCCGCAAGACTCGCTGCGCTGTCGGCGACGCGAGTGCCGATGGTCTATACGCCCGGCGACAATGAATGGACCGACTGCTGGCGACCCGCCGCAGGCGACCATGATCCTGCTGAACGACTTGACTGGTTGCGCCGCGAGATCTTCGAGCGCGCAACCCCCTGGCTGGGGCCTACCGATCAGGCGGCGCGCCTCGCATTACAGGGTCGCGCGGCAACGGCGGACCTGGCGCCTGGCGGCACCGCCTCACCAGTCGCCCACCACCTGGTCAGGCAGCGAGACATCGATTCAGGTCCACCCGAGAACCTGATGTGGACTGCCGGCAACGTGTTGTTCCTCACGCTGAATCTTCCAGGATCCGATAACGGCCGCCGCTCCCCGCTTGACGACGCCGACCGGTTTGAGCGCGATGCGCACAACCGCCGCTGGCTCGAACGGGCATTGGCCGTGGCGACTTCGGCCAGGCTGGCGGCCATCGCAGTGGCCGCGCATGCCAATCCAGGGTTTGGTCGCGGTATCGATCCATCGAAAATCATTGGCGATGATGGCTATGCGGCGTTCCGCCATGATCTGGCCCGCTTAAACGCACGGTTTTCAGGGCATCTGCTGCTCATGCACGGCGACACCCATCGTTTCAGGGTGGATCGCATCCTGCCGCGCCTCACGCGGGTCGAGTGTTTTGGAAGCCCATTCACCTCGTCTTGGGTGCGAATCGACGTTCACCCGCAGCGCCCACAACCGTTCGAGATCTCCGTGCGAAACGCGAGCGCTCCCCGAGATGAATCAACGCCCTGACTCCTTACACCCAATGAATTTGCCTCAAAGCCGCTCCCGACGTTAAAATCGAGGGTTTCGCAAACCTTCAGCACAGCATTTAAAGAGATTTCCAATGAAAGACGGCATTCACCCCGCCTATCGGGAGGTCGTGTTTCTTGACATGGCCAGCGGCTTTAAGTTCATCACGCGCTCCACGGTGAACACCCGCGAATCAATCAAGATGGACGATGGCAAGGAATATCCGCTGTTCAAGCTTGATGTGACCTCCGAGTCGCATCCGTTTTACACCGGCGCACAGCAGCGAATCATTGAAACCGGTCGCGTCGAGAAGTTCCGCCAGAAGTTTGCGCGCTCGAGCGCCAAGCCTGCCGCCTGAATTTCAGGCAGGTTGATGCCTGCGCCGCGGGGTGCCTAGCACCTGCCCATGCGTTCCCCCGCGTTCATCGTTACCCAGCACGAGGCCCGGCGGCTGCCCGGCCTCGTGTTGTTTTTGCTGATCGCGCTCTATGTTCTCGCCGGTCTGCTGGGCCGGGATCCCTGGGGACGTGCCGACGCGGAAGGCTTCGGGCTCGCGCTCACCATGGTGCGTGGCGCATGGGATGACTGGCTGGCACCGAATGTTTTCGGCCTACCCGTGGCCGAGGAAGGCCCGTTGCCCAGCTGGTTGGCGGCGATTTTCATTCTGCTGGTTGGCAACATCGCAGGCGAACCTACCGCTGCGCGGCTGGCCAGCGGCGTTGTCGCGGTCTGCGGACTGCTCTGGATCCGGCAGGCGTGCCGTCTCGTTGCAGCGCGGCCCGAGATTCAGCCTGCCGATCCGTTCGAGGTGTCAGCCTCCGCAGCCGATCTCGGACGTGCGGTGGCCGATGCCGCAGTCCTGGTTTGCATCGCAACCTGCGGACTGATTGCGCGCGTCCATGAAAGCTCCGCTACGGTCTTTCAGTTCGCCTGGAGCGCTGCGTTCGCGCTGGGCGCAGCCGTGGCGATCGAGCGTCCGGTACGGGGCGGACTGATCGCGGGTGCGGCGATTGTGGCCAGCGTGCTGACACGCGGGCTGCCAGTCGGCGCCATGCTGATCGTGGTCCTGGTGTTGCTTCCGATCGTGTCTCAGCGCTATCGGCTGATTTCCAGGCCGATGCTGCTTGCGGCGGTGGCGAGCTTCATCGCGTTGTCGCTGCCCTGGCCGCTCGCGCTTCTCACTCAGCATCCGCAGGGCGCCGAATGGTTTCGGGTCTGGCTAGGCTGGAACGCCGCCGAGTTCGGCGCAGCATCGATGCGCTCACTGGTTTTTCTGGCGCGCAACCTGCCCTGGTACCTGTGGCCGTCCTGGCCGCTCGCCCTGTGGGCGGCCTGGCGCTGGCGCGACCACTGGCGCACGCCAGCGCTCGCACTGCCAGGGCTGATGACGCTGGGCGCCCTGCTGCTGATGCTGCTCACACCGGTTCCCAGCGAAAGCATGATGATTCCCACGGTCGTGCCGTTCGCCATGCTCGCAGCACTGGCTTTGCCAGTGGCCAGGCGTGGGCTGGTCAGCCTGCTCGACTGGATCGCGGTCGCCACCTTCTCGCTCATCGGACTGGTGATCTGGGCGTACTGGCTCGCCCTGCTCACTGGTTTTCCGCCGCGCATGGCCGACAGTGCGGCACGCCTTGCGCCGGGCTTTGCATCGGACACCATCGCGCTGCAGACGGCTGCCGGCATGCTCGCGAGCCTCGCCTGGCTCGCGCTCGTGTGGTGGCGCGCATCACGGCACCCCCGGGCGATCTGGCGACCGATGGCGCTCTCCTCTGGTGGTCTGCTGCTCGCGTGGGTACTGCTGGTGGTGCTTTGGCTGCCAGCCTATAACGCGCGCGTCAGCTACCGGGGCGTGGCCACCGAACTCGCAACAGCGCTGGGGCCGACAGAAGGATGTGTACAGGGTGAGCCGCTTGATGCCGCGCAGCGCGCAAGTCTGGTCTATTTTGGAAACATCCGATTTGGTAAACCCGGTGAGCGATGCGACTGGCTGCTGATCCGCGATGACGCACGGGCCCCGGTCCCTGCCCCCAGTACCCGCTGGGCGCCGGTATGGCAGGGGCGCAGACCCTTCGACAGCACCGAGCGATTCGTGCTCTACCGGCGCGAACCGTGAACCGGTCCTTCGAGACGGCACCCGAACCGCTAAACGGACTGCGGTTGCGGCTGCGGCTGCTGAAAATGGCAGCGCCGCTCTTCGTTGCACAGATCGCACTGATGATGCAGGGCATCATCGATACGCTGATGGCGGGCCGCCTGTCGGCTGAGGACGTTGCGGGCATCGGGCTGGGCGCGAGCATTTATTTCTCGGTCTACATCGGACTGATGGGCGTGCAATTGGGGCTGGTCCCGATCTGCGCTCGGCACTACGGCGCAGGTGATACCCAGGCGATCGGACTTGAGGTGCGGCAGGGATATTGGCTTGCGCTCGTGCTGGCGGTACCTGGCTGCGTCGTGTTGGGATTCACCGATTTGTGGCTTGCGGTGGCAAGCCCCCCCGACGAGGTGGCTGCGGTCACGCGACCGTATCTGGCGGCCGCAGCAGTCGGCCTCCCTGCTGCGCTCCTGTTCCGTAACTTTCATGCGCTGGCGGTTGCCACATCGCGCCCTGGCCTGGTCATGGGCCTGAATCTGGCGATGCTGGTTCTGAAGATCCCTGCGAACCTGCTGTTCATGCATGGCTTTTCAGTGGGCGCCTGGCTCACGGTCCCGGCCATGGGCGGCGCAGGTTGCGGTGTCGCCACCGCGCTGCTTGCCTGGATCACCGTGGTGGCTGCAGCGCTGATGCTCGGTTTCGAACCTGGCCTGCGTCGCTACCGTGCGCTGGTGCCAGCAAGGCCCTCCGTAACCTGGTTGCGCCGAGTGCTGAAGCTGGGTCTTCCGATCGGTGCCACGCAACTGGTCGAAGTCACCTCCTTCACGTTCATGGCGATTTTCCTCGCCCGACAGGAAGCCGTCGTTGGCGCGAGCCATCAGATTGCAGCGCGGCTGGCGGGTCTTACCTACATGATCGGACTGGCGCTGGGTACCGCCACCAGCACGCTCGCTGCCCAGGCCCTTGGCGCGGGCAGTCCGCCGCGGGCGCGCGATATCGCGCTCACGGGCCTGCGGCTGGGCGCCTGGGCAGGACTCTTCGCGATGGCACTGCTATTCGGGTTTCGCGAACCATTAGCCGCGCTGTTCAGTACCGACCCGGCAGTGGTGGCCATGGCCATTCCGCTGGTGGTCGTGGTCTGCGTTTTTCATTTCTTTGATAGCGCGCAAACCCAGATCACCCTGGTGCTTCGTGCCTGGCACGTCACGGGCGCGCCCATGTTTGTGCATCTGGCGGCGTTATGGGGTGTCGGACTGGGTGGCGGATGGTGGCTCACCTATGCCTACCCCGCTACGGGCGGCCCAGGCAGCCAGTGGCTGTCAGGTGCCGCAGGGTTCTGGGTCGCGGGTGCCGTCGCGCTGGCGCTGGCTACCGCCGGTGTGGGCTGGCTGTTGTGGCGGGTCTGGCGCGACAGCACAGACACTACCGCACGCCATCCGAATCACTGAGCGGCTGGCTGCGCGGCGGTCAGTCCAATGAAGTTGTCGCGATAAAACCGCAGTTCATCGATCGATTCAAAAATGTCGGCCAGCGCGGTATGCGCACCACGTTTGCCGAACTTGCGGGCCACCTCGGGCCGCCAGCGCCGGCAAAGTTCTTTCAGGGTGCTGACGTCGAGATTGCGATAGTGAAAAAATGCTTCGAGCTTTGGCATGTAGCGCGCCATAAAGCGACGATCCTGGCAGATGGAGTTGCCGCACATCGGCGACTTGCCCGGCGGCACCCAGGGCGCCAGAAAATCAAGCAAAGCCTGCTCGGCGCCCGCCTCGGACCAGGGCGACACGCGCACGCGTTCAATCAGACCAGAGCGCTTGTGGGTGCTCTGGTTCCATTGATCCATCGCGCCGAGCACTTCGTCGGTCTGGCGAATCGCAAAGGATTCGCTTTGCGCTCGCACGGCGAGGGACTCATCGGTGATCACCAGCGCGACCTCAATAATGCGGTCTTGCTCGGGCTTCAAACCCGTCATCTCCATGTCGACCCAGACCAACAACGACTCATCAGGTGCCTGTGACATAATCTTCGATCCTCCGGGCGTCATTCTCACACATGGCAGACGCACAACTTACCGGACCCTCGTCGCTGATCTTCACGCTGGTGTTCCTGTCGGCGCTGGTCCTGTCCATTCTGTTGCGGCTTTGGCTTGCCACACGCCAGGTCAGGCATGTGGCCGCGCATCGCTCGCAGGTTCCGATGGCCTTTGCCGAGCGAATCAGTCTCTCCAGTCATCAGCGTGCAGCTGATTACACTGCAGCGCGGGTTCATCTGGGCATGCTTGAGATGCTTGCGCAGACGGCCTGGTTGGTTGCGCTCACGCTATTGGGCGGTCTTCAACTCATCATCGCTGCAAGTTCTGCGTTGCCCGAATCGCTCACCTGGGCTCGGCCACTCGCGCTACTGGTCATGGTCAGCGTCGCCAGCGCCCTCATCGATCTGCCGTTTTCCTGGTGGCGTCAGTTTCGGCTTGAGCAACGCTTTGGCTTCAATCGAATGACGCCCGCACTGTTTTTCGCCGACATGCTCAAAGGGGCGGTTGTCATGAGCGTGTTGGGTCTGCCGCTTGCTGCCGCAGTGCTCGCGCTGATGGGTGCAGCCGGCGAACTCTGGTGGTTCTGGGCCTGGTGCGTCTGGATGCTGTTCAATGTCACGGTACTGCTTGTATACCCCACGCTGATCGCGCCGCTGTTCAACCGATTCGAACCCCTGCCCACTGGGCCCGTGCGAGAACGCGTCGAGCAGCTGCTGGCGAAAACAGGCTTTGCAGCGGGTGGCTTGTTTGTAATGGACGGCAGTCGCCGCTCCGCGCATGGCAATGCGTACTTCACCGGGTTTGGGCGCTCGCGTCGAATCGTGTTCTTCGACACGCTGCTGAACCAGCTCGATGCCGACGAGATTGAAGCCGTACTTGCGCATGAGCTGGGGCATTTTCGGCTCAGGCATCTCATCAAGCGGCTGATCCTCATGTCTGGCATCAGTCTGGCCGCGCTCGCCCTGCTGGGCTACCTGAGTCAACAGACCTGGTTCTACGAAGGGCTGGGCACCTCACCGGATCCGGTCACCCGCGACGCCTGCGCCCTGTTGCTGTTCATGCTGGTCATGCCGGTGTTTGGCTTTCTGTTTGCGCCGCTCGGAAGCTGGTTATCGCGTCGCGACGAGTTTGCAGCCGACGCGTGGGCGGCTGGCATCACTGGGCCGCAGCCGCTGGTCAGCGCGCTCCTCAAGCTCTATCAGGACAACGCCGCCACGCTCACGCCCGATACGCTGTACTCGGCCGTCTACGACTCCCATCCGCCCGCGCCACAACGAATCGGGCGTCTGCTTGCTACGCTGCCGGCCTCGCCAACGGGTGCCCCATCGTCTCAGCTGCCGGCATCGGCCTGAGCAGCGCTAGCTCCCTGGCCCGCATCGCGCCCAGCACCCTTCAGGCAACGCCTTCCCGCACTGTGCCACTCGCCTCATCGCTCACTGCAGGAACGGGGACGGTCATCGCCGCACACGGGCGGCAACTGCTGGTCTCGGTGGATGGGGAAACCGGGCCTCCACGGGAAGCGGTTACCCGAGGGCGTCGCAGCGACTGTTGCGTTGGCGACCGCGTGGCGCTGTCACTTGCAGTGAGCCGCCAGGCCGCCATCGAGCGGCTGCTTCCACGCACGAACCTGATGATGCGAAGCGACGCGGGTCGCAGCAAGGCCCTGGCGGCCAATATCGATCTGGCGGCCATCGTGGTCAGTGGCGCTCCGCCTTTCTCCGAAGAACTGCTGATGCGTGTGCTGGCGGTTGCCAGCGTTGAGGGCATTCCCGCAGCGATCATCGCGGGCAAGCGCGATCTGCATGAGGCCCATGCGCAGATCGAGCCACGCCTCGCGCTCTATGAATCTTTGGGCTGGCCTGTCGTTCGCATCAGCGCCAGCACCGAGCCTGACCTCAGCCTCAACGCACTGATGCCTTTATTGGGAGGCAAAACAACGTTGCTGCTGGGTCAGAGCGGGATGGGCAAGTCCACCCTGGTCAATCTACTGGTACCGGATGCCGAGCAGGTCACCCGCGAGATATCGGTCGCGCTATCGAGCGGCCGTCATACCACCAGCTTCTGCCGAATGTTCGAGGCCGGTCGGCGGTTACCTGAGGGTTCTGCCGTCATCGATTCGCCAGGTTTTCAACTGTTCGGCATTGCGCATCTGTCGCGCTCACAGCTGATGCACGCGCTGCCCGATTTCCGGGCTCATCTTGGGCAGTGCCGCTTCTCCAACTGCCTGCACCGTAACGAACCGGGCTGCGCAATCACCGGGGCAGTTCAGGCCGGACGCATCGATGCCAGGCGGCACCAGCTCTACCTGTCAATGCTGAACGAGACGCTGACCTGAGACAGCTGCGGAGAGACCCGACGCCTTACTGGCCAAGCCAGGCTGCGACGCTGACCATCGCGAAAAGCCCTGTCCATAGAATGACCGATCGCCAGACGAGGCCGACCGCACTTCGAAGCCCTGATGCGTCAGGCGCCACGCCCTGCCATTCAAATCCCTGATCGCCCGAAGCCCAGCGCGCTTCGAGCGCGGGCTCGGCTATGCGCAGCCCCAGGGCCCCACCGCCCGCCGCCAGCAAGAGCGCGCGTTGCTCGCTGCCGGTGCCGGCAGCCACTGCACCTCGCCAGCAGAACACCGCATCTTCGAAATTACCGACGATTGCAAAGCCTGCTGCCGACAGTCGAACCGGAAGCCAGTCGAGCAGGCGGTAGATCCAACCCGCCACTGCGCCATAGGGCTCGCTGATCTTGGCGTCACCGTGCGCAACCGGTGTGTCCCAGCGACGCGCAAGCGATTCAGCGAGCCGATAGAGCACCGGACCGATGGGTCCTGGCAGGATCATGTACCAGAAGAGGGGCGCAAACACATGTCGGTGAGAGGCCACCAGCGCATGCGCGATTGCCATGCGGCACACCACGTCCACGGGCGCATCCCGCGCGGGCATTTCGATTCGGTCATCAGGTGACGAGGTCGTGAGCCAGCGCTCAAGGACACGCCGGGCACCAGCGAGGTCGTCGGCCGCCAGCACCACCTGGATTTCTGTGAACGCATGACTGAACTGCCGGAATCCGATCGTCAGATACAAGACGGCAATATGAAAGACGACCAGGACGACGGGGTGGATCAGTGACGCGACCCAGTCGAGGAGCAGCACCGCACCCACGATGACGAGCGCCATGAGCGCCCAGCCAACCGCGCCGTGCTGACGCTGACCAGCGTCGGTGCTGCCGCGAATCAGATCAGCGAGTCCGCCTACCAGCCGATGCGCGACATTATTGGCCGGCAGCGGTCGGACCTGTTCAATGAGCAGCGCGATGACCAGTGCAATAAAACCCACGATCAGACCGTTTCAGGCGGACAGCATCCGGTAAAGATTTCGCAACATCGCCGCAGTGGCGCCCCAAATGAAATACTCGACTTCAGTGTCTGGCGAACGCCAAGGCATTGCAAAAAAAAGTCGTTCACCCTCGTCCGACAGGATACGCCGCCTCTGATGATGCTGCGGATTCATCAGGAATTCGAGGGGCACTTCGAACACATCGGCCACTTCGTTCGGATCGGGCTGAAGGTTGAATCCCGGTTCGAGAAGCCCAATTACTGGCGTGACGCGAAACCCGGTTCCTGTGACGTACTCAGGCATGGTCCCGATGACTTCAACCCGGGAAGCCTCGAGCCCGACTTCTTCATTCGCTTCACGCAGCGCAGTAATGAGCGGCGAGCCGTCCTGCTCATCCTGTCGCCCGCCAGGAAAGGCGACCTGACCCGAATGCCGCTTCAGATGGGCTGTACGACGCGTGAGCAGTACGGTGGGCCGATGACGGTGCTGAATGATGGGAACCAACACCGCGGCCGGCCGGGACGACTCGAGCATGCCCGAACGGTCGGACAAAAGCTCGGGTTCCCATTGAGGCGGCCGCGCGAAACGTTCGCGCAACGCAGACGCCAGAAAACGATCAGACGGGACTGGGGGCAGCCGTTCCTCGACCACCACCACCGGCCAATCGCGGGGATCGATCACAGTAGGCTGCGCGAGTCAGGTTTGACGCCAAACCTGACTCGACTGCAACAGCGCTTAGGCTGACGCAGCGCCCGAACCGGCTTTGCCGGTGAGCTTTTCGCGAATACGCGCCGATTTTCCGGAGCGGCTGCGCAGGTAATACAGCTTCGCCCGACGCACGTCGCCGCGACGCTTGACTTCGATGCCGGCGATGAGCGGGGAGTACAGCTGGAACGTACGCTCGACACCCTCGCCCGACGACATTTTGCGGACGATGAATGAAGAGTTGAGGCCACGGTTACGCTTGGCGATGACAACGCCTTCGTAGGCCTGGACGCGCTTGCGCGTGCCTTCGACCACGTTGACGCTGACGATCACGGTATCGCCTGGCGCAAAGGCAGGGATAGTCTTGCCCAGCCGCGCGATTTCTTCCTGCTCGAGTTGCTTGATCAGATCCATTAACGCTCTCCTTGAACCATCATCGCTGGCTGTCGTGTCTACCGTTATCGACTCCGATTTTTCCTGGAGACCGACACTGTGCTGCAACACGCTCGCTTGCAACGCTTCATCTGGAGAGTGCGCGATTAACACACGCTCTGTCGCGTCCACTTGCGGGTCTGATGGCAACCTTGCCCAGACCCAGGCCGTGCGAGAGGATGGGAACCCGTCATTGTACGCAGAAGATCGGAACCCTGGCAAAAAGGGGTAAGGCGCCTGATGGAGATTCGGCGCGGAGGCCAGGATCAGTCGGCGCGTTCCGACTGCAAGACCGCCTCATCCGCTGCGCTGAGTCGCCCCTCTCGGCGAGCTTCGGCCAGCAGATCGGGTCGGTAGCGCTGTGTCGCAAGCAAAGCCTGGTCGCGACGCCAGCGCGCAATGCGCTGATGATGCCCCGACAGCAGCACATCGGGTACCGCAAGCCCATCAAACATTTCGGGACGGGTGTAATGGGGGCAGTCGAGCAGTCCCGCTGCGAAAGACTCCTGCTCGGCAGAGTTCGCGTCATTCAACGCGCCCGGAAGCAGTCGAACGGCCGCATCGATCATTGTCATCGCCGGGAGCTCTCCGCCAGACACAACAAAATCGCCGATTGACCACTGCTCGTCGACATGCCGCTCGATGAGACGCTGATCGATTGCCTCATATCGACCGGCTAACAGCACCACGCCGCTCGAGGCAGCGAGCCGGCGCGCCATCTGGTCATCGAATCGACGGCCCTGAGGCGACAATGCAATCACCGGCGCCGATGCACTTTCGCCCGACTGAGCCCGTTCAGCGCGGGCGGCAGCGATTGCGTCGGCCAGAGGCTGCGCCATCATCACCATGCCCGGGCCACCGCCATAGGGACGATCGTCAACAGTCTTCCAGGCGTCGTGGGTGAAGTCGCGCGGATTCCAGCAGCGTAACTGCCACAAGCCACGATCAAGTGCCCGCGCGGTAATGCCGTGACGCGTAATCGCGTCGGTCATCGCCGGAAAGAGCGTAATCAGGTCAAACCGCAACATGAGGGGGTTGGCTCGCTGCGCACTACCAGTCGGGATGCCAGTCGACCCGAATTCGGCGCGAAGGCAGATCAACGTTGACGATGTATTGATCCACGAACGGCACCATCCGTTCGTGATCACCTTCGACGATGATCAAGATTGGATGCGCGCCGTGGTCATCCAGCGCACTGACGGTGCCCAGCAACACATCCCCCTGACCAAACACCTGACAGCCGATCAGGTCGATCCAGTAGTACTCGCCGGATGACGCCCTCGGAAAATCGGCGCGGCTCAGGTAAACCTGAAAACCTTTCAGCGCCTCCGCTGCGGTACGGTCTGGAACGGAGGCCGATTGCGCGACCAGGCCATCGCCGTGTACGCGACAGCGGCTGATTCGGATTTGCCGGACCTGCTCTGGGGCTGACAGGCCTGGGCGAACCGACGACAGACGATCAGGCCCCGGCACCAGCCACCAACGCTTGGTGGCCCGCAGCACAGAGTCGTGCGGATCGTTGAAGGGCTCTACCCGGAAAGCACCCGCAATACCCCACGCCTCACGGATTCTCCCTACCAGGACGGAATCGGTGGGCAAACTGCCGGCGTCCGGGATAACCGCGTCAGCGGTCTCGGACAGAGACGGTTTAGGGGTTTGACGGGCAGTCATCTGAGGCACTGCAGAGCGACCGGGGCGGCCCGCCTGATGTTGCCCCGACGCGATCGGCCGGGAGCAAACTGGCTGCCCGCGGCGCGATCAGTCAACGCAACTCACGCAGCGGCCGGCGCGCTGGCTGCCTGCTGTTTGATCAGACGCTGAACAGCCGGGGACAACTGAGCGCCATGACTGACCCAGTGCTCGATGCGGGCCATGTCGATGCGAATCGGCAGTTCTTTACCAGCCGCGATCGGGTTGTAGAAACCCACGCGTTCAATGAAACGGCCATCGCGCCGGTTCTGGCGATCGGTTGCCACAATGTTGTAGAACGGACGCTTTTTAGCGCCGCCACGGGAAAGACGGATCACAACCATCGGACCGATCCTTAAAAAAGCTTTGTCTGTTGGGGAAAAACCAAGCATTTTAGCGCGCTGGAAAAGCGGCCGCAAATGCAGCCCTCTATACCGCGCAATCGGAGCAGGTCTGCTACAGTCCCGCGCGCCAAATTGGAGAGCTTCATGCCCCGAGTCCCTTATCTCCCGGCCGATCTGCGCGAGCCGGCCGAAATCGTCGATGCCGTGCGCGCACGGCGTGGCGGACGCCTGCTGAATCTCGACCGCATGCTGTTGCACAGCCCCGAACTGGCCCGCGGCTGGAATGCGCACCTGGGCGCGGTTCGCACGAAGTTATCGGTATCGCCGCGGCTGCGCGAAATCGCAATCTGCGTCGTGGCGGTGCTCAATGATGCCGAATACGAGTTCTTGCATCACGCCCCGGAACTGCTTGCAGCGGGTGGCAACCAGGCCCAGGTCGACGCGCTTCGCGAACCGCACGCTGCGCTCACGAACACTGCCCTGTTCAACGATGCGGAACGCGCAACAATTGAGCTGACCATTGAGATGACGCGAAACATCCGGGTGCGCGAGGGGCTGACCGAACAGTTGAACGCGCAGTTGGGCACCCAGCATACGGTTGAACTGGTGGCCACGATTGCCGCGTACAACATGGTCTCGCGGCTTCTGGTGGCGCTGGGGGTGGAACCCGAGTAGGGAGGTTTGCGCCGGCATCCCTGCCGGCGCCACCCGCGTCAGAACTGCGCGTCGTCCAGCGCCAGCGCGCCTTCTGCGCCGCTCACAATGGCGTGCCGCAGAGCAGAGGCTTGCGACAGAATGTGATCGGCAAAAAACCGTGCGGTACTGATCTTGGCCTGCAGGAACGCGGCATCACCGTTCGAGCCTGCATCGAGCTGTGCGCGAGCCGCAAGCGCCGCGCGCGCCAGCTGCCAGCCGCCCAGCACAATGCCCGCCAATTTCAGATAGGGCACCGACCCGGCAAACACAGCGCGAACATCGCTTTTTGCCGAGGCAACAATGAAATCAACGACCTGCTGGAGCGCCAGCGAGCCAGCGGCCAGCTCGTTGCGAATCGCGCCCAGATCGCCCTCTTTGCCCTCAAGCGACTGAATCGTTTCGCCCATGGCTGCGATCAGCGAGCGCACCAAGGCGCCACCGTCACGCGAGGTTTTACGACCGATCAAATCATTGGCCTGAATCGCCGTGGTGCCTTCGTAGATCGTGAGAATCCGGGCATCGCGATAAAACTGTGCCGCACCGGTTTCCTCGATGAAGCCCATGCCGCCGTGAACCTGAACGCCCAGCGAGGTGACCTCGAGCGACATTTCAGTGGACCAGCCCTTGACGATAGGCACCAGAAACTCGTACACGGCCATGTTGCGTTTGCGGGTGTCTGCATCGGCTGCATGGTGACCGGCATCACAGGCGGCCGCTGCCGCATAGGCGAGTGATCGGGCACCCTCGGTAAGGGCGCGCATCGTCATCAGCATCCGACGGACATCGGGATGCCGGATGATCGCCACCGCTGCGGCGGACCCTGCGACATCGCGGCTCTGCACCCGATCCCGGGCATAGGCAACCGCCTTCTGATAAGCCCGATCGGCAATGGCCACGCCCTGCATGCCGACAGCGAACCGCGCCGCGTTCATCATGACGAACATGTATTCGAGGCCGCGGTTTTCTTCGCCCACCAGATAACCGATCGCACCATCGCCGACATCGCCCTTGCCATCACCGTAAATGAGGACAGCCGTGGGGCTCGCCTTGATGCCAAGCTTGTGTTCGATCGATGTGCACCAGACATCGTTGCGGGCACCGAGTGATCCGTCGGGATTGACCAGAAACTTGGGCACGATGAACAGCGAAATACCCTTCACGCCCTCGGGTGCATCGGGCGTGCGCGCGAGCACCAGATGGACGATGTTCTCGGCCATGTCGTGTTCGCCATAAGTGATGTAGATCTTCTGCCCAAAAATGCGGTAGGTGCCGTCGGGTTGGCCGACTGCGCGGGTGCGGACCAGCGAAAGATCTGAACCGGCCTGCGGCTCGGTCAGGTTCATTGTGCCTGTCCAACGCCCCTCGATCATCGGCGGAATGAACGTGGTTTGCTGCGTACTGCTGCCGGCTGTCAGCAACGCTTCAATCGCGCCATCGGTGAGCAGCGGACACAATGCAAAGGACAGGCTGGCCGCGTTCAGCATCTCGACACAGGGTGTGCCGATGACTTTAGGAAGCCCCTGTCCACCAAATTCGACCGGATGCTGAATGCCCTGCCAGCCGGCCTGCGCGTAAGCCCTGAAGGCCTCGACGAAGCCCGGGCTGGTGGTTACCTTGCCGTGACTCAGGCTGGAAGGTTGCTGATCGGAGGACCAGTTGAGCGGCGCGATGACGCCCTCATTGAACTTCGCGCATTCCTCGAGCACGGCCGTTGCGGTGTCGATGCCAGCGTCTTGAAGTCCGGGCAACTGCGCCACCGCGCTGATGCCGGCAACATGCTCCAGCGTAAACAGCATGTCTTTCAACGGAACCGAGTAAGTCATGTCGGATCTCCGAGTGCAGCAAAGTGTGAAGCCGGGTAACGGCGGTTACGATCAGCCGAGTTCCTGAACGATGTCGGGAACCGCCTGGAAGAGGTCCCCCACCAGCCCGTAGTCGGCCACCCCAAAAATGGGCGCTTCCTCGTCTTTGTTCACCGCGACGATGACCTTGCTGTCCTTCATGCCCGCGAGATGCTGAATCGCACCCGAGATGCCAATGGCCACATACAGCTGCGGCGCGACGATCTTGCCGGTTTGCCCCACCTGCCAATCGTTGGGGGCGTAGCCGGCATCCACCGCAGCGCGCGAGGCACCCAGTGCCGCGCCAAGCTTGTCGGCCAACGGATCGAGAATCTTGAAGTTATCGGCAGACCCCATGCCGCGACCACCCGAGACCACGATCTTGGCGCCGGCAAGTTCGGGCCGGTCTGATTTGGCGACCTCGCGGCCCACGAAGCTGGATCGCCCGGAGTCTGCCACCGGGGTAAGCGTTTCAACCGCGCCAGAGCCACCCTGCGGCGCGGCGTCAAAGCCGGTCGTGCGCACCGTGATGACTTTGACCGCATCCGAGGACTGGACAGTGGCAATGGCATTGCCCGCGTAAATCGGCCGGGTGAACGTGTCGGGTGACACCACACTGATGATGTCCGACACCTGCGCAACGTCGAGCCGCGCTGCCACGCGGGGCAGCACGTTCTTGCCGTGCGCGGTGGCAGGCGCGAGGATGTGCGAGAAGCCTGCGGCCACAGCCAGCGCCTGTTCGGCAATGTTTTCTGCAAGTTGATCGGCCAGGTGCGCGCTGTCGGCCACCAGGACGCGCGTCACACCCTGGATCGCGGCGGCGGCTTGCGCGGCGCCCGAGCAGCCAGAGCCCGCCACCAGAACCGTGACCTCACCACCGCACTGTGCGGCAGCTGTGATGGTGTTGAGGGTGCTGGCTTTCAGCGAGACGTTATCGTGTTCAGCAATGACCAGTGCTGCCATGATGCTTTCCTTCGATGATGCAATGTTGGATTCGGTGCTGGGGGGAGGCGGGTGCTCAGATCACCTTCGCTTCATTCCTGAGCTTGTCGACCAGCGCCTTGACGTCGGCAACCTTGATGCCAGCCTTGCGACCCGGCGGTTCACTGACTTTCAGCGTGCGCAGACGCGGCGCGGGATCCACGCCCAGATCGGCAGGCTTCAAGATATCGAGCTGCTTTTTCTTCGCCTTCATGATGTTGGGCAGCGTGACATAGCGCGGCTCATTCAAGCGCAGATCGGTGGTCACCACTGCCGGCAGCGTGATCGACAGCGTTTCAAGTCCTCCGTCAACTTCACGAGTGACCTTCGCGCGGCCGTCGGCAATTTCCACTTTCGAGGCAAAAGTGGCCTGCGCCATGTTGCCCAGCGCGGCAAGCATCTGACCCGTTTGATTGGCGTCATCATCGATCGCCTGCTTGCCCAGAATGACCAGCTGTGGCTGTTCACGGTCGCAGACCGCTTTCAGCAGCTTCGCCACGGCCAGG
>CAZORB010000003.1:21808-41054 GCA_964581825.1 uncultured Bordetella sp.
GTTTCGATGAGGATGGCGCGATCGGCGCCAATAGCCATGGCCGTACGCAAGGTTTCCTGACACGCCTGCAGGCCGCAGGACACCGCGATGACCTCGGACGCCACGCCCTTTTCCTTGAGCCTGACCGCCTCTTCCACCCCGATTTCATCGAACGGGTTCATCGACATTTTGACGTTGGCGATGTCAACACCGGTCTGGTCGCTTTTGACCCGCACCTTGACGTTGTAGTCGACAACCCGCTTGACGGCTACCAGAACTTTCATGAGAACTCCGACTCGACGCGCCGCAGCTCGGGACGCGTTTGTTGTGTGAAGAACAGGCGGGTCGAATTATACGGTCCACGCTGGACAAGGCTGGAGCGTCCCCCCACAATTCGCGCTCGTTTCGAGGAGATTCTTCAGATGGGTACCCTGCTTACTCTCAAGGCGTCAGACGGCGTCTCTATCGGCGCCTACCGCGCCGACCCGGCCGGCAAAGCCCGCGGCGCACTGATCGTCTGCCAGGAAATTTTCGGTGTGAACCCCCATATTCGCTCGGTCTGCGACCGCTACGCCGAGGCCGGTTACGTGGCGCTGGCGCCCGCATTCTTCGACCGTGTTGAGCCCAACACGCAATTGGGCTACACCCCGGATGACATTGCTCGCGGCCGTTCGATCATGCAGAAGTTGCAGCTCGATAACGCGATCCTCGACGTCAAAGCAGCCGTTGCGCTGCTGTCGTCGGTAGGCAAAATTGGCATCGTTGGTTACTGCTGGGGCGGCACGGTGGCCTGGGCTGCGGCCACCCGCGTTGATGGGCTGGCCTGCTCTGCCCCCTACTACGGTGGTGGCATTGCGGGGCTCGCCGCTGAAAAGCCGCGCTGCCCGGTCGAGATGCACTTTGGCGAAACCGACCACGCGATCCCGATGACCGACGTCGACAAGGTTCGCGCCGCTCAGCCAGGCATCACGGTTTACGTGTATCCCGCGGGTCATGGCTTCAACTGCGATGAGCGTGGCTCATACGACGCCGCCAGCGCGAAACTTGCCACCGAGCGCACGCTCGCCCAGCTGGCGCGCCACGTCGGCTAAGCTGGCCACCAGACCGGAGCGGCGTTTCGCGTGCTCCGGTCTGTCATAGCGCGATCCGGGTCGGTCTGACCGACCACCCCCCCTGATCCGCGCCCCGCTCAGCGACCCGCTGAATCGGTCGACGCCTTCCCCGACCAGCTCGGGGTGCGCTTCTCGATAAAGGCCTGAACGCCCTCCATCGCAGCAGGGTCCATCATGTTGCAAGCCATCGCCTGGCCGGCAAGCTGATAGGCCGCATCGGTACCCATTTCCAGCTGTCGATAGAACAGAGACTTGCCCGTGGCAATTGCCACAGCGGGCTTTGCGATGATCTGCGCAGCCAGAGCCGCGATTTCTGCGTCGAGCCGGTCGGCCGTTACCACGCGGTTCACCAGGCCGCGCTCACAGGCTTCGGCCGCGGTAATGAAATCGCCGGTGACCAGCATTTCGAAGGCCTGCTTGCGAGCCACATTGCGCGACAGCGCAACCGACGGTGTCGAGCAGAACAATCCAAGGTTGACGCCCGACACTGCGAATCGGGACTCCTCACTGGCCACTGCCAGGTCGCAGGTGCCCACCAGCTGACAGCCCGCGGCCGTCGCGATGCCGTGCACACGTGCGATGACCGGCTGAGGCATCGCCTGAATTGTTCGCATCATTTTGGTGCATTGAGCAAACAACCGCTGGTAAAACTCGAGCTCGGGCGAGGCGCGCATTTCACGCAGATCGTGGCCGGCACAGAATGCCCTTCCCGCGCCTCCCAACACCACCACCCGTACGTCAGGATCGGTGGCCAGCGAGTCGAAGGTTCGCTGCAGCGCATCGAGCATCCCAGAGGACAGCGCGTTGAACTGGCTACCCCGGTTCATTGTGACCGTTGCGACACCGCCCTGCTGATGAAGCTCGAGGTAAGGCGAGTCCTGTGCGCTGGTACTGACCGCTGCCGACATAACAACCTCCATGACTGGGGGTAAGGCGTGGATGACAGGATGATAATCCGTTGAGAGCGAAAGCTTATGGCGCCCGGTGGCACGCGGCCGTTTCGGATGAAGGCGCAGGCCGTGCGAGAATCTCGTTCATGCTTTCGAATGAACATCTTCCGCGGGTACTTTCGCTGGCGCTGCTCGCCGCTGCTTTGAGCTGCTTAGGCCCTGCTGGCCAGGTTCAGGCCCAGGACAACGCCCGGCGTGATTCGGAACCTCGCGCAACCGAGGTTGACTACGCCACGCGCCCAGACGTTCGCGCTTTCGTACGCGACCTGGTAGCACGGCACGGCTTCGAGCAGGAGGAACTGCTCAAGCTGTTTAGCCAGGTGCGCCATCAGGCTCGCGTCGTCAGCCTGATGACCCCCCCGCCGCCGGGCACCAAGCGGTCATGGACCAACTATCGCAACCGTGTACTCGATCCGGTACGCGTCGAGGTGGGTCTCGCCTTCTGGCGCGATAACCTTGAGCCGCTGCGACGCGCCTCTGAGCGCTTCGGTGTGCCGCCAGAAATCATTGTTTCGATCATCGGTATCGAAACCATGTACGGGCGATACACGGGCAATTTCCGGGTGCTCGATACGCTGACCACTCTGGCGTTCGACTATCCGAGACGCGCTGAGTTTTTCCGTAGCGAACTCGAACAATTTCTGCTGCTGGTTCGAGACCAGCGGCTTGACCCGTTGGGGCCGCGGGGCTCCTACGCGGGCGCAATGGGCGTACCGCAATTCATGCCGGGCAGCATTCGCCGCCACGCGGTTGACTTCGACGGCGACGGACGCATCGACCTGATGCGCAATAACGGCGACGCAATCGGCTCGGTGGCCAGTTTTCTCGCTAACCACGGTTGGCGAACGGGCGAACCGACCCACTTCCAGGCGCGTCTGGCCGATGAGTCCAAGATTTCGCCACTGATCGAAGCCGGCATCGAGCCGAAATTTACGATTGCGCAATTGGCCAGCTATGGCGTGAGCAGCACGCAGAAAGTGCCCCCGGCGATGCCGCTCGCGCTGATCGATCTGCCCAACGGCGACGAACCCACTGTGTACACGCTGGGCGCGCCGAATTTTTATGTCATCACCCGCTATAACCGCTCAAGCTTCTATGCCATGGCGGTGATCGATCTGGCCAACGAGCTTCGCAACAACGCTCGCAACTAGGTGCATATCAGTGGCACCAGGCCGCCAGCTTAGCGGCTGAGTCAACCCAGCGCTTCGCGCTCAACCGGCAGCGCGACGCTTGAGCGCCATCGCCACCCCGGTTGCCACGATCAGCGCCATCCCGGACAGCGAGATCGCATCGGGAAACGCGCCGAAAAATACCAGGCCAGTAATCAGCGAACACGCTGCGTGCGCATAGCTGAACGGCGCAAGCGTGCTGGCACTTGCCACGGTATAGGCCCGCACCAGCAGCAGGTGGCCCAGCGCACCGAAGGTGCCGGTGCCCACCATCAAAAGAAGATCGTTGATGCTGAGCGGCCATTGCCAGAAAAACGGCACCACCAGCGTCAGGCAGCAGAACGCCACCAGGGCGCCCAAAAATAGTGTGGCGAGCGAGTCATCGGTACGCGCTACCGCCCGGGTCAGGAGCGCGTAGCTGGCGCTGAAGAAGGCGGCCGCCAGCGACAGCAGGGCCCCCCAGCTATCCATACCGCCGCCTGGCCGCAAAATGAGCAGCACGCCGACAAAGCTGAGTGCCAACGCCCAGGCGGTTCCGCGCGGCGCGCGTTCATTCAGCAACCAGACCGCCCCCGCCGTGACCAGCATCGGCGCGATGCTGAGAATGGCGGTGGCCTCGGCCTGCGGCAGCAACGACACGGCCGTGAAAAAACTGAGTGCCGACAGCGCAAGCCCGGCGCCACGCCCGATCTGTGCGAGGGGTCGACGCGTGCGGATCAGCCCTAGCCCTCGGCTTCGCCCAAACACCAGCAGCATGACCACCAGATGAAAAAAGTATCGGGTCCAGCTGAGCATCACCGGCGAGTAGCGCTCGGCCAGGATCTTGATCACCGCATCGAGCAGCGCAAAAAACGCACTGGCGCCAACGATCAGCGCGATACCCAGCAACGGATGCGGAGCGCCCGGCGCAGCGGCGGACGGCCCGCCAGCGCTCATCCGGGAAACACACCCGTGGACAGATACCGATCGCCGCGGTCACACACGATGAACACGATGGTTGCGTTCTCGACCTCGGCAGCGATGCGCAAAGCGATGCAGCAGGCGCCCGCTGCGGAGATGCCGGCGAAGATACCCTCTTCGGCCGCGAGCCGGCGCGCCATGGCCTCGGCATCGGCCTGCGACACCGACTCGACCCTGTCGACAATCGCATGGCGATAAATGGAAGGCAGGTACTCGGCGGGCCATTTGCGAATACCCGGAATGGAAGACCCTTCGGCGGGTTGCGCACCGACGATGCAGACGCCCGGCTTCTTTTCCTTGAGATACCGCGAAACGCCCGTGATGGTGCCGGTGGTGCCCATTGCCGAGACGAAATGCGTCACCTGGCCGCGCGTGTCGCGCCAGATCTCGGGGCCTGTTCCTTCGTAATGCGAAGCCCAGTTATCGTCGTTGGAGAACTGATCGAGCACCCGACCCTTGCCCTCGCGTTGCATGCGCTCGGCGAGATCCCGGGCACCTTCCATCCCTTCAGCCTTCGATACCAGGATCAGTTCGGCACCATAGGCCTTCATTGACTGGCGACGCTCGACCGACAGGTTGTCGGGCATGATCAGGACCATCCGGTAGCCGCGGATCGCCGCGGCCATCGCCAGCGCAATGCCGGTATTGCCCGAGGTGGCTTCAATCAGGGTGTCGCCAGGCCGAATATCGCCGCGCCGCTCGGCCCGTTCGATCATTGACAGCGCGGGCCGATCTTTGACCGACCCCGCTGGGTTGTTGCCCTCGAGCTTACCCAGAATGACGTTGCCCCGGCGCGCCTGCTCAGGCCCGGGCAGGCGCTGCAGTCTAACCAGCGGCGTATTGCCAATCGTGGCATCGACGGTGGGGTAATCGGGTCGGTCGGTCATGATGAGTGGCTCCGCGCCAGATCCTGCTTTTCAGTTAGTGGGTGATGGGAGGCTCATCCGGCAGCATCGTGACACCCGACAGCTTGAGCTTCAGCACCGCCTCACGAATCTTGGCGACCGCTGGCGCGCGCGCGTAGCTCTTTCGCCATGCAATCGAGACCCGGCGCACTGGCGCCGGATCGTCGAACGGTACATAGCTAAGCAAGGTTTCGCGGCGGGAGGGCGCAGGCATGGCGGTCCAGGGCAGCACCGTGATGCCGATGCCCGAAGCCACCATATGGCGAATCGTTTCGAGTGATGAGCCCTCGAAGGTTTTCTGGATACCGGCGCTGGCCTGCGAGTAGCGAGACAGCTCCGGGCACACTTCGAGCACCTGATCGCGGAAACAATGACCAGTGCCCAGCAGCAGCATGGTCTCGGTTTTCAGCAGTGTGGCGGGCACTGACTTGCGCTCGGCAAGCGGATGGCCGGCGGGCACTGCCACCACGAAGGGCTCATCGTAAAGCGGCTGCGTGACCAGTCCCTGCGCGTTGAAAGGATCGGCCATGATGGCTACATCGATTTCGCCCTGTCGGAGCAGCTCGAGCAGCTTCGCAGTGAAATTCTCCTGCAACAGCATGGGCATTCGCGGCGCATCGCTGATCATTTGACGCACCAGCTGCGGCAGCAGATACGGGCCGATGGTATAGATGACACCGACCTTGACCGGGCCCGATAGCGGATCTTTGCCGTGCTTGGCAATTTCCTTAACCGCTGCTGCCTGTTCGAGCACGCGCTGGGCCTGCTCGATGATCTGCGTACCGATGGGCGTGACCGAGATTTCGGACGAGCCTCGTTCGAACAGCTGAACGCCCAGCTCATCTTCCAGCTTGCGAATGGCTACTGATAGCGTGGGCTGGCTGACGAAGCACGCTTCGGCCGCGCGCCCGAAGTGCCGCTCGCGCGCAACGGCAACGATGTACTTAAGTTCGGTAAGCGTCATGACGGGCTGATGATACCAAGCGGCGCGACCAGTCTCATGCCTTCAAAAACTCCTGGCGCGCGCCCAGCCAGCGGCTGATGTGAGCATCGACCATTTCGGAATGATCCCTCAGCATGGCCGAGGCGCAGTCGCGTGCTGCATCGACCAGATCTGCATCGCGGTCGAGGTCAGCAAAACGCAGCATCGACTGGCCCGACTGACGGGCGCCCAGGAATTCCCCTGGCCCGCGTAGACGAAGGTCGCGACGCGCAATCTCAAAGCCGTCAGTGGTTTCATGCATTGCGCGCAGCCGCTCCCGCCCCGACTGCGACAGCGGACTGCGATAAAGCAGGACGCAGATACTTTTATGCGCGCCCCGCCCCACCCGACCACGCAGCTGATGCAGCTGCGCAAGCCCGAAGCGTTCTGCATGCTCAATCACCATCAGCGACGCATTGGGGACATCGACACCCACCTCGATCACGGTGGTGGCCACCAGCACATGGATGCGCGCCTCAGTGAACTCGCGCATCACCTGCTGCTTGTCGGCAGGTGCGAGCCGGCCGTGCAGCAAACCCACAGACAGCGGCGCCAGCGCCTCGGAGAGCGCAGCGTGAGTATCGATGGCTGTCTGCAGTTCGAGCGCTTCGGACTCTTCGATAAGCGGACAGACCCAGTACACCTGCCGGCCATCTTCAGCCGCGGCGCGGACGCGCTCGATGATTTCGTCGCGGCGTGTGTCGGACACCAGCCGTGTGACCACCGGCGTCCGGCCAGGCGGCAATTCATCAATGACCGATACATCGAGGTCCGCGTAATAGCTCATGGCAAGCGAGCGCGGAATCGGGGTTGCGCTCATCATCAGCTGATGCGCAAGCAGCTCAGCGCGCTCGCGAAGCGATAAGCGCTGGGCAACGCCAAACCGGTGCTGCTCATCGATGATCGCGAGCCCCAGCCGGGCGAACTTCACGGATTCCTCGATCAGCGCATGCGTTCCCACCAGCAGATTGATTTCACCGGCTTCGACCGCTGCACGTACGGCGCGCTTGTCGGGCTCGCGGACCGAGCCAGCAAGCCAGCCCACCCGAATCCCCAGCGGCTCCAGCCACGGTCCAAGCTTACGGAGATGCTGCTCGGCGAGGATCTCAGTAGGCGCCATCATGGCCACCTGAGCGCCGCTACCGATTGCCTGACAGGCGGCCAGCGCGGCCACCACGGTTTTGCCACACCCCACGTCTCCCTGCAGCAGCCGATTCATGGGCTGAGCGAGCGCGAGGTCGTGCGTGATCTCGGCGGCTGCTCGGCGCTGCGCGCCGGTCAGTGCAAAGGGCAATGTCGCGTTCAGTCGTTCGGCAAGCGTCGTGTCGGGCAGCGGCATCGCGCGCAGGTCGGCGCGCGCCGCACGCGCTCGTCGAAGCGACAGCTGCTGGGCCAGCAGTTCGTCGAAGATCACCCGACGCCAGGCCGGCAGGCTGCGCTCCTCGAGCGCCGCGGTGGATGCCTCAGGCGGTGGCGCGTGTAGAAATTTCAGCGCATCAGCCAGCCCCGGCAGCCCAAGCCGGCTGATGATGTTGGCCGGAACGGTATCGGGCAGCGACAGGGTGCGCAGACGCCGCGCGATCGCTGAGCGGATCAGCGCCTGCCCGATGCCGGCCACGGTGGGATACACCGGGGTGAGCTGCTGGGGAATCGGCGCGCTGTCGCCCACCAGCCGATAGCGTGGATGCACGATCTCAGACCCGAACAGGGTGCTGCGAATTTCACCATAGGCACGCACCCGGCTGCCGGCGGCGAACTGACGCTGCTGCATCACATTGAAATGGATGAACCGCAGCGTCAGTGCGCCACTTGAATCTTCAATGTCCACGCGCAGCATTCGGCGGGGCCGTTCATCAACCCGGCAGGCGCGGACAGTGCCTTCGACCTGGGCGTGATCACCCGCGCGCGTGCTGCCGATGGGCACCACCACCGTAAGGTCTTCGTAGCGCAGCGGCAGATGCAGCAGCAGATCGATGTCGCGCCGCACGCCCAGGCGCGCAAACGCATCAAGACCTGTTGCCCCTTTGACGGCCGGGGCCTTGGAGCGTTCGCGCGGCACGCGTTAGCCAGGCAGAACCATGATCGCTTCGACCTCGAACTGCGCACCGCGAGGCAAACTGGCGACACCCACCGTAGAGCGGGCCGGAAACGGCTTCGGAAACAGTTGCTCCATCACCGCGTTCACAACCGAAAAGTGCGCGAGATCGGTGAGAAATAGGGTGAGCTTGACGCAGTCGGCGAGCGAACCTCCGCTTGCCCGAGCGACTGCGTCGAGGTTGGCGAATGCGCGGCGAACCTGCGACTCAAACCCACCCTCCACCAGCTGGCCGGTCGCCGGGTCAAGCGCGAGTTGCCCCGACAGGTAAACGGTGCGATCCACGCGAATCGCCTGGGAATACGGCCCGATCGCAGCCGGTGCGTCTGCGGTGGCCACCACGGTTCTGGTCATTGGTGCAGTCCTTTGTTCATGCGAAGCCCACCTCGACCCGCTTGTTACGGCGCCCCTCATTGCGAATTCGAAGTACCTTGATCGTACCGATCTCGCCGATATTTCGAACATGCGTGCCGCCGCAGGGCTGTAGATCGATGCCAGGAATTTTGAGCAGACGCACCCGGCCTGCGCCGCGGGGCGGCTGTACCGACATGGTCTTGACCAGTTCGGGGTGCGCATCGAGTTCTTCGTCAGTGATCCAGACGGTTTCGGTGTCAACCGCGCGGGCAATCAGGTCGTTGACGCCGCTTTCGATACGTTGCGCATCGAGCAGGCTCATGTCGATATCGAAATCCAGTCGCCCGCGATCAGCAGCGATGTTGCCGCCTGTGACAGGCGCTATCACCACGCACGACAGCACATGCAGGCTGGTGTGGATTCGCATGTGCGCGTACCGCCGGTCCCAGTCGAGTTCCAGCCTCACGAGCTCGCCTACCGCAGGTTGCGCCTGCCCGGGCTCGGTGAGATGCAGCACCGATTCGGGCGTATCGCCCTTTCGGGTATCGGTAATCCGCAGCACTGACCCGTCCGCCCTGATCAATACGCCGGTATCGCCTGGTTGCCCGCCGCCCATCGGGTAGAACACGGTGCGATCAAATTCAAGGCCTCGATCGCCCGTGGCGATCACCCGTGCCTCGCACTGCTTCAGGTAGGCATCTTCGCGAAACAGCAGTTCGGTACTCATCAGTTCAATCTCGTTTCAGCGCCCCAGACGCGCGTTAAACCAGCCTTCGAGCGCGATGGCCATCACCGACATGCCGAGCATGGCCGCGCCGATCAGCGACACGATCGCGATCAGCACCGGTGCCCAGCGGTTGGCTGATGCGCGCCCGGAGCCTGTGTTGTGCCGCTGGTCCCAACGCAGATCGGGGGTCAGACTGATCACGATCGCCTCGATCAGCGTCACGACCGCTAGAAGGCTGAAGGCAAAAAAGCCCGGATGTCGGAACCAGGGATCAGCGCGTAGCGCCCAGCCCAATAGTGGCATCGACAGCATGGGGTAAATCCACCACGCCCCCGACCGAAGATACAGACGATGAAGCCCCAGCGTGCCAAAGAGCAGCGCCAAAAGCGCGGCAAGCGGCCGCGAACGGTGGGCTGCGGGAGAAGCTGAATCAACAACGGACGTCATAGGGGGAGGCGCTGGCCAACGGTGGAGGATCAGATGACACGGTCACCGAATTCTAGCCGCCTGCCCCAACCGCTCGCCCTGGCTCGACACGGGTCATCAGCAGGAAAGCGGTCAGGGCGCGTGAATCCTGGCGATAGCAAGTAGGAGCCATCATGATCCGGGGCCTTTCAGAACGCGGTCTGCGGCGCTGATACACTCGAAACGAGTGCCTGCTCACGCGGCTCGGCACGGCTTTTCCCGCCCTCTCTCCCAAGATCCTCATCGTGCCTAAACCTCCGGTCGAGTCGCCGGCGATCCGCATTCGCGGCGCCCGCCAGAACAATCTCAAAAACATCGATCTCGACATCCCCACGGGCGAGCTGGTGGTGGTCACGGGCGTATCAGGCTCGGGCAAGTCGTCGCTGGTGTTCGACACCCTCTACGCCGAGGGTCAGCGTCGCTATGTCGAAACCTTCTCGGCCTACGCGCGCCAATTCCTTGACCGGATGGATAAACCCCAGGTCGACCGAATCGAAGGTGTGCCGCCCGCCATCGCAATCGATCAGACCAATCCGGTCCGCACGTCGCGATCCACGGTCGGCACCATGACCGAGATCAATGACCATCTGAAGCTGCTGTTTGCCCGGACTGCACGGCTTCACTGCCGGTGCTGCGGCCAGCCGGTACAGCGCGACAGCGCGGCCGACATCCTCGATACGGTGCAGCAGCGGGCGGCTGCGGCAGGCGACCCGCGGCTGCTGATCTGTTTCGAGGTCCGGGTACCCACCAACTTTACCGAGGCCGAAGTTGAGCAGCATCTTCAGGCCCAGGGCTATACCCGCGTACATCGACGAAGCGAAGCGCGCGATGACAGCAGTCGCACCGTGCTGCTGGTGGTCCAGGATCGATTCCGTGCCAGTTCAGTCGAGCGCAGCCGCTTCGGTGAAGCGATTGAGGCCGCGTTGCGGCAAGGCCAGGGTCGACTATCCATTCACGCCCTGGACGACCAGGGCCAGGACGCGGCAGTCTGGCGCTTCAGCAGCGGCCTGCACTGCGCCGAGTGCGACATCAACTACGCGGAGCCACTGCCCAGCCTGTTTTCGTTTAACTCGCCACTGGGCGCGTGCGAGACCTGCAGGGGCTTTGGTCGGGTGATCGGAATCGATCTGGGCCTGGTGATTCCGGACGAGAGCAAAACGCTGGCAGAAGGGGCTGTGCGCCCCTGGCAGACCGAGAGCTTCAAAGACTGCCAGCGCGATCTCGCGAAATTCGCGCCGCGTGCTGGCGTTCCGCTCGATCAGCGCTGGCGCGATCTATCCGCAGCGCAGCGGCAATGGGTGATTGAAGGCGGCTCCGACTGGACGGGCAACTGGCAGAAGCAGTGGTACGGTGTGAACCGCTTCTTTGAATGGCTTGAGAGCAAAGCCTACAAGATGCACATCCGTGTGCTGCTCTCGAAATACCGTTCGTATACCGCCTGCAAAGTCTGTCAGGGCGCGCGTCTCAAGCCCGAGGCGCTGTGGTGGCGCGTAGGCGACCAGGCACAGGCTGATCAGGCGCTGCAGGCCCGAGACGACCGGGGCGCCTGGCAGCGATTCCGACCGGTGGGTGTGCAGTGGTCGGACGAGAAACTGGCCGCGATGCCAGGTCTGTCGCTCCACGATCTGATGCTGCTTCCAATTGAGCGCATCCGCGAATTTTTTGACGGTATCGCTGCGCAAACGGATCCCGCGCGTGGCAACACCGATGCACGCGAAGAAGCGCTCGCACAGCTGCTGATCGAATTACGCGCGCGCCTGACCTACCTCTGTGATGTCGGGCTGGGTTATCTAACCCTGGATCGACAGTCGCGAACCCTGTCTGGTGGCGAAGTGCAGCGGATCAATCTGACTACCGCGCTCGGCACGTCGCTGGTCAATACGCTGTTCGTACTCGACGAACCTTCCATTGGCCTGCACCCACGCGACATGGATCGGGTCAATGCGGTCATGCGCCGGCTGCGTGACGCGGGCAACTCGCTGGTGGTCGTGGAACATGATCCCGCCGTGATGTTTGCTGCCGATCGCATCATCGATATTGGGCCAGGTCCGGGTGAACGTGGCGGCACCATCGTGTTTAACGGTCCACCTTCTGCGCTGCGTACCGCTGCAACGCTCACTGGCGACTACCTTGCCGGTCGCCGACAGGTGGTGACCGGCCGTGCAATGCCGGTTGCTTCGGGCACGCCCAAGCTCATCATTGAAGGCGCCCGCGAACACAATCTTCGCGGCATCGACGTCAGCATTCCGCTCGAACGTTTCGTCTGTATCACCGGCGTCTCGGGTAGTGGCAAGTCCACATTGATGCAAAACGTGCTGCTGCCGGCGTTGATGAAAGCCAAAGGTAAAGCCACTGAAGCGCCTGGGGCATTTGACCGCCTGCTGGGCGATGACTGGCTTGCCGATGTCGTCTTCGTCGATCAGTCACCGATCGGCAAAACTGCGCGATCGAGTCCGGTCAGTTACGTGGGCGCTTATGACCCGATTCGCAAGCGGCTGGCAGCTGCGCCGCTGGCACGCGAGCGGCACTACACGCCGGGCACGTTCAGCTTCAATTCGGGCGACGGCCGATGCCCAACCTGCGGTGGCAACGGCTTTGAGCATGTCGAGATGCAATTTCTGTCCGATGTGTACCTGCGCTGCGCTGATTGCGACGGCAAGCGATTCCGAAATGAAACGCTCGAGGTGCGACTCAACGGCGCCGCGAGCGCTCGGCGCGCCGATGGGTCCAAGTTTTCAGCAGCATCGGCGGCGGACATCCTGGACATGACCGTGACCGAGGCGCTGGCCTTTTTCGCCGATGACCCGGAGGTACGTTCAAGGCTGCAGCCGCTATCGGATGTCGGACTCGATTATTTAAGGCTTGGACAACCGGTACCGACCCTGTCGGGCGGCGAAGCGCAGCGCCTGAAGCTTGCGGGATTTCTTGCCGAGGCTGCCAGTCAGGGGCTCACAGAGCCCACCGCGCCTGGCTGGCGCGCGGCGCGATCAGGCCGACGCGGTACTCTGTTCATGTTCGATGAGCCCACCACCGGCCTGCACTTCGATGACGTGGCCAGACTGCTTCGTGCGCTCAGAAAGTTGCTGGTCGCCGGGCACTCGCTGCTCGTGATCGAGCACAACCTGGATGTGGTCCGCGCGGCCGACTGGGTCATCGATCTCGGCCCCGATGGTGGCGAGCGAGGCGGCCAGCTGGTGGCCGAGGGCCCTCCAGAAGCGCTGGCGGCGCACTCTGGGTCGGCAACCGGACGGGCATTGGCCGACTATCTGGCGCAGTTGCGCAGGCTGAGCGAGACCCACGGCAGCAGTGCCACCGAGGCCCCAAGCGCAGCCCTACTGACCGCAGCCGAACCACCAGTCGTATCGGGGTTCGCGCAGGCAGGCAAGCCGCTGCAAAGCGCCCTGCGCGAACGCGGGCGACATGCCATCCTGGTGCACCACGCCCGCGAGCACAACCTGAAGAACATCGACGTCGAGATCCCGCGCGACCAGATGACCGTGATCACCGGCGTCTCAGGCTCGGGAAAATCCACGTTGGCGTTTGATGTGATTTTTGGCGAAGGCCAGCGCCGTTACCTTGAGTCGCTCAACGCCTACGCGCGTCAGTTCGTGCAGCCAGCCACGCGCCCCGATGTGGATGCGCTCTACGGTATTCCACCCACGGTTGCAATTGAGCAGCGCACCAGCCGCGGGGGACGAAAAAGCACGGTTGCCACGCTCACCGAGATCTACCATTTCCTGCGACTGCTTTATGTGAAGCTGGGCACGCAGCACTGCCCAGATTGTGGCGTGAGCATCGAGCCGCAGAGCGCCGACGCCATCCTGGCCCGACTGATGACCGACCTTCGCGGCCGGCACATTGGCCTTCTGGCACCGCTCGTCGTTGCGCGAAAAGGCGTCTACACCGACCTGGCAAAGTGGGCGAGCGCCCGCGGCTATACCCACTTGCGGGTCGATGGCCGTTTTCTGCCCACTACGGGCTTTCCCCGAATCGATCGATTCATCGAGCACGACATCGAGCTTCCCGTTGCGTCGCTGCAGGTAGATCCTCGCAACGAGGCGCAGCTGCGCGAGGCGCTTGCCACCGCACTTGATCTCGGCAAAGGCCGGGTCATGGTGATCGATTCGCTCGAGTCGCTCCACCATGCCCACACGGCTGGCGATCGCGATGCCTTTGAGCGCGAGGCCCTGCTGCTCAAGCCCCGGCTGTTTTCAACCCGGCGAGCGTGCCCGTCATGCGCGGCGAGTTTTGCAGAGCCCGACCCACGGCTGTTTTCATTCAACTCCAAGATCGGCTGGTGCGCAGCCTGCATCGGGACAGGTATCAAGCTGCCCTATGTTCCCCAAGTGGACGAAAGGCACCGGTCGGGCGAGGACACCAGTGTCGAGTCTGTGGGTGCGCTTGCCGAGAAACTGGCCGATCAGATCGCAGCCGACGCGCGCGCTGCCGCTGCCCGCGATGACGCGACAGGCAGCGCCGATGCTGATGAGCAGGGACCGGGTGAAGAGCCCTGCGCGCGCTGCGATGGTCGCAGGCTCAATGCCACTGCGCTGGCGGTCAAGCTCGCCGACACATCGATCGCCGAACTTACTGCCATGCCGGTGGATGACTGCTCGCGCTGGCTGCGTCAGGTTGAGTTTTCGGGCCGCGCGGCCGACATCGCGCGCGATGTCCTCACAGAAATCCGATCGCGACTTAATTTTCTCTCAGACGTTGGCCTGGGCTATATCGCCCTCGACCGCGCCGCACCCACGCTGTCGGGCGGCGAGGCACAACGCATCAGGCTCGCTGCACAGCTGGGGTCGAACCTGCAGGGGGTCTGCTATGTGCTGGACGAGCCCACGATCGGTCTTCACCCGCGGGATAATCGGGTGCTGCTTGATACCCTGGAGATGCTTCGCGCCAAGGGCAATACGCTGCTGGTCGTTGAGCACGACGAAGACACCATTCGTCGCGCCGATCATGTGATCGACATCGGCCCTGGCGCCGGTCGCTTGGGCGGGCGTGTGATTGCGGCCGGTGACCATGCTGCGTTGGCCGCCCACCCCGACAGTCTCACCGGTCGGTATCTGTCGAAGCCGCTGGCCCATCCGTTATCGCCACGGCGCGCTGTGGGCAGCCAGGATCCTCCAGGCTGGCTGACGCTACGCGGGGCGCATCGCCACAATCTCAGGCATGTCAACGTGGAGATCCCGCTCGGCCGATTGAGCGTGATTACCGGCGTATCGGGCTCAGGCAAGTCCACGCTGGCCCGAGAAGTGTTGCTTAGCAACGTTACAGCTCAGGTGCGCGCCCGTAACAACCGTAAACCTCAGCCCAGGCTGTCAGGACTTGAGGCGCTCGATGGCTGGCAGCCTATCAGCCGGGTACTCGAGGTTGATCAGACGCCCATCGGCAAGACGCCGCGATCATGCCCGGCAACCTATATCGGTTTCTGGGATGCGATTCGTCGGCTGTTCGCTGACAGCGCCGAAGCGCGGCTTCGCGGCTTTACTGCGTCGCGGTTCAGCTTCAACACGGGAAGCGGCCGCTGCCCGGCCTGCGAGGGCCAGGGCGTACAGACCATCGAAATGAGTTTCCTGCCCGATGTGAAAGTACTGTGCGATGCCTGCGGTGGCCGACGCTTCAACCCCGAAACGCTGTCCATCCGCCTGCGCGACGCTTCGATCGGTGACGTTTTATCAATGAGTGTTGATGAGGCGTTGCCCTGGTTTGCCGCGCACCCGTCGATCGCGCATCCGCTGCAGCTGCTGCAGGATGTCGGCCTGGGCTACCTGACACTTGGCCAGCCCAGCCCGACCCTATCGGGTGGCGAGTCGCAGCGCATCAAACTGGTCACCGAGCTTGCCAAGGTTCGCACGCTCACCGACGTCGACGATCCGCGGATTGCTCGCGCCAGGGCGAAGGCGCTGGCAGCGGGGGCGTCGGTACCCGCCGGACCGCACACGCTTTATGTGCTCGATGAACCCACCGTCGGCCTGCACATGGCTGATGTCGAGAAGCTGATTCGCGTATTGCATCGGCTGGTCGATGCTGGCAACACGCTGGTGGTGGTGGAGCACAATCTTGACATCTGGGCCGAGGCCGACTGGATGGTTGATCTCGGACCGGAGGGCGGCGCCGGTGGCGGGCGTCTGGTGTCCAGCGCACCGCCGGAGCAACTGATTCAACAGCCCGATTCACACACCGGCCGCGCTCTCGCGGAATTTCTCTCTGACCGTACCCGCATATGACGCCACGGCTTCTGACGCTGCCCAACCTGATCACAATCATCAGGGCGCTTCTGATTCCGGTCATCGCTTACACACTTGCACAGCGCGAGTTCGGCATTGCGCTCCTGCTGTTCGCACTGTGCGCGCTGGGTGATCTGCTCGACGGATTTCTCGCACGCCGCTGGGATCAGCGCACCCGCTTCGGCGCAATCGCCGATCCGCTCGCGGACAAGCTCACGATGCTTACCGTGACCCTGATGTTAGCCGCTGAAGGGCTACTGCCCAGCTGGCTCGCCGCAGCGGTGATCGCGCGGGACGTAGTCATCGTCTTCGGCGCCGTGGCATTCCACTTTCTGATTCACGAATATGAAATGGCGCCCACGCGGCTTTCCAAGCTCAACACTGCGCTCGAATTCGGCGTACTCACAGGCGTGCTGGTGGACGCTGCCGGTATCATCGAGATCACCGCCGGGCTTGAGCCAGCCTACGCGGCGTTAACCTGCACCATCTTTGCCTCGGGCCTGAACTATGTGTGGTCGTGGGGTCGCCGCGCTGCGAAAGCCCGCGGCGGCGATTCGGAGCAGATCAAACGCTAAGTCCGACATTACCGCTCGCTGACAGGAACCCAACATGGCGCTGCAACTAAACGAAGCTGAAGTCACCACACCGCCCAGACCTGCGGCTAGCGTCATGCTGATACGCGATGCCCAGAACGGCCCCGAGGTGTTCATGCTGCGCCGACACGGCAATTCGGATGTGCTGGGGGGTGCCTATGTGTTCCCCGGGGGAAAGGTCGACCACGACGATCACGACGATGCGCTGCTTGCGCGGCTCGACACAGCGCCCGACGCGCTGCACCGCGCGCTGGCCGATCAGGCGATTGAGCCCCATCACGCCGCTGGCTACTTTGTAGCCGCCTGCCGCGAAACTTTCGAGGAATGCGGCGTGCTGTTTGCGCACGGTATCGATGGCGCGCTTGCCGAGCGCGTCGGCCATCAGGCGCGCGAAGGGTTCAGCTTTCTCGAGCTTCTCGAATCGTTTGACCTCAAGCTCGAAATCAGCCAGCTGATCCCATGGTCGCGCTGGGTCACGCCCAAGATGGCCACGCTCATGAACAAGCGCTTCGATACACGCTTCTTCGTCGCCATGTCGCCTGCTACGCAGGTCGCCCGGCACGATCAGCGCGAAACCACAGAGGGAATCTGGCAGCGGCCCCGCGACGCGCTTGAACGCTACTGGGCGCGCGAAATCGATCTAGCGGCCCCGCAGATCATGACCCTCGCGCATTTTTCTCGATTCAGTTGCGCCGCAGACATTCTGGCTGAAGCACGGCGCCGCCCACCCCCCACCATCGAGCCGAGCCCGCGCAATGTTGAGGCTGGCCGTCTGGTTGCTTACCCGGGTGATCCAAATCACCCCGTACGCGAGCGGGCCATGCCCGGTCCAACGCGGCTGCTGTTTCGGGACGGCCGCTTTGAACCCGAGGAAGGGTTCGACGCGCTGTTTGCATAAGCGCAGCAGGCGCATCAGCGCGCCAAGCGCGCGGCCCTACTTGGACATGGAGCAGTGGCCGCCAGCGCTCACCCTGCCGGAACCTGCGGCGATCAGCGGCGGCTCATTGCGAAGATCAATCGGATTGGACGCATGGAAATCCCATGCGATGAAGAGCGCAAGCGCGCCCCAAAACGCCCAGGCCCGCAGCTTGCGCCAGCGACGCTGAGAAAGCGCTGACGGTAACGGCGCGCTCATCGATCAAATCCGAAACGTTTGCGCAGCCGTATTCCGGCGAGCGACCCCGCGAACGCGAGCCCAAGCCAAATCCAGCCGTGCACGCTGCCGGTGGATATGCCGCTTAGCATCGCGCCTACATTGCATCCGAAAGCCAGTCGGGAGCTGTAGCCCATGAGCAGCCCTGCTGCGAGGCCGATTGCCCACTGTGCGGCGGTCAGCGGGCGCGACACCTCCTCTGTGCGAGCCGATATCCAGAGCGCGCCCGCCAGAATGCCGATGTTGGTGATTGAGGTGACGTCCATCAGCACGCTCTGCGTCAGCAAAGCCGCATGGCTTGCCTGCGACCAGAAGGGGCTGGCTGCGGGATCCCACCAGGGAGTGATCTGCGCGACCTTCGCCGCCCACAGCCCAAAGCCATACACCACGCCCCAAGGCTGGCCGGCAAAGAGCAGATTCAACGTAGCAAGGAGCGCCAGCGCGACCGCCCCAATCATCCAGCGCCGCTCAACCCACGACCGCCCGGGTCCTACCCACACCCGAATCAACGCGGCGAGCAGCATCAGACCCGCCAGCGTAAGGGCGAGCGCTGCACCTGGCCCGAGTTGCTCCACCATGCCGACGGGTTCGGTAGCGCCGAGTGACAGCCAGGGGGACAGATGCAGCGACCCCAGAAAGCTCCCGAAGGCAAACACCGGCAGGATGCCCAGATTCAGTGGGACGCCCATGCCGGCCTTATACAGCGTGCCGGACCCGCAGCCATCGGCAATCTGCATGGTGAGACCAAACACGAAGGCGCCCACCAGAAGCGACACGCTGGGCGGACCCAGCGCCGCCTGCAGTTCGCCGAACCTGCCAAGCAATGGCATGGCAAGCGCCGAAGCCAACGCGAGCAGCAGCAGTTGACCCGACACGCCGCGCGGATCGCGGTCGCTGACCAGCTGACGCCAACCGGTGGTGAAGCCGAATCTGCATCCGGCAAGGGCCGCGCCCAGCCCGATCCCGACCAGAAACAACACCGCCTGCCTGACCGACACCGCCATCACCAGCAGCAAGAAAAAGCCGGCAATCGCCAGGCTGAGAAGGCCCCGCCCTGCCAAACGGGAAGGGCCGGGAAAGGCAGCGGCGGCGGCCCCGACAGGTGCCTGTGACATGAGCAGGCTCAGCTCAGTTGAACGTGCGGGCGGCCCACATCTTGAAGTCGACCATCAGCTGGCCGACCCGACCGGGCGCGTTGTCCATCGGCAGTGCCTGCGGTGATGATGTCCAATCCACCATGGACCCTGCGTAAAGTTTGACCTGCGGCTGGCCCAGTACCTCGGACAGGGCGAACCAGTTCGTGGCAGCCCAGTGCCCGGTGTTGCAGAACGACAAGGTGTCGCGCTTCGGATCAAGGTTCAACGCAGAAGCGACGCGGCGCGCCTCATCGGTCGACACAAAGCTGGAACTGCCTGGCTGAAACCAGCTGGCGTGTTCCACGTTGACTGCACCCTTCAGCGTTCCCGCGCTGCGCGCAGCGGCGTGCCGGGTCTGACCGTTAAAGAAGTCCGCCGGGCGCGCATCGACCAGCGTGGCGTTGTTACGCTCGATCGCCTGCGCCACTTCGTC
>CAZORB010000003.1:41154-71325 GCA_964581825.1 uncultured Bordetella sp.
TCGCGGATATCGATGACCCGCACCGCCGGGTTCGACAGAAGCGGCTGCAATTCGGCGGGGGTGATCAGTGGCGGCGCGGCCATGGCGACCGACGCCGACAGAAGCCAACCCATTAACAACGCGACAAGAGATTTCATGGCAACACAACCCAAATGGAATCAGGGGATTGGATTCTGTCGCCGATCTCTTATTGCGAAAAATACTTTGTAGTGATCTCTTGATTTTCCGAAGTTATCAATGGAGAGGCTGGCGCTAGCAGCGCAGAGAGCCGCTAGGCCAGCTTCGCGATCACGCCCCGCAGCGTGGTGAACAGACGGTCAATGTGACTGGGCTCGATGATGAGAGGCGGCGACAACGCAATGATGTCGCCGGTGAATCGAATCATGAGGCCCGCCTCAAACGCCGCCACCATGGCATCAAACGCGCGGGCACCCGGTGCCCCGGGTCGCGGTTCCAGTTCGATTGCGCCAATGAGGCCGATATTGCGGGTATCGATGACGTGAGGCATACCCCGCAGGCTCTGGACCGCGTCAGCCCAGATATCTGCGATCTGAGTGACCCGGGTCAATAACTGCTCGCGCTCATAGATGTCGAGCGTGGCGATGCCCGCTGCGCAGGCGAGCGGATGGCCCGAGTAGGTGTAGCCATGGAACAGCTCGATGAGGTGTTCGGGCCCCTGCATGAATGCGTCGTGAATTTCATCGCGTACGAACACCGCGCCCATCGGCACGGTTGCGTTGGTGAGGCCCTTCGCGGCGGTGAACAGGTCGGGGCTGACACCGAAGTAGTCGGTCCCGAATGGCGCGCCCAGGCGGCCGAATCCGGTGATGACCTCGTCAAAGATAAGCAGAATGCCGTGACGCGTGCAGAGTTCGCGCAGCCGCTCGAGATAACCCTTTGGCGGCACCAGAACGCCGGTGGAACCGGCCACTGGCTCCACGATGACCGCTGCGATGGTGTCGGCCCCATGCAGCGCCACCAGCCGCTCGAGGTCATCGGCAAGATGAGCACCCCAGGCAGGCTGGCCACGCGACCAGGCGTTCTGCTCGAGGTTGTGCGTGTGGGGCAGGTGATCAACGGCGCTGAGCAGATTGCCCGAGAACGCGCGACGGTTATTGACGATGCCACCCACCGAGATACCGCCGAAGCCCACGCCGTGGTAGCCCCGTTCGCGCCCAATTAAGCGAGTGCGCTGCGACTGGCCACGGGCCCGGTGGTATGCCAGCGCAATTTTGAGCGCGGTATCGACCGATTCGGAACCCGAATTGGTGAAGAACACCTTGCCAAACCCCGGCGGCGCAATGCGTGTGAGACGGCTGGCGAACTCAAACCCGATCGGGTGGCCAAACTGAAAGGACGGGGCGAAATCAAGCATGGCGGCCTGTTCGCCCACGGCACGGGCGATTTCCTCACGGCCATGGCCTGCGTTGACACACCAGAGACCGGCGGTGCCGTCGAGGATTTCGCGGCCATCGTCGGTCCAGTAATACATACCGCTTGCTCGCGCCAGCATTCGGGGCTTGGCCTTGAAATTGCGGTTGGCGGTGAAAGGCATCCACCACGACGACAGATCAGGCGCGGTCATTGCGTGAAGCGGGCTTTTTTCGGGAGCATTCATCGTGGCCTCCACGGGGCATCATTAATGTTTCTATACTATTCCTATTCCCCCTGACTGCCCAGCGGACCCCCGCAGGACCTGCTGCCCCGAGGCCTTCTATGACCCTTGCCGCCACCATCGATACCCTGCGCACACTGGTTGCCTTCGACACGGTCAGCGCAAACAGCAACATCGCACTCATCAACTGGGTTGCGAACCGGCTCGCTGACCACGGCATCCAGGCCACCGTTCAGCACGCCCAAGAGGCGGGTAAAGCCAACCTGTTTGCCACCATCGGCCCCGATGACCGCGGCGGGTTGATGCTGTCCGGGCATTCGGATGTCGTACCCGTGGCGGGCCAGGCCTGGTCCACCGACCCGTTTTCGCTCACCGAGCGCGAGGGAAGCCTCTACGCACGCGGGTCGGCCGACATGAAGGGATTTATTGCCTGTGTGGTCGAGGCGGTACCCCGAATTCTCGAAGCGCGGCTCAGCACGCCCATTCATATTGCGCTGTCGTACAACGAAGAAACCAATATGGGCGGCATGCGTCAGCTGGCTGATCATCTGGCCAGCGCACCGGCCAGACCACAGGCCTGCATCATCGGCGAGCCCACATCGATGCGGGTGGTGGTGGCCAACAAAGGCGCTGCCGGCTATCGCGTCAGAATTCGCGGCCACTCGGTGCACTCGTCGCTACGCGACAGCGGTGTCTCGGCGGTTGAAGTGGCCGCGCGCATCATCGTCCGCTGCCAACAGATGCAGCAGCGGATGCGAGAGGCCGCCCGACATGATGGATTCGAATTCCCTCACACCAGCATCCATGTGGGTCGAATTCAAGGTGGCACCGCACACAACATCACCGCCAAAGACTGCGAGTTCCTGCTTGAAATTCGAGCCCTGCCCGGGGCCACGGCGGCCGAGCTTCTTGGCGAGCTGAGGGCCTGGTGCGACACTGAGGTTTTACCGGGTATGCGCGCGATCGCGCCCGATTGTTTCATCGAGTTCGATGAGATCTTCGATACACCAGCGCTCGACGAACGCGGCAACACGTATCTTGCCCAGGCGATCACACCGCTGTGCGGACACTCGGCGGTTGGACGCGTGAGCTTCGGCACCGAGGGCGGCATTCTGCAGGGCATCGGTATTCCCACCATCATCTGTGGGCCAGGCCGAATTGCGGTCGCGCATCAGCCCGACGAGTGCGTTGAAATCGAACAGCTCGAACGCTGCGAAAACTTTCTCGACACGCTGATCAATCGACTGCACCGCGAACCACTGGGTCAGGCCGCCTGACAGACGGCCACGGTTAGATCTGAGCGCGAACAAGTCGCGCATCACGGTTTGGGCGCAGCATCTCGGCCTCCATGGCCGATATTGTTCCGTTTCCATGCAGCCGCCGCGCAATGCCGCACGGATCGCAGCGCACCTCGCCCCCTCCGAGGGCGCCCGCTGGCGATGCGATGGTTTATCGCGCCCGCGCGCTCACGCGCAGCTACGGCAGCGGTGAAACCGAGGTCTGCGCACTGCGCGGTGTCGATCTGGATGTGCCCGCAGGCGAGTTCGTCGTACTGCTGGGGCCCTCGGGGAGTGGCAAGTCAACGCTCCTTAACCTGTTGGGCGGGCTTGATACCCCCTCATCAGGCAGTCTGCTCTGGCGAGATCTTGACCTCGCGCATGCGAGCGAAGCTGAGCGAACCCGCTACCGCCGACTCCATGTTGGCTTCGTCTTCCAGTTCTACAACCTGATCGCAAGCCTTGACGCTCGCGAGAACGTGGAGCTGGTGACTGATCTGGTGGATGACGCGCTGCCCGCCGACGAGGCGCTGATCCGAGTTGGCCTGGCGGATCGCCAACGGCACTTCCCTTCGCAGCTTTCAGGAGGCGAGCAGCAGCGCGTGGCGATCGCGAGAGCCATCGCCAAGCGCCCAGACGTTCTGCTGTGCGACGAGCCTACTGGTGCGCTGGATTATCCGACCGGAAAACTGGTGCTCGAGGTGATTGAGCGTGTCAATCGTGAACTGGGTACGACCACCATCCTGATCACCCACAACGCAGCGATCGCCGGCATGGCCGACCGCGTACTGCGACTGGCCGACGGCAAGATCATTGCCGACACGCGCAATCGACAGCGGCTGTCACCCGCGGAGCTCAGCTGGTGAGCGCGATCAATCGGATGCTGTGGCGGGACTTGATCGCGCTACGCATGCAGTCCATCACGATAGCGCTGGTCATCGCTGCGGGTACCGCCGCGTTTGTGGCAACGATGTCTACCCACACCTCACTGACGTCCGCGCGCGATACGTACTACCAGCAGTCGCGCTTCGCCGATCTATTTGTTCGACTGCATCAGGCGCCCACCGCTCTGGCGGATTCGATCGCAGCGCTGCCCGGTGTCGCAGCCGTGGCAGCAGGCCAGATGCATGCAGCTCGTATTTCGATCGATGGGATTGACGCGCTGCTCTCGGCGCGCCTGCTCAATCTGCCGGTTCAGGACGCTGTCAATGCGCTGACGCTTCGCGCAGGCAGTTGGCCCAATCCAGGCTCGACCGAAATCCTGCTCGGCGAGGCATTTGCAAGTCGGCGCGGCCTGGCGCCTGGCGACCGGATTCGCGCCGTGATCAATGGCCGGGAGCAGGCGTTGACCATCGCGGGCATTGCGGCATCCCCCGAGTATCTGATCGGGGTGGGCGAAGGCGGCATGGCCGACGACCGCACCTTCGCGATCATCTGGATGGATGGCGAGCGCCTGGCCGCTGCGTTTGGGATGCTGGCAAGTTTTAACATGCTGGCGCTGCGGGTTGCAGCGGGCGCTTCGGCGGGCGCACTGAAAGCCGAACTTGATTTGGCGCTGTCCCGCTACGGCTCCCGCGGCGCCTATGGACGCGAGGAGCAACCCTCCCATCGCGTGCTGACCCAGGAAATCAACGAACAGCGCGTGTTTGCCACGGTGCTGCCCACGATATTCCTCGCGGTAGCCGCGTTCATTCTGAACGTGGTGCTGAGCCGGCTCGTCGGGACTCAGCGCGACCGCATCGCCACGCTGAAGGCGATTGGCTATCCCTCGCTCCTGATTGCTCGCCACTATCTGTTGCTTGCAGCGTTGGTCGTGCTGGCGGGCAACATCATCGGGCTCACCGCGGGCAAAGCGCTCGGTGCCTGGATGACCAGTCTCTTCACCGATATTTTTCGAATTCCTGGATCCACCCATCAGATTGAAACTTGGGTGGCGGCCACACCGGTACTCGTTTCAACGCTCGGTGCGCTTGGGGCGGCCACGCTGTCCGTACGCGAAGTACTGAGGCTCTCTGCCGCCGAGGCCATGCAGCCGCCAGCGCCGCCGGTGTATCGCCACCACGGTGGTGGTTTTCAGAAGCGGCCATCGCGGCGCTCGCCCGCTACGATCATGATCGCGCGATCGATTCTGAGGCGTCCCGTTCGCGCCACGCTCACCGTGCTCGGTATGGCCGGGGCGATTGCGATTCTGGTCGCAGGAAGCTGGTGGCGTGATGCATTCGATCGAATGATCGGGCTCCATTTCGGTGTGGCCATGCCCGCAGACCTGCATCTGGGCATTGTTCGCGCGGTACCCGAGCGGGTAATTCATCAGGTGGCGCGACTGCCGGGCGTCATCCAGACTGAAACCCGACGCTCTGTCCCAGTGCGAATCGGCACCGGCGAGCGCGCGGAGCGCCTGCAGCTCGAGACGCTGGCAAACGAGCCTCGCCTGCGCCAGCCGATTGATGCCCAGGGTCGCCCGGTGCCACCGCCACCCGCGGGTCTGATGCTGGGCGATCGCCTCGCACGCACACTGCGCGTTGCCGCGGGCGACACGGTTCAGGTTGAGTTTCTCGATGGCCGTCAGCGTATTCGTGAGCTCACGGTGGGCGCGGTGTACGACGAGCCGATGGGCCGGAGCGCGTTTATTTCCGAACAGGAACTGAAGACAGCGACAGGCGATGCGGCGCAAGTCAACGTGGTGTCGGTTCGAGTTGCCCGCAGCGACCTGCCGTCGCTCATTACCGCACTCAAGCAGCTGCCCGCTGTGACAGGCGTGTTCGATAAACAGGCACTGATCGACCATATCCGCTCCAATGCCGAGCGCAACCTGTTGGTGTTCACCGGCGTACTGAGCCTGTTCGCCGCAGCCATCGCCGCGGGGGTGGTCTACAACAGCGCCCGGATCGCGTTGGCCGAGCGCCGTTGGGAGCTCGCCACCCTGCGGGTGCTGGGGATGAACCAGACCGAAGTCAGCCGGCTGATGCTTGGCGAACTCGCGCTGCAGACCCTGCTCGCGGTGCCCATCGGTTGCCTGGCGGGGCGCCTGCTTGCCGCGCTGCTGGTGGACATGATGAGTGCCGAGACCTTCACCATTCCGGTAACGATTCTGCCGCGCACGTATGCCTGGGCGGTTGGCGTGATGGTGGTCACCAGCCTGGTGAGCGCGTTCGCCGTTCATCGGCGGCTCGTGCGGCTGGACCTGATTGCAGTACTGAAGACCCGCGAATGAGCGCCCGCTACCGAACCCTGATGATCGCAATGGCAGCGCTGGCACTGATCAGCGCTGGACTCTACGCGGCGCTACGGCCTCAGCCGATCGAAGTCGATCTCACGCCAGTGCGAATCGATCGCTTCGAACGGACAGTGGAAGACGAAGGTCGTACCCGGGTAAAGGATCGCTATCTGGTCAGCGCGCCGGTAAGCGGCAGGCTGTCCCGGCCAGCCTTGCGGGTGGGCGACGCCGTCCATGCTGGCGACGTGTTACTGACCATCCTGCCGCAGGACCCCGCATTGATCGACCGACGCACCAGTGCATCGCTGGGCGCTCGCGCCGACGCTGCCCGCGCTGCGCTCGCGCGGGCTCGCGCCGAGGCCGCCCGAGCCCGCGCTGCCGAGACACTGGCCCGGTCGGAGGCTGCCCGGGCCGCCGATCTTGCGCGACGCGGCTTCGTGTCCGAATCCAACCGAGAAAACGCCGAACTGACGTTGCGCGAACGCGAACAGGCTCGCGTGGCTGCCGAACATGCCGAATCGGCCGCCGGTTTTGAACTGAACGCCGCATTGGCCGCCCTGCAACGCGCAGGTGGGTCTTCAGGGGCTGCGACGCGGCCCGAAGAGGCCTGGCTGGTGACCGCACCCGTTGACGGGCTGGTTCTGAAACTCCTTCACGACAGCGAGCAGCCGGTGATTGCCGGCGAACCCCTGATCGAATTGGGCAATCTTCGCTCCCTCGAGGTGGTGGTCGATGTGCTGAGTACCGAAGCCTCGGGCATCCAGCCAGGCCAGCCGGTCCGGCTCACCCTTGCGCGACGTGCGGCGCCGCTGATCGGTCAGGTCAGGCGGATCGAGCCGGTTGCGCACACCAAGGTGTCAGCGCTCGGTATCGATGAACAGCGAGTCCCCGTGCTGATTGACCTTCCAGCACACCCCGATCCGGTACCGGGCGATGGTTGGCGGGTCGATGCGGCAATCATTGTGGAAACTCATGAGGCGGTGCCCGTCTTGCCGGTTGGCGCCTTGATTCGCGAGCGGGGTCGCTGGCAGGTGTTTGTCGAACAGCAGGGCCGAGTATCAGTACGCCCAGTCACGGTGGGCGGCTTGAATGCTCGCGACGCCTGGATCAGCGCGGGCCTTGCGAAGGGTGATCAGGTGGTCATCCACCCGCCGGACAGCCTTCGCGATGGCAGTCCGGTACGAGCGCGCCCGCGATCCGACGCCCGATAACCGTGTGAGACAATCCTTTCGATTCAACTGCATGCAGCCGAAGGCGCTGCGTCTCGCATTCGATGCTGCTCTGGACCATCGTCGGCTGTCTCACCCTCTTGGCCCTGCTGCCGGTGCTCTGGCCTCTGCTTGCCCGACGTACCGCCGCGTCCGATCAGATCAGCGACGAAAGCGATCCGCTGGTAGCCGTCTACCGCGATCGGCGCAGGGAAATTGAACGTGAACGCGATGCGGGCCGCTTGTCGGCAGATGAAGCATCCGCTGCTATTGATGAACTGGTCGCGCAGATGGCGCGTGAACTGCCGGAAGAAACCGCCGCCATCGTCTCCCAGCCTGCTCGCAGCACACTGCCGGCACGGATCGCAGCATTGGCTATCGCCATTACCGTGCCAGCCGCGTCACTGCTGGTCTATCAGATGATCGGCGCACCGGAACTCGCAACGGGTGACCTCACCCTGGGCGATGGCGAAATCGATGAGCAAAAACTCGACCAGATGATCGCCGACCTCGAGCGCCGCGTGCGCGGCAACGCCGACGATACCGAAGCGTGGATGATGCTCGCCGGCGCACGCAAGTTCCGCGGCCGTCTGGCCGAGGCCAATGAGGCTTTTGAAGAGGTGCTGCGTCGTACCGCGCCTAACGCACGGCTGTTGGCCGAGTTCGCCGAGTCACTGGCAATTACGCGCGATGGCCGATTCGACGGGCGTCCCATTGCGCTGCTCGAGCAGGCACTGCGGCTCGACCCCGATGATCCCAAGGCCGTTGCACTGATGGGCGCTGCGCAGTTTCAGGCTGGCAATCTGCAGGCTGCACGCGTCCACCTGAAACGTCTGCTCGATTCAATGCCCGCAGAGCAGCCGCAACGCGAAGCCTTGCGAGATGTACTGGCTCGCATCGATGCGCAACTCGAGGCTGGCGGTGCACGCGACACCGCTCCTGGTGCTGCGCCTGCAGCACCGTCCGAGGCAGTGACTGGCGAAATCGAGCTTGATCCCCAACTCGCTGCGCAGGCGTCCTCAGCCCGCACGCTGTTCGTCACGGCATGAAGCGCAACCGGCCCCCGCGTACCTTTGGCGGTGTTACGGGTCGATAACCCAGCGCTGCCGCGCGCATTTCGGCTCGACGATTCACTCGCGATGGACCCGGCGCGGCGTCTGTCATCTGCGGATCAGCTGATCATCGAAGTTCGTCTCAGCCGAAGCGGCAACGCGCTGCGCGAGCCTGGCGATCTGATCAGCGAACCACTCGCCGCCCGCCCCGGCCAGAGCGGACTCAAGCTTCGGATCGATCGGGTCGTTCAGCCGTGACCGAGGCGGTTGCGAGACCGGATCAGCAGTGGGCCTTCGAGGCGCCTCAAGCGTCCGGGCTGGCCGTTGAGGGCCTCGCCTGCAGCGCGGGCTACCGGCTGCTGTTCAAGTCGCTCAGCTTCCAGCTGCCTCCGGGTCAGTGGCTGCGGCTCACCGGCCCGAATGGTTCCGGCAAGTCCACGCTGCTGCGAGCCATCGCAGGCCTGGGACGGCCCGCCGAGGGCCACATCGCATGGGACGGCGTTACGCGGCGGCCGGGATCGGCCGAGTGGCACGCGATCATGCTGTATCAGGGTCATGCCGCCGGTTTTAAGGACACGCTCAGCGCACGCGACAACCTTTTACTTCAGCAGGGGCTCGACTCCGGATTGCCCGCCGGAGGCGGAGCAATGGATGTCGACACGCTGCTTGAGCGATGCGGCTTACTCTCGCGCGCCAACCTGTCTTTTCAGCGCCTGTCAGCCGGCCAACGACACCGTCTGTCGCTGGCGCGACTGGCCGGTGCGCGGCGAAAGCTCTGGCTGCTGGACGAACCCACGACGGCGCTCGACAGCCACGGGCAGGCCTTATTCGGACGCTTGTTAAGCGAGCATCTGGCCCAGGGCGGCAGCGCGGTCATTGCCACACACCAGCCCATTGACTGCGACCGCCCGCCCGTGGAACTCGACCTGAGCGCCCAGGCTGGCACCATGCCAACGGGATCGGGCTGATGGCAGCCTCATCCGGCGAACCGGCGAGCCCGCCTGCCACCGCGCTGGCCGCGCTGGGATGGGCCTGCACACGAGACCTCCGCCTCGCGCTTCGCAGTCGAGGCGAGGTCGCACTGGTCCTGGTGTTTTTCGTGCTGGTGGGATCGATGTTTCCGCTTGCCATGGCGCCCGAACCCGCGTTGTTGCGTGCCATCGCACCCGGCATCGCCTGGGTCAGCGCCCTGCTTGCCACGCTGCTCAGCCTTCCCAGGCTGTTTTCAGCTGATCACGCCGACGGCACACTTGAGCAGATGCTGCTGGCGCCCGCCCCGCTATCAGCGCTGTTGTCTGGCAAGGTGCTCGCCCACTGGTTAACCACGTCGGCGCCGCTGGTCCTACTCGCGGCGCTGTCCGGGCTGCAATTCAACCTCGATGTTGAAGGGATTGCAGTTCTGGCAGCCAGCCTGCTGCTGGGCACACCACTTCTTACCTGGTTAGGCGCGATTTCGGCGGCACTTGCACTCGGCACGCGCGGGGGATCCACACTGCTGGGTCTGCTGGTTCTGCCGCTCGCTGTGCCGGTTCTGATTTTCGGGGCTGGGTCGGTGGAATCTGCGGCGGCGGGGCTAGGGGCTGAAGCGCATTTGTCGCTGCTCGCTGCAGGATCCATCTTGGCGAGCATGGTCGGCCCGGCAACGCTCGCGCTGGCGGTTAAAATCGCTCACGAGTGATATGGCTTCAATGAACTGGTTCCGATTCGCCTCACCCGCGTCTTTTTATCCGATCGCGGGCCCGCTGACCGCCGTGTTCGGCTGGGTCGCGGCTGCGCTCGCCATTGCGGGCCTTTATGTGGGATTCGGGATCGCGCCTACCGATGCGCAGCAGGGGGAGTCGTACCGCATCATTTTCATCCATGTCCCCGCCGCATGGATGGCCATGCTCATCTATGTGGTCATCGCATTCTGGTCAATTTTCTCGCTCACGCTCAACGCCCGTCTTCCAGCCATGATGGCTCAGGCGCTCGCCCCAACCGGCGCAATGTTCGCGTTCATCGCGCTCTGGACCGGTGCCTTCTGGGGTCGGCCTACCTGGGGAACCTACTGGGTGTGGGATGCCCGTCTCACCTCCACGCTGGTGCTGCTGTTTCTGTACCTGGGGCTGATTGCATTGCGCTCGGCAATCGACGATCCACGCCGCGCCGACCGCGCCTGCGCGCTGCTCGCCCTGGTGGGGGTTGTCAATGTCCCGATCATCTATTTTTCGGTGCGCTGGTGGAACACGCTGCATCAGGGTGCCACCATCTCCATGACCGCTGCCCCCAAAATGGCGCAAACCATGCTGACCGCCATGTTGCTGATGACCTTTGCCGCCTGGTCCTACGCAATCGCTTCTGCACTGCACCGGGTGCGAACCCTCATTATCGAGCGCGAGGCGCTCACCGACTGGGTCGGCAAGTTAATTGTCGAGTCACCGGCCAAGTCAGCCGACGGGTCGACAACCGCCGCACGGCACGGGGGCTCCTGATGGCAGAGTGGCTGGCCATGGGCGGACACGGATTCTTCATCTGGAGTTCCTACGGCATGTTCGCGCTTGCACTGATCATCGAGATCGCCGTGCTGCGACGCGCGCGACGCAGTGCCATTGAGCAGGCCCGCGCCATGCGGTCAGACTCCTCATCATCATGAAACCGCGCCATCGTCGGTTTGCCTGGATTCTTGCCGGCCTGATCGCGCTGTCGGTGGCCACCACACTGGTGCTGAATGCGTTTCGCAGCAACCTGGTGTTTTTCTTTACGCCCAGCGAAGTGGCGCAAGGTAAAGCGCCAACCGGTCGGGTGTTTCGAATTGGCGGTCTGGTGGGCGATGGCAGCGTGCAGCGTGAAGGCACCACCGTTCGGTTTACAGTCACTGACAACGCGCACACCATCGCCGTGACCTACACAGGAATCCTGCCCGACCTCTTCAAAGAGGGACGAGGCGTAGTGGCTCAGGGTCTGATCCTGTCAGATGGCAGCTTCCAGGCTCGCGAGGTGCTCGCCAAGCACGATGAAAACTACATGCCGCCCGAGGCAGCGGAAGCGCTCAAGCGCGCCGGCCATCCAATCGGCGCGCCCGACCAGTTCAAACAAAAGCCGGCCAAACCATGATTGCTGAAGTGGGTCACTTTGCGCTCGCGCTGTCACTGGCTCTGTCGGTGATCCTCGCGGTCTTGCCGATGGCGGGCACGTTCATGCGGCCAAGCGCCACAGCGCGAGCCTTTACCGACACCGCGCGCCCAATCGCCGCAGTGTTGTTCTCGCTTGTGCTGCTCGCCTTCATGTGCCTGGGCGCACTCTTCGTCGGCAACGACTTCACCGTATCGCTGGTGGCCACCCACTCGAATCTGTCCCTGCCGATCGCCTATCGGGTGGCCGCCACCTGGGGGTCGCATGAAGGCTCAATGCTGCTCTGGGTGCTGATGCTCACGGGCTGGACCGCTGCCGTTGCGGCGTTTTCAGCATCCCTGCCCGATGTGCTGCGAACTCGCATCCTGTCGGTCATGGGCGCCATCACCATTGGCTTTCTGATGTTTCTGCTGTTCACCTCCAATCCGTTCGAACGGCTGATTCCTCCTCCCGCCGACGGGCGCGACCTGAACCCGCTGCTGCAAGACCCGGGCATGGTGTTCCATCCACCGCTGCTTTACATGGGCTACGTAGGCTTGGCGGTTGCGTTCGCGTTCGCGGTCGCCGGACTGATTGGCGGGCGGTTCGACGCGGTGTGGGCGCGTTGGGCCCGTCCCTGGACCACCGTGGCCTGGGCGTTTCTCACGCTAGGTATCGCGCTGGGTTCGTTCTGGGCGTACTACGAGCTGGGCTGGGGCGGCTGGTGGTTCTGGGACCCGGTTGAAAACGCCTCGTTCATGCCGTGGCTGGTGGCCACCGCGCTCATCCATTCGCTGGCGGTCACCGAAAAGCGGGGCGCCTTTCGAAGCTGGACTGTTTTGCTCGCGATATTGGGATTCAGCCTGAGCCTGCTCGGCACGTTCCTGGTCCGCTCGGGCGTGCTCACATCGGTCCACGCATTCGCCACCGACCCCGCGCGCGGCGTGTTCATCCTGATCTTCCTGGCCCTGGTCATCGGTGGGTCGCTGCTGCTGTATGCCTGGCGTGCGCCCGCCTTAGGCTCAGGCAGCGGCTTTGCGCTGATATCCCGCGAGTCCATGCTGCTCGCCAATAATGTCGTCCTGGTGGTTGCCATGGCGGCAGTGCTGCTCGGCACGCTTTACCCGCTCGCGCTCGACACGCTTGGCATGGGCAAAATTTCGGTCGGGCCGCCGTACTTCGACGCGGTGTTTTATCCGCTCATGGCGCCAGCCATGTTTCTGATGGCGGTCGGGCCGCTCACACGCTGGAAGCAGGCGCCGCTGCCCGATATCGCGCGACGCCTGCGTTGGGCCCTGGCGATTGCGATCGCAGCCGCGCTGCTGCAGCCGCTCACCACCGACGCTGGTTTCCGTCCTATCGCGGCCAGTGGCCTGGCATTCGGCCTCTGGATCGCCGCTGGCGTTGGGGTCGCCATGCTTGACATGCTGAGGGACCCGGATGGCCGAATTCGGGCCTCGCGCGCTCGGCTTCACCCTGCATCAGTCTGGGGTATGCAGCTTGCGCATCTGGGTGTTGCAATCTTCGTCATCGGCGTCACGCTGGTCAAAAGCAGCGAAAGCGAGCGTGAAGTGCAGTTGGCCCCCGGCCAGTCGGTTTCGGTGGGCGGCTGGCGCGTTGATTTCAAAGACCTGCGAACCGTCACCGGCCCCAACTACGATGCGATGCGCGGCCGGTTCGAGCTTCGCCGCGACACCGACGCCGCCAACGCACCGCCGCGCGCGATTCTGCTGCCCGAGAAGCGGGTGTACCGCGCGCAGCGCATGCCCATGACCGAAGCTGCAATCGATCGCAGCCTGTGGCGCGATGTGTATGTCTCAATGGGCGAACCGCTGACGGGCAACGACTGGGCCATCCGGGTGCATGTGAAGCCGTTCGTCAACTGGATCTGGCTCGGGTGCGTACTGATGGCGCTTGGCGGTTTTGTGGCCATTGCAGACCGCCGATACCGCCGTCGACTCGCCGCACGTGAGGCCGCCAGCGCGGGGGCAGTCCAGGTCGCGGGCGGCCTCGCGCCACGCTAACGCTCATCAGGGCCATGAAGACGCTGCGTCTACTGATACCGATCGCAATCTTCGCGCTGATCGGCTGGTTTCTGCTGAAAGGCCTGGATCGTGATCCAAAACTGGTTCCATCACCCCTGATCGGAAAGCCGGCACCGGCGTTCTCGCTGCCCGTGCTCAATGGCGAGAGCAACTGGTCGCCCTCCGAGATGAAGGGCAAGGTGTGGCTGCTCAATGTCTGGGCGTCTTGGTGTGCGGCCTGTCAGATCGAACATCCGCTGCTAAACGACATGGCCCGTGACCAGATCGTCCCGATCGTGGGTTTCGCCTGGAAAGACAAGCGCGACGATTCGGTGGCCTGGCTGAAGCGACATGGCAACCCGTATTCGGTAGTGATCAGTGATTTTGATGGGCGCGCAGCCATCGACTGGGGTGTGTACGGCGCCCCGGAAACTTTTCTGATCGACCGGGACGGCGTGATTCGCTACAAGCAGGTAGGTCCCTTTACCCCTGAAATCATTCGCGACGAACTGCTGCCACTGCTGAAACGGCTGGGAGCCCGGTAAACCCCCTTGGGCGGTACGCTTTCGGTCAGCCCTCTTGCCGCCGTAATACCTGGAGGTAACGCGCGGCGGCGAGGGCCTGTTCCGCGATATGGCGTTGATCGTTGGAGGGTAGGCCTTCTAACTCCAACGCTATCCGGCGCGCAAGATCTGGCAGCGTATCCGAGGTACGACTGAGTAAACCCTCAACCGAACGCCCATATACCCGCGCAAACTGTCTGAGACGAACCAGCGAAGGCGCTATGACGCCGTTCTCGATTCGGCTGACTGTTTCTGGTTCAATGCCAAGCTGTTCCGCTACCTGTTGCTGTGATAGCCCACAGCGTTTTCGCTCCTCGACGAGCGCCCGCCCGACACCTTTCAGGAACACCAGCGGATCATCCCAATCGGTCGGCGCGTCTGAATCCGAAACAAATTGGCGAGGCGTGGACGAGTTCCTCTGCGACATGACATGAGTTGAATGATTTAACCGATAGCGTAGGTTGGGTGCTATCCTCGTTGAATGACTTTTCGCGCATGTTTTGATGTTTCAAGTAATGTTTGGTGCGAAAAGATCTCCTGTGCAAAACGCTGAACACCAAATTAGCCGAGACGTTATCGACCCGTTACTTCTGGAAGTTGCCCTGTACCGGAGCTGGCTGATTGACCAGAGCGGTCGAGATCTCGACCGCAACGAAACCGAGCGGCTGCTGCGCGACATGCGCGCGCCTGAGCGGTTACGGGCGACACCTGCCACGCTGCTTGCGCTGCTGGACGAAAGCATGAAGCCTGAGCACCGAGCCACCCTGAAAAGCCTACGAGAAAAGACAGGATTTGATAGCCAGATCTCCAGCTGGCTTGCGCAGGCCACTGCCCCGCGCCCCACCTGACTGTGCGAGACTCGCGATCCGTAGATCGCGAGTACTGATTCGATGAGCCCGTCCGAGACCGAACGTCTGAAGCGCCTGTCCGAGGAGCTGCGCTGTCTGGTCTGTCAGAACCAGACGCTGGCTGACTCCAACGCCGAGCTTGCCGTTGACCTTAAGAAACAACTTGAGCTGCTGCTCGCGCAAGGCCAGACCGATGCGCAGATTCGCGACTACATGGTGGCGCGCTACGGAGACTTCGTGCTGTACCGTCCGCCGATCCAGCGCAACACCTGGTTTCTCTGGTTCGGGCCCTTCGTCATGCTGGCAGGCGGCGCCCTGGTATGGTGGCTCGTACAGCGGCGAACCCGGCTTACCGGGACAGCGACGATACCGCGTCACACCGAGCATGCGCAGCCCCGGTCAGCACCTGCCCAAGCTGAGGAAGAGTCGGTGGCGCGCGCTCGCGCGCTGCTCGATCGCTAAACCGCTCGCGGGCTCAGTGCGCTGGCCGGGCATCAAATCGCCGCATCGCAACGCCCACCCCGGCTACCACCATCGCGCAGCCGGCAATGGCCACCCAGGTCAGCGACCAGTCGCCGTGCCATTGCGCAATTACCGCAATGGTGGGTAGTGACAAGGCTTGGCCTATGCCCGACCCCTGCTGCATCCAGCCCACGGTTGTCGAGACTGCACGGGGGTCGGGTGCGTAGGCCACGACGCTTGCGAACAGCGCGCCCGGCACTAAACCGCTGACGATTGATAGGGTGAGCGCAGCCGAATACCGCAGCGCAAAGGGTGCCGAGCTACCGAACACCACCCAGGCCATGATCGCGATCACCCCTGCCGCGCCGATCAGGAGTGTCGAACGCGGAATGCCTCGCTGCAGCAGGTGTCCCGAGGCAAGGTTGCCCAGCGCATTGCCCAGCACTGCGATCGCGGTGAGCGCGCCCCCCAGCCGTGGATCAATTCCAGACTCCCGATACACCGTGGGCAGAAAACTGAATGCTCCAAGAAATTGCGCGGCGTAAAACAGGAACCCTACTGCAAGCAGCCAAGGGCCCGGCGACCGCAGTGTGAGGGCCATCAGGTTGACCAGCGATACGCCAGGGCCTCGCGACCGGGCGGATTCCGCAGCGTCGGGGCGGGGATGCGCGCGCAGGATCAAGAGCGCCCATAACAGCGCGCAGATCGAGGTTAGAACCCACGCGCTTCGCCATCCAAACGAAGCGATCAGCCAGGGCGTCACGATCAGCATCACGCTCATGCCGAGCGGCATGTACGCGCTCCAGCCGCCCAGCCATCCGCGCAGCCGCTCTGGCGGCACGCAGCGACTCAGCAGCGCGGGCCCAGGCAATACCGCAAGCAGCATGCCCAGGCTTTCTACCATCCGGCTCGCGAACATCAACACGGGGCGATCGGCTAGCGCGCCAATCAGACCCGCCACACCGACAAGGGTCAGGCCCACCAGCATGGTGCGCCGGTGACCGAATCGATCAGCGAGCGATCCCCCGGCGATTCCCAGGGTTGCTCCCGCGAACATCAGCAGCGAGGTGAGCCAGCTGACTTCGACCAGCGTGAATCCGAATGCCTCCCGCAGTTCAGCGAGCGCGGGTGGGAGTTTGCCGAAATTGAGCGCGACGGTAACGCCCGCGCCAACGGTGATGGCTGCGCGAAGCTCAGCGCGCAAGGCGCGTTGCGGCGGCGTCAATCGCCGCCCGAAGTTCGTCGTAGGTATCCGTTACCGGAAATTGCGGAAACTGCTCAACGATCGCAGCGGGGGGGTGGAAGAAAAACCCAGCATCGGCAGCACCCAACATCGCGGTGTCGTTGTAAGAGTCGCCAGCCGCCATCACCTGAAAATTAAGCGCTTTAAGCGCGTTGACCGCCGCACGCTTCTGATCGGGCATGCGCAGCCGCCACCCGGTTACAACACCTGAGTGATCCACTTCCAAGCGGTGGCACAGAAGCGATGGCCAGCCGAGCTGTCGCATCAAAGGACTTGCGAACTCATAGAAGGTGTCCGAGAGAATGAACACCTGGTAGCGCTCACGCAGCGCATCCAGAAAGGCACGCGCACCTTCCATCGGCCCCATACCGTCAATGACGCGCTGAATATCAGCGAGCTTCAGACCGTGCTGATCGAGAAGCCGCAACCGAAACGCCATCAGCTTGTCGTAGTCAGGCTCGTCGCGCGTGGTGCGGGAGAGCTCAGCAATTCCGGTTCGCCGCGAAAACTCGATCCAGATTTCCGGGACCAGCACACCTTCAAGATCCAGACATACAACCTGCACGAGCGCTCTCCGTTGGCGGGGGGCCGGACCCTTCCGGTTCATCCGCCGCGCATTTTATAGGGATCCGCCGGGACTCGGCCCGGCGGGCGGTGGCTAGCGCTGCTCGAAAATACCGAGCTTGCGATGGACTGGCGATTCATCGGCCATGGCAATGAAAGCGGGAACCTTTGAAGACCGGTTCTGCAGCTTGAGCGTGGTCCAGCCGGGCGCGCACGCGGTATCAGACTGCGTGAGATCCAGCGTGGTGTCGCCGATCAGCGCCTGTGCGTCGCCTTCGACCATGTGCAGCATGCGCGCAGCCGACATTCGAGGCAGCGTGGTCTCTTCGCCAGGCCGTAGCATCAGTACCGAGAACGAAATGGTATTGAGGCAGTCAGCGCCAGTTTCCGGATTGATGTAGGCGAGCAGCACCGGCTCACGCGAAGGCAGGCTGGTGGCAAGCGCGCCCAGAGCCGCGCGCGTGCGCGCCCATGGATAGCGCAGCAGCGGATACTCGGCGGTGGAGCGGACGCCGTCGCGCACTGGCGCAAGGCCACCCGAGGCATAGGTCCAGGCGGGCTTTGACGGCTTCTGCGTCTTGCCGTCAATGTGGTACGAACAATCGATTGCCACCATGAGCGGCACATCCAGCACATCCAGCCAGATCATGGGGCCCGGGCCCTTGTGGCGATGCTCGTGCCATAGCCAGGTTGGGGTAAGGACGAGATCACCGGGCTCCATCGGGCAGCTTTCTCCCCCCACGATGGTGACGCCGCCGGTTCCCTCCACCACAAAGCGTGCCGCATTGGGCGTGTGCTTGTGGTTGGGCGCGTTCTCACCAGGCAGCACCAGTTGCATGCCCAGATAAATGCATGCCGAGGCCTGCAGGGCTTCCAACCCACGGCCTGGATTGGCCAGCACCAGTACGCGGCGCTCGGCTTTCTCCATCGGGGTAAGATCGCCCGCCCGCATCAGCAAGGGCCGAATATCACTCCAGGCCCATCGGCAAACCTGAGTAGCGGTGCGCGGCTGACCAGGCGGCAGCAGAGCGCGTAGACTGGGCCACAATGGCACGAGGTTACGGGCGCGCAGAGACTCCAGATATTCGGCTGGCAGCTCGTCCAGCGTTCCGAGCGACTTCATGTTCCCTCTTCCCCCCTGTTGATTTTGACCGCTATTTTCCAGAAAGCTCGGTTTTCATCAAATTTGAGTCGGGCCGCCCAGAATCATGCAACTCCTGACCAGCCTGCTGCTCCTGATCATCGTCGCCCGTTTGCTCGGACACTTGTTCGCGCGCTGGGGGCAGCCATCCATTGTCGGCGAAATGCTGGCGGGTGTGCTGCTGGGCCCGTCGGTTTTCAATCTGATCCAGCCGAACGAGGCGCTGTCAGGGATTGCTCAGCTGGCGGTATTCCTGGTCGTGCTGTCTGCCGGCATCGAGATGGATTTCCAGCGAGTGGTCGCTGCCATGCGTGGGCGCGGCCTGTTGGTGGCTTCGCTTGGTTTCATGCTGCCGTTTGGCGGCGGAGTGGTCGTGGCCTGGGCGTATGCGCTCGACCCCATGCGGACCGTGTTTATGGGCCTGTGCATTGCGATCACTGCCCTGCCGGTTGCTGCGCGAATGATGTCAGACATGGGCATGATCGATACGCCAATCGCCCGCTATGCGATTGCCACGGCAATCCTGAACGACGTCGTCGCGCTATTCATTCTGGGGGTTGTGCTGGCGCTGCCGCCCGACTCGGGTACCAGCGAGCTTCTCACCAGCGGGCTGACCGCCTGCCTGAAACTGATGGGGCTTCTGGCCCTGGTCATTGGCGCTAACCTTCTGATACGTCGGCTCGAGCGCCGAGGCGCCAATCTGTCGAGTGTCAGCGAACGGCTCACCGGCGCATTCGGGTCCGAAGCGCTGTTCAGCATGGTCGTGGTCTTCGTGCTGTTTTTTGGCATGGTGAGCGAAAACCTGGGCTTTCACTTTGTGATCGGTGCGTTTTTCGGCGCACTGCTCCTCGACCGGCGTCAGTTCTCGCCCGAACGCTTCGAAGATCTGAAACGAACGCTCGCCTCGGTCACGGCAGGCTTTCTGTCACCTATTTTTTTCGCCGACCTGGGTCTTGACTTCACATTCCGCGCATTCGGCCAGCTCGACTTTGTCGTGATCGTATTGCTGGTATCGATTGCGACCAAGCTGGTCGCGGGCTGGTGGGGCGGACGGATCCTCGGAATGCCTCACCGCGAAGCGCTGGGGCTGGGCGCAGTGTTAAACGGACGCGGTGTCATGGAACTGGTGGTTGCCACGATTGCTTACGACCGAGGCTTTATCGGACCCACCATGTTCTCAGTGCTGGTGCTGATGGGCGTCGTGACGACTGTGCTGAGTCCGATTCTGCTCAACGCCGCGCTCAATCGTGAGGCTCGCGCCGACTACGCGCTACGCCACCGCACCGACTCCCCTCCGCGCGGTTAGGCCAGGTAATCGGCCCGCAGGGCGCGCCGCCAGTCAGACGCGCTGGAGGCGGGCAGTGCGCCAATCCGCTGCAGCCCGCGATGCATGGTCTCCATCCCGACCTGATCAAACGCGCCGTCACTCCAAAAGCCCGAGCCCGCCAGCAGGCGCTCGACGATTGCCAACGCCGCAGCCGGTTCGATTCCGTAATGACCCGCGATCACCAGCGCCCCCTGGGCAGGTTCCTCGCGGATGGCAAGGACCGCACGACGGCGGGCTGCAATGATTCCCCGCACGACTTCGCCATGGCGCAGCATCCAGTCGGTACGCACAACACCCACCGTCTGCACGCACGGGCCAAGTACCTCGTCGGCGCTCCAAACTGGCCGCAGCCAGTCACGCTCGCGTGTAAACCGCGGCTCGGCCACCATCACGACATCGACGGTACCCTCGCGAAGCGCTGCGAGCTTCTGTTTGACTGGCCCCACCACCTTGCGCTCGACCCGGCCGTTGAGCCCCGCCGAGTCGACCATCGTCTGGCTGACCATGTCGCTCAAGGTGCCCTGTGCGGTGTAGCCCACCTTGCGTCCGGCCAGATCGCGAGGCGACTTGAGCGAGGTTTCGCCCCGACGGACGACCCATATCTGATCGGAGATTGCCTGCACACCGCCATGGACAATTGAGAACTCGGCCCCCTGCCCAATCGCTGCGATGACCGCCGGAAGGCTGACCTCGCCATAGGGCAGTTCAGCAGCCAGCGCATTCCGCAGCGTTGCGCCCCCCTCGGATGAACCAATGAAACCGCGAACCCCGATCCCCGCCATGTCCTGAAACCAGCCACGTTCTCGGGCCAGCAGAAGCGGCACCGCATGCAGACGGTTCGCCACCTGTGCAACAGTGAGGTCATGCTGCCGCGCGTGCGCCGAGCGGGGCAACGCCATCCACCCAATCAGCGCCGCTGCGGCGCTTGCTCCAAAGGCTCGCCGCGCAGGCATCCGCCAGCTCATCGCCCGAACTCCTCCGGTCTTGGTGATGGTTAGTCTGGATCAGGCCCAGTGCTTCGTTCGGGCGCGCCCGCTTGGAGCGGGTCTTACCGTTGATGTCCAGACAAACCTTTGGCATGTGAGTATAGCGGCCAGCACGCGGGCCAAACAGCCGCCATATCGCCCCCAACGGGCTTGCTGCCGGACCGAGGAGCAACTGGCGATACACTGCGCGCACCCATCACCCACCAGGAAGCCCACATGATCAAGTTCTGGTACAACCTTGCGCCGAACCCGATGAAGGTTGCGCTGATGCTCGAGGAATTGGGCATCGCTTATGAAGCGATTCCGGTTGACACCCGCAAAGGTGAACAGCACACCGCCGCGTTCAAAGCGCTCAATCCCAACGCCAAAGTGCCAGTGATCGATGACGCGGGCACCGTCATCTTTGACAGTAATGCAATTCTGTTATGGCTCGCCGACAAGCATGGTCGATTCGTTGCCCGCGATCCCGCATCCACCGACCGCGCCGAGACACTGGCCTGGTTGATGTTTATCGCGAGCGGCGTGGGCCCCTATTCCGGCCAGGCCGTGCACTTCCGTACCGCGGCGCCAGAGCCGAAGGAATACGCGCTCAATCGCTACGACTTCGAGGCCCACCGACACTGGGGCATCCTCAACGAGCGGCTGTCCTCGCGCACCTGGCTGGTGGGTAACGATTACAGCATTGTCGACATGGCTTTCTGGGGTTGGGCCAGGATGGTTCCGTTCGTTCTGGATGACAAAGAGGCCTGGACACGCTACCCACATCTGAAGCGCCTTCTGGATGCCATCAACGCGCGGCCTGCAGCGGCGCGGGTCGAAGAGCTTCGCAAGCGGCACAGCTTCAAGGCCGACATGGACGATGAAGCGCGTCGCGCCATGTTCCCGCAAAATGAGCGACTGAAAAAACACTGAAGCCTCGCGACACCATCACGACTGACCGATTCGGCTGCCTGCCTGGCCGCTGAATCGGTCGTCACGATCTGGGATTACACTGTGGCCATGAATTCACGTCCGCTGATTGTTGGGCTGGGGGGAACCCTGCGCGAAGGTTCCACCGCGGAGCGGGCGCTCCGTACGGCGCTCGCACGTGCCGAGCAGCTGGGCTGCGACACCGCTGTCTTTTCGGCCACTGCGCTTCCCACCGAAATTTACGACCCGAACCGAACCGATCGCAGCGACCAGGCAAGATCAATGGTTGACGCACTTCGCCGCGCGGATGGCGTGATCATCGCCACACCTGCCTACCATGGCAGTCTGTCTGGCCTGGTCAAGAACGCGCTCGACTACATCGAAGACCTTCGTTCCGACGAACGGGTGTACCTGCAGAATCGGGCGGTCGGCTCGATCGTGTGCGCGGACGGTCCCCAGGCGATGGGCGCCACGGTCGCCGCGCTTCGCGCCATCGTGCATTCGTTGCGCGGCTGGCCAACACCCTACGCGGCCACCATCAACACCCGTAGCCGCCCCTTTGGCGCTGAGGGGCAGCCTGCCGATCCGGCCGCCATCCAGGCTTGCGAAACCGTCGCTGACGAAGTGGTTCTGTTCGCCAGGCGCGGCAGCTAATCCAACGGCCTGATCGGCTCAGCGGCTGCCAGCCAACCCTGCGGGCAGCTTCACCGCCGCAAGCTTCCAGTCGATAAAACCGCGTCGCTCGAACACCAACCCGAACTCCGTCGCCGGAGGCGCCGCTGACTTCGCTGACGGGTCGGCCTTCGAGACCCAGACAATCATGCGGTCTTTGGACGCACGCTCGGGGCGCCACCGAAAGCGCGGCTGAGAGCCGGTTTCCGTTTGCGCGGGCGATGCTGTGCCGGCTGACGAGCCTCCCGGCTTCGCGCCACCCGCCGAGCTTGCGCCCGCGGCCGATGGCCCGGCTGGCGCCTGGCCCGAGGCGCCGCCGGACGAGGCGCCGCGCTCAGTGGGCGATCGCCCCGGAATGATGATCTGCCCGTCACGGATGGCCCGCACGACGAACTCGGGACGAACCATCGTCTCAACCAGCTTGTCGACTACGGCCGCTGCAAGGACCGCGCCCAGCGTTGCGCCCGCACGCCCCATTTCGCCCAGGCCGGCTGCGCCATCGCGAATTCGGCCGGTCAGCGCGGCGTTCACCTCGGTCTTGAGGCTTTCGCGCAGACGCGGATAGTCAATCACGTTACTGACCGCCTCGGCATCATTGCGCTCGGCCGCAGCACGCACCTGATGCAGCACCCACCACGGCGAGAACCACCACGCACCGGCCGTCAGCGCGCCTGCGACCACCAGCAGCAGCAGCCAAATCCTTACTTTCATGGCCTTGTCCTTGTAGCTATATCCATCGATGACGTCATTCAGGCGACTCCCATCCGCTCAGCCATGCGCGCCCGCCAACTGGCGTGCGACTCAAAACCCGGCAGCGATCGCGCATGCGCCTCAAGCGTACGCATGAGGTCGTCGTCGCTGAGGCGCAGATCCACCTCCTCTCGCATGGGCTGCGTCACATACCAGGGCAGGTTGAAATACACCTCGATGCGGTTACCCTCGGGGTCGCGTCCATAAACCGACACCGCATTACCGTGGGTAATCGGAATCAGATCGCGCGCATTGGCCGCGACCAGACGTTGATGCGCGGCCTTCAGCGTGGCCAGGCTGTCGCATCGAAAAGAGATCTGGTTGATAGGATTGAACCCGGGTTCAGCAGGCCGGCCGGTGGCCAACACCAGCTGATGATGCTCATCGGGATCTCGGCTGAGAAACACCAGATCGAACGGACCATTCGGGCCGGTGAGCTGACCGCGATCGGTCACAGTGAACTCCAGCACCTGGGTATAGAACGCCTCCATGCGACCGATGTCGGTCACGAACATACCGAAATGCGCAAAGGTAAGACCAGGCCTGCTCATGCGGATCACTCCTCGAGACGGGTCACTCGACTGCCGCTGCCATGGGTTTGACAGCGACGCCGGGATGCACTTTACTCCCCGGCTTGCTGCGACGGCAGCGCCACCATCGGCAGCGTGACACGAAGCGCGCGGCCAATGCTCGCCAGGGAGATTGAATTGAAACTTGCCAGCTTCGTCCGCAACGGACAGAACAGTTACGGCGCCGTGGTCCCCGGCGGCATTGTCGATCTGGGTGCACTGATCGGCAAGCGCTACCCCGATCTGAAGGCCCTGCTCGCCGCCGATGCGCTGGCCGAAGCCGCGTCCGCCGTCGCGGGCCGACAAGCAGACTGCGCGCTCGAAGACGTTCAGATGCTGCCCGTCATTCCCAACCCAGGCAAGATCTGGTGCTGTGGCCTGAACTATGCCGATCATGTCCGCGAAACTCAGCGCGACTTCACCGAGCAGCCCACTTTCTTCCAGCGCTATGCCGACTCGCAGGTGGGCCACAACCAGCCTCTGCTGCGTCCGCGTGAATCGACCCAGCTTGACTATGAAGCCGAGATCGCGGTGATCATTGGAAAACCAGGCCGGCGCATCAGCCGCGACCAGGCTGGCGCGCACGTGGCGGGCTATGCCTGCTACAACGACGGCAGCGTGCGCGACTGGCAGCGACACACCACACAGTTCGCGCCAGGTAAAAACTTTTACCGCACGGGCGGTTTCGGGCCCTGGATGGTCACCGCTGACGAAATTCCCTTCGGCACGCTCATGACGCTGAGCGCGCGTCTGAATGGCCAGGAAATGCAGCGCGCCACCACCGACATGATGCTGCACGACATCGCTCGCCAGATCGCCTATGTATCCACGGTGGCGCCCCTTGAGGCAGGCGACGTAATTGTCACGGGAACCCCAGGTGGTGTCGGTGCCCGACGCACCCCGCCCGTCTGGATGAAAGACGGCGACGTCATCGAAATCGAAATCGATCGGGTTGGCATTCTGCGCAACACGATCGCGCTCGACTGACACAGACACGCCCTCACCTCGCGCGCCTGGCCCCCGGGCGCGGTGCGCGCGAGCCCCACCCTCTTCGATCCTGCGCGCCCATCCTGCTGATTCGGCGGGTGCTCTTTCGGATCGCATCTACCCCGACAAAACCACTATGGCACTTTACGCCGCGACGATCTTTGTCAGCGCCTTCATCCTGTTCCTGGTCCAGCCACTCATGGCCAAGCAGATCCTGCCCTGGTTTGGTGGATCGGCTGCGGTCTGGACCACCTGCATGGTGTTCTTTCAGGTCGCGCTGCTGGTGGGCTATGCGTATGCCGACGCAAGCATCCGCTGGTTGAAACCGCGCGCCCAGGTGGCGCTGCACATTACGCTGGTGGTGCTCAGTCTGGCCGCACTGCCGATCATTCCCGATGCGGTGTGGAAGCCGCTCGGTGACGAGGATCCCACCTGGCAGATTCTGGGACTCCTTGTTGCCACCATCGGCATGCCATACCTGTTGCTATCAACCACCGGCCCGCTGATTCAGGCATGGTTCGCACGCAGCTTTCCGAGCGGCACGGTGTACCGATTATTCGCGCTATCGAACTTCGCGTCGCTGCTCGCATTGATCGGCTATCCGTTTCTGTTTGAACCCTGGATTCCCACCCGCACCCAGACCTGGATCTGGAGCGGGGCCTACGCGCTGTTCGCCGCGCTGGTTGTGTTCGCATCATTACGGTCGCTCAGCGCGTCCACCATGGCCACCACCGGTGCAACGCCCGCCGATCCATCGGCTGCCCCCCATTCCAATGCATCACAACCCACCCCATCGGACGCGGCCGAGCCGCCCTCGGCCGCCGAGCAGTTTTCCTGGCTCGGACTGTCTGCGCTCGGCTCCTATCTGCTGCTCGGTATCTCAAATCACATCACGATCAACGTGGCGTCGATTCCGTTCCTGTGGCTGCTGCCGCTCACGCTGTACCTGATCACGTTCATTCTCTGCTTTGAGGGACGCGGCTGGTACAGCCGCCGCATCTTCGCGTTGCCGCTGTTTGCGCTGCTGGCGGCGATGGCCTGGGGACTGCACGCAGAGGGTGATGTGCTGCCGATCCTGATCGAAATTCCGCTCTACTCGGCAGGACTGTTTGTATGCTGCATGTTTGCGCATGGCGAACTGGCTGCAATGCGCCCTTCGCCGCGCTGGCTGACGCGCTTCTATCTGATGCTGTCACTTGGCGGAGCCATCGGCGGCATGCTGGTTGGCATCGCCGCGCCCAAGCTCTTCAGTGGCTATTGGGAAGTGGGCATCGGTCTGATCGTCACCTCGCTGGCGGCGTTGTGGCTGGTGCGCCGGGCCTCGATCGCGATGCGCTTCACCTCCGTTGCAGTGCTCGGAATCTGCGTCGTCTATGTGTGGCTGTATGTTGACTCCATGGTGTCCGACGCGCGGCTGATGTCGCGAAACTTCTACGGTTCACTGCGCGTCAAAGACGAAGGTCTGGCCACCGACAAAGAGGCCACGCGCAACCTGCTTCACGGCGTAATCCTGCATGGCAAACAGTTCCTCTCGCCTGGGCGACGCGATGAGCTGACCACCTACTACGGCCCGACGTCGGGTGTGGGCCGGGCGATTGCCGCGCGCCAGCAGCAGGGCCCGGTGAAGGTGGCCGTTATTGGGCTGGGCACGGGCACGCTGGCGGCCTGGGGCCGGCCAGGCGATACATTCAGGTTCTACGAGCTTGATCCGGACGTGATCGACGTTGCCAAAACCCATTACACCTTTCTGAGCGACTCCAAGGCGAAGATTGAAACCGTGGCGGGCGATGCACGGCTGCAATTGGAGCGAGAGCCTGCTCAGGCGTTTGATGTGCTGGTCATCGATGCGTTTTCGAGTGACTCGATTCCGGTACATTTGATCACCCGCGAAGCGCTCGCCACCTACATGCGGCAGATCGGCCCGCAGGGCATCATCGCCTTTCACGTCACCAATCGGTTTTTGAAGCTCGCACCAGTGGTGGCGGATTTGGCGCGCGAGGCTGGGCTCACGGCGGTACGCGTCGTTGACCGCCCGACAGGGGATGAACCTTTCAACAGTACCGATTGGGTTCTGGTATCAAGAAACGCGAAGCTTGCAACCGAGCCTGCCATTGCAGGCGCGACCAGTGCATTCGAAACGATTCCAGGCCTGCGGCCCTGGACAGACAACTACTCCGCGCTATTTCGGGTACTGAAGTAAGCCCCCAATAAACAAAAGGCCGGCAGCCATCCCCATGGCATGCCGGCCTGAGCGGACCGAACGCGCGGTCGATTAAACCGTAACGACCCGCCTCCGCCGCACATTCCAGGCTACCAGCGCCACGATCACGATCAGCGACGGTACCAGCAGCAGGTTCACCAGCCGCGTGTTGCGCTGCAGTGCTTCGCTATCGGCGCGAAGTTCACGCCGGACGTCTTTCAGCTCACGCCGCGTTTCGGCGCTCTTCTTGCGGAACTCATCGAGCTCAGCCTGCTGCTCAGCGGTCAGCGTGCTGGTGCTGGCGTTCGGGCCACGGGCTTTTTGCAGCTCCTGAAGCTTCTGCTGAGTCTTCTGAAGGTTCTCTTCGAGTTCAGCAATGCGGCCGATGTAATCCTGCGCCGCGCGCGCCTCCATTTCATTGATGAGCGTAAACGGCCGCGACACCACCGCACGGGCACGGGCACGGATCAGATCGGTGGCGCCAGACATCTGATCGATCACCGCCTGAGCGAAGGCCAGGTTGCCGTTTGCCGGCACCACGATACGACGACCGAACACTTCGCCGATCTGCACTGCCGCGCCGTCCTGAACGAAATCGCTGTCGCCCACCAGCACCACCGCACCCTCGGCGCTTGCCTCTTTCAGGCGCTGCTCAGGGCCGTCCTTGATGCCATCGGGGAAGGCTGTTGGGAACTTACCAAGCAGCTTGATGGCGATGGGCTGCTCAGATCCGATTGGCTTAAAGCCGCGCACTGATTTTTCACCAGGCTCCGCCGCAACCGCCGAATCAATCATCATCGCCACCTGCGATGACTTGAGCAGCACGCTCTGGGTGAGACCCGCAGCGGGCTTGCCGCCGAAGGCGCCGGTGAACGCGAACAGAAGCCGCCCGACGCCCTGCGTGGCGACTTCATCGGCATTCATCGCCTCATCCTGCAGCGTCAGCACGGCCGCCATCGCCCGCGGGCCTGCGCCCGACAGATAGCGAAGATCGGCCAGCACCTTATCTTCCTTGTACTCGATACCCCACGCTTTGAGCAGCGGCCCCAGCGAAGACGAGGTACCACCGGGCTGACCCATCATCGGCCCAAGCGGATCGAAGTAGGCTTTCGGATCAAGGAACGCGATCAGGCGTCCGCCGCGAAGCACGAACTGATCAAGCGCGAACAGCGCCGACTCGGAAATTCCACGTGGATGCACCACCAGCAGCGTCTTGATCTCGGCATCGATGGCTTTCGCGTCAAAGCCGATCTGCTTGATGTCGAAATCGCGCTCGAGCTCGCTGATGAACGCCCACTTCTCGGAGGGTGGCATACCCATCTGCGGCATTCCGCGCGAGCCAAACGCGGGCAGCGGCGTCATCAGGCCGATCACAGGCTTGGCCTTGGCGCCCGCACGGGCCACCGCACGAACAATGTCGTACTCCAGCAGCCGTTCACGATCGAGATTGAGCTCGGACAGCGTGACCCGCTTTTCACCCTCGCCAATCGCGATTCCGAGGAAGAAGCGTTCGCCCGACGGAAGCGTCTGAGGTTCGATGCCATCGAGCAGGGCTGCGTCTTCAGCATCAGAATCCGGTGCGGGATCCAGCTTCTCGACGATCAGCTTGCCATCAGACTCTGCGCGCATCCGGCGCAGCAGATCTTCCACGCGACGCGAGAACGCGCGCAACGGCATGGGTACAGCCGCTTCGTCAGCCGATACATACAGCTTGATCTTGACTGGCGTCTCAATGCGGTTCAGCACCGCCTTGCTGCCCTCGGACAGCGTGTTGATGCGACCCTGGGTAAGGTCCATCCGGATGCTGACCGGAACGATGAGCAGATTGAGACCGACCAGCGCGACGGCGACGATCAGAACAGCAGCTGGCGAACTGACCGCAGCGCGCTGGCGGCTGATGACCGCAGACGTGGCAAACAACGCGAGCGCCGCCATCGACCCAAAGTAAACGACATCCCGCAAATCGATCAGGCCCTTCTGGAAGCCGTCGAAGCGCGTGATGACCGACATCGAGGCCACCACCTCCATCAGCCGCACGCCGCCCCACCGGGCAAGCAGATCCACCACTGGTTGCGAGCCTGCCAGCGCGAGCAGCAGGCAGAAGATCAGCGACAGCACGAAGGCCACCGCCTGATTGCGGGTGAGCGCCGAGCAGAACGATGCGATGGCCAGGTAAACACCTGCCACCAGCAGCGCGCCCACGTAGCCCGATGCGATCACGCCGTTGTCGGGTTCGCCCAGCCAGTTGACCGTGATGATGAGCGGGAAGGTTCCTGCGATCGCGATGCCAATAAACATCCACGCTGCAAGAAACTTACCGACGATCGCCTGCCATGGCGCGATCGGTAGCGTCATCAGCAGCTCGAGCGTACCCAGACGCTGCTCGTCGGACCACAGGCGCATGCCAATGGCTGGCACGATGAACAGGAACAACCAAGGCAGCCAGGCGAAGAAAGCGGTGAGAGACGCCTCGCCGCGCTCGAAGAAGCCGCCAAACGAGAAGGTAAAGAAGCTCGTCAGCAGCAGAAACACCACCAGGAACACATAAGCAACCGGCGTGGCCCAGTAGGCTGAGAACTCGCGCCGGACAATTGCGGAAAACGGCGAACTCACGATGCAACCCTCGCGTCACGTTGGCTGGAGGCGTCAGTTGAAGCCGACGCGGCAGAACCCGCTTCGGGTTCCAGATCGGACCGGGTAACCGAACGGAAGAAATCGTCGAGGCGCCCGCTGGGCACACGCGACCGGAGCTCGGCTGGCGTGCCATCGGCCACGATGCGGCCTCGGTCGATCACGATCGCGCGGGTGCAGACCTCATCGACCTCTTCGAGAATGTGCGTCGAGAACAGCACGACGCGCGAGCGGGCCATGTCGCGAATCAGCGCCCGCATCTCGTGCTTCTGATTCGGATCAAGGCCGTCGGTCGGCTCATCGAGAATCAGCACCTCGGGGTCATGGATGAGCGCCTGCGCGAGGCAGGTGCGCTGACGAAATCCCTTGGAGAGCGTATCGATTGACTGGCCCAGCACATTTTCAAGGTGGCACTGCGTCACCACGCGCTTGAGCGCCTCGCGCTCGGCAGATCCCTGCAGGCCGCGCACACGCGCCGCGAACTGTAAAAATCCGAGCACGGTCATGTCAGGCCATGACGGCGCGGACTCGGGCAGATAGCCGATTCGGCGCTTCACCTCGAGAGGTTTGTCAGCGATGCTGAATCCGCACACCCGCACCCGACCCGACGTGGGCGCCAGGTAGCCGGTGATCATGCGCATGGTGGTCGATTTGCCCGCCCCGTTTGGGCCGAGAAAGCCGAGCACTTCGCCCTTGCCTACACTGAATGACACATCGTCGACGGCGCGTTTGGTACCAAAGCGTCGCGACAGGTTTTCAACCTCGATCATGGATCCCCCGGTCGTGCGCCGGCGTCTTTGCCGCCGGTCGAGGCGCGATATTGAGGCAAAAACCGA
>CAZORB010000004.1:0-10019 GCA_964581825.1 uncultured Bordetella sp.
GAAAGTTGGTAGGTCGTGCCAGATTCGAACTGGCGACCAACGGATTAAAAGTCCGCTGCTCTACCGGCTGAGCTAACGACCCGTGGAAAGCCAAAGAGTATAGCGTGTAACGACAAGCCTGATCAAATTACTCAAAGCGGGCCCAACAACGGGCCTGATCAGGCGATCGCATGCCTGATTGGCTGCAGGCGACTCTCGACACTTTTCGATAAGTTGCCCACAGGTGCTGCTGTCTGTGCGACGATCGGCGGCATTTCCAATCTCAACCCAAGGAAAACACCATGCAGCTTGCGAAAGCTGGTCTTGTCGTCATGGCGGCGTTCGGGGTGATGCTGAGCCCACTATCAGGCTTGGCGCAGGAATTTCCCTCAAAACCGGTTCGAATGGTGGTGCCTTGGCCGCCGGGAGGCCTGGTTGATATTGCTGCGCGCGCGGTGGCGAAAGAGCTTCAGACAGGAATGGGCCAGCCGTTTGTGGTCGATAACAAGCCTGGTGCAGGCGGCGTCATTGGTGCCGATATCGTGGCGAAGTCTGCGCCAGACGGGTACACGCTGGTATTGACGACGTCAGCCCTCAACATGAACGCGGCGCTGGGGCAAAAACTACCGTTCGATGTCAGCGCCGACTTCGTCCCCGTTGCAGCAGTTGCCTTTGCGCCATCTGTGGTGGTGGTCAATCCTAAGGTTGCAGCCCGGTCGATGGGTGAATTGATCGCCCTCGCCCGCACCCAACCGGGAAAGCTGTCGTACGCATCTGCTGGAATCGGATCGCCCGCGCATCTGTCAGCCGAACTTCTGAAGTCGATGATGGGGCTTCAGATCACCCACGTGCCGTACAAGGGCGCGCCCCAGGCAATGACCGATCTGGTAGCCGGACATGTCGACCTGCTCTTTGCCAATGCGGCGGTGGCTCTGCCACAAATTCGATCGGGTGCGGTCCGCCCGCTTGCAGTGACGGGTGCCAAGCGATTCGCAGCGCTTCCAGACTTGCCAACGGTTGCCGAGTCGGGCGTTAAAGACTTTGAGGCGGATCAGTGGCTGGGCGTCTTGCTTCCGCGCGGCACGCCCCCTGCCATCACCGGTCGCTTTCGAGCCGAGATCAACAAGGCGCTTGCGAGCAATGAGTTACGTACCAGTTTGGCTACCAACGGGATGTCAGGGGCTGACAGTCAGAGTCAGGTGCAGTTTGCCGAGTATGTTCGGGCTGAACTGGCGAAATGGGTTGAAGTGGTGAAAGTAGCGAATATCAAGCCGGAATAACGCGCTACTCGAGGATGCCGCCGATGAAACCCAGCAACTCTGGTACAGCCGCCAGCCCTTTCCCGGGTGTAATCGGCTCCACCCTTGCGTACTCTAAACCGCACTGGAATGCCCCTGCGAGAGCACCATCGACAAGCCCTAATGTTGTCGTGATTCTCATGGACGACATGGGGTTTTCCGACCTGGGGTGTTTTGGCGGCGATATCGAAACGCCGCATATTGATGCGCTGGCCGCGGGCGGCCTTCGGTTTACCGGATACACCACAGTGCCCATGTGCACACCTGCGCGCGCGGCTCTGCTCACTGGCAAGAACCCGCACAGTGTGGGATGCGGATGGTTGTCTCAAAGCAATCCAGGCTATCCAGGCTATGGCGGCGAAATCTCACCGACCGTTCCAACCATGGCCGAGCTGCTTCGCCTCCATGGGTACTCAACGCTTGCCGTTGGCAAGTGGCACAACACCTATGACCGAAATAACCTGCCGGGCGGCGATACCAGCTCATGGCCGATTCAACGCGGCTTTGATCAGTTCTACGGGTTCATGGGTGCAGAAACTGGCTATTTCCAGCCTGACAACATGATGGAGGGGAACCAACCCGCCCAGGTCGTCCGTTACCCGGATGGCTACTTTGCACCCGATGACTACACCGATCGTGCAATCGAGTGGCTGGCGCATCATGTCAGCGGCTCGCCGGGGAAGCCCTTTTTCCTTTACATGGCTTTTCAGACGCCTCATGGTCCGCTGCAGGCGAAGCCCGAGGATATTGCCCGCTACAGGACGCGTTTTGATGAAGGCTGGGATGCTCTGCGCCAACGGCGCTATGAGCGGCAGCGTGCTGCCGGGCTGATTGAACCGAACGCCGGATTTGCACCTCGTAATCCTGGTGTGCCGCAGTGGAACAGCCTGAGCGACGATGAGCGTGCGCTCTATGCGCGCTACATGGAGGTGTATGCAGCGGTCATTGATAACGCCGACCAGAATGTCGGCAAACTGGTGTCTTTTCTCAAGTCCTCGGGTCAGTTTGATAACACGCTGATTCTGCTCACGTCCGACAATGGCGCCAACGCCGTTGCGGGTCCAGGTGGCGTCATGAATCTCGTGGGTCGCCGCGTCGGTGAAACCGAGGATATGGCCTTGAACCTGCGCCTGTTGCACGAGAACAGGGTGGGGGCTGAAGACACCTATGTCTGCTACCCCACCGGTTGGACGCAGGTCAGCAACTCGCCCTATCGGTACTTCAAACGTACGCCGATGGCGGGTGGTATTCGGGTGCCCCTCGTGATGCACTGGCCGAGTCGTATCGCCGACCCGGGTGCGCTAAGGCCGCAGTGGGTCCATGTGACTGACATCTTGCCAACGGTCATCGACGCTACGCGCGCATCGGTTCCGGAAGAATTTAAGGGCGAAAAGACACGCGCCCTCGACGGAATAAGTTTTTCCAGCATTGTCGACAATGCTCGTGCACCCGCGCTGCGTAGGCGCCAGTACTACGAGCTGCAGGGAAACCGCGCCTTCATCGCAGATGGTTGGAAGATCGTTTCGCTGCAAACACCCGATAAGGCCATCGAGCTCGACAACTGGATGCTGTTCAATATCGCCGACGATCCCGCAGAAATCGTCGATCTGGCTAAAGCCCACCCCGACATCGTTCAGCGCATGGTCGACGAATTTGATGCCGAGGCGGGTGCAAACTTTGTTTACCCGCTCGATACCCGAGATGAGCGGCGTAACTATCATGTGCCGCCGTATGAAGTTGAGCGCATGCTGGCACCGCGCAGTTTTTACCGAATCGGACAATCGATCCCCTCGCTGGCTGTCTCACCGCTGGTCTGCGACCGATGCTATCGGCTCGAGGCGCGCTTTAACTGGGCACCCGGCGAGGAGGGCATCATTTTTTCGCTGGGCGATCGATTCTGTGGAATCGTTCTATACGTCGAGTCGGGCCAGTTGCATTTCATCTACCAGTGGTGGCACCGACCCACGGAGTTGCAGCCGATTGCATTAAATGCTGGCTCGCAGACATTCGAACTGCACTATCGGGCGCTCGGCGGCAGACAGGGCAAAGCCGATCTTGTTCTCAACGGGGTTCGCTTCGTGGACACCGTCGATTTGTCGCCAACGATGCTGCGTATCCCGAATTCCGGCATGAGCGTGGGACTATCCAGAAGGCTATCGGTCAGCGAACGGTACGCGCATCGCGGTGCTTTCAGCTACACCGGAATCATCGAGCAGGTCAGGATCGAACCAGGCGAATTGGCTCCGGGTAGTCATCTCGAGCCGAGCGAGGCGCTTGTTCAAGAGAGACTTCGGGCGCAAGCACCGCGTTAGAACGAAAGCCAGGGAAGGCCCGATCAAATCAAAGCCAATCAGATATCAGGCGACCAGTTCGGGCGGGAACTTTAAGAGCCTACCGTCTTTTAGTTTCGGCACGATGCGGCCAAGGTAGCTTTGCGCTTTGCCTTCAAACTCGTGTCCCGCAGGTAAGGGCGCAGCCAGCCAATTGAGGGTTTGCTGCCCCCAGTCAGCAGGATTCACCACGTTACGGTTCTGCTCGAGGGAAAGCAGATGGCCCTGTATGGTCCGCAGTCGTCGGACCATGGCGTTCTGCTCCGCAGCAGTGATCAGTCCGGCGGTTGCAGCTCTAAGTTGCGTGGGCGAGATCGACATGATGGCGTCGTAGTGCTGGCGATCGACCACGGGCGGAAGGCCGATCCCACGTAGCGCCCCAAACGGATCGTTTTCAGAGAGTGTGCGGAGGTCGTCCGGATCGTCTGGGCGACGTCCTAGGCTTTGGTCGTTATCGATGCCGACGATTCGAACGGTGTTGCCCTGGCGATCTGCGATGCGCATCCAGTTCTGATTATGACGATCGCCCTGACCGACCAAAGCATCGAACAACTGCAGCGAAACCAGTTGACGCTGGTATTCGATGTCTTGCGGAAGCACTTCGGCGGCGATCTCTCCCTTTGTCAGATAAAAACGCCCACCTTGAATTTCAACCTTGGCGTTACCGTGTCGACGACAGTAGTCGTCGATGACCTTGCGGCCACCGGGCCTCTGCATCGCAATCGCGAACTCGCCCCCGAGATGGGTGTCTGTCACGTCAACGCGCCGCTTGATCTCAGCATAGCCAGTCATCCCGCCCACGCGCTCCATCAGGATGCCGATCTGGTATCGGTTGTTGGCTTGGCGCACCACGCCAATCTCGGTCTTGGGAATCACGCCAAAGCCCAGCAGCGCATCGATACGGCTGCATGCCACGTTGCGCATTTCGTAGCGCGGCAGCGTGCTGTCGATGCCCAGGACCTGGCTGGCGCCGCCCGTTCGTTTGGGCTGGATCGGCTTGAAGACTTTCTCAGTGGCCTGCTGCGCCCCCTGCGCCTGATAACGGACAGTAAATACCTGGTTGAGTGCGCCGCGACCCAGAGGCACGGGCGCGCCGATCTGGTCTTGCGGTCGAACGCTCGATTGCGTGGTGGGGCCGGTAACGGTAATGGCAAGATGGCGCTGCCCATCAGATTCATCAGCATGCTTGCGATACAGCGCAGCGGCATCCACCGGGAGCTCGGCCGCTTTGAGCAGCATCGCCTCTGCGCGGGTAATGGGCGGACGCGACCGGGCTTGAAGGTAGGGGCGCAGATCGAGGTCAGAAGGCGGACGATTCCCGATTGCGGCAATTTGAGAAACCGACGCGCCCAATGCAATCAACCCCATCAGGTCTTCGCTCGTTAACGCGCCCAGAGGCGGGCCATCCTTGGCGAGCAGCGCCGCCATGGAAGGTGAGATCTGTGGATGCGCAGCAGTCCAGGCGGCCAGCGCCTGCGGATCAGGCGGCGGATTGAGTGCGCGGCGGATATCCTCGAAGCTGAGCCCGACTTGGAGCAGGCCCAGGACCTGTGCGAAGTCAAAACCGTTAGCGTGTGCAAAAGCAATCTGTACACCAGATAAACCTGCTTGCACGCCATCCGCCACGCGCTCGGGGGGGACCTGTGCCCTATGTAACTGGATGGTGTCGTTTAAGCCCATGCCCTGCGCGCCGCAATGCATGGCGAACGCGTTAGGGATATTTCTCTGGTCGCAAATTCTCAAGAACTCAAAAGCGCTGCCTAAGCTGATTTTTCCAGCGCTGTCGATGCGCTGCGCCAGCATTTGCCTGGCGTTTTCGAGATCGGCCTTCCTTTTCGCGAACGTGTCGGGATCCTGGAACGCGTCAACGCCCCGCGTAACGTCGGCGTCATACCCGAGTTCGCAGAAAAACCGCATGTGCTCGAGACTGAACCCTTGACTGGACCACTCGCGCACCATCTCAGGTGTGGCGTGCGACGGAAATTGCGCAAGCAGCGCAATCGCGTCGTCAGCCAGACCGAGCTGCAGTGCCTGCCCCAGCACAGCGGGCTCAAGCCCGAGCCCATCGGCCCAGGCAAAATCGTCAGGCTGTACGCCGGCTCGTGAGAGCTTGAGCGCCTTTTCAAACGACAGGCCGTTAGGCAGCAGCCCGCCTGGCTGCGCGTCAGCCCCACCGCGATGCTGCGCGGCGGCCTGCAGGTTTGCGAGCGCCCGCGTCTCGGCTTCGATACGGGTGAGCAGGGCCTGCATGGCGGGCCTACGCGTCAGCCGTTGATTCGGAGAGTCAACATAGCTTTGAACCGATTGACGCAGGCGATCCAGCTGCGCGTTCAGTTCCTGGAGGTGGGTCGCAAGCGCCTCGCTTTGGGGGGGCTGGGGCTGCGCCTGAATTCGGGCGAGCGTCTCGTGATAAGCATTGACCTGTGACAGCACATTTTTGTAGGGCGTCGACTGTTTCCACGCCCCAAAAAACAGATTGCCTTTTTCGCGTCCGCCAAGCTGGGCATGCGCTCGCATCTGCTGGGCGGTGGGCAAAGGCTGGCTTGCCGCATGTGCGGCGCTTCTTACCAGGGCCGCTGGCGCGCCGCCCGGTGCCTGAGGCTTGACTGCGTTGCTTTTTGGGAGACCCTGAAGCGACTGAGAAAGTCGCCCGAGCTGAGGGAGTTTCGACGATAGCCGCGCTGCGGCGAGGTCAGCAGGGAGTAGACCGGCATCGTGGCGATCAAGATTCGTGGACCCAGGCCGGCCGGAAGGGGGGATGACATTCGTGGCGCGCTGTCCCGGCGCAGCCGGCCCGCCCAGCGGCACGGGCAGCGGCTTTCCTCCAGGACCGAGCACGCTACTCATGATGGCTGTGCGGTATCGAGCAGTGCCTCAAGCGAATTGAGTGCACTCAGGATCGAGATGCCCGATGCAAGGTCGGCTGGCGGCGCGGAGCCCTGGGTCCAGACACACCCCGAATCGCTGAAGTCGCTATCGATAATCCACAGCACCTGATCCGCCGGCCAGCGGCCCTGCGATTGCACGCTTTCGGCCAGTTCAATGATGCGGTTGGCAAGGCCTACTGCACCTGAGGCGCTTGCGGCCCGGTCTTCGTTTGACTCGTAGCCGCCCCAGGCGGTCTGCATCAACAGAATGAGCGGGCCGTGTTTGACGAACAGGTGAAAAGCGATCGACTGGATGCCGTAGCCTGCGAAGCCGCACAGGGCGAAGTCGCCTCGAAACTCGGACAAGGTGGCCCGCCACTGATCGAACTCCGAGGGATCCACTGTGATCGGCTCAGAGGCGAAGATTCCGTCGGCCACCTGGCTCATACGACTCGCCAGGCTGGCAGGCCATTCAGGCATCGTGTCCAGGCCTTCAGAACCCAGCATCGAATTCAAGGCGGTGTATTGGGCCATGGGAATCTTGGGATGCGGGGGGCGGAGCGAAGCAACTCGACGGTCGGGTCAGGCAAAAGCGCCTGGCGGGGGTTTGAGCGTTGCTTCATCAATGCCTGGTGCCTCTTCGCGTTGAGGCGCGGCGTCTAACCAATGAGCCGGTGAGTCCGAGTCGCGAGGAGCGGAGTCGCGCGAAACCATGTCTTCGAGTGCCCGGCGCCACGCAGCGGCGGCCACCGCCAAACGGGTCAGGATATCGAGCAGCGAATGCTCATCCAGCCCGGTGACGGGGAGCGCCCGCCAAAGCACAAGATGCTCGGACCCATCCTGCCCCGGCCCAATCGCGATCGCGCCTCCGCCAGTGTGGCGGCCGAAGATCTGCATCTGTAGCAGCTCCTCGGTGATGCCGGGTTGATCGGGCAGCGCGCCCAGATCTGCATAGAGCCACAGGTCGTTTGCGTGAGAATCAATCTGCAGCCCAATCGTTGAACCGTCACTGAGCAAGACCCCTGCTGAGCCATGTTCGTCAGCGGTGATGGGCACGCCACTCAGTACACTGCCCAGCCGCTCAAGGAGAAGGTGAGCGTCACGCATGATCGGGTAGGAACCTGGGCGACTCTAGGCTGCGCGGGCCTGCTTAGCGACCCGGGGCGGGCGCAGCGGGCAGTGTTTGCAGCCGCTCACGCGCTGTCGTGGCAACCTGTGCCTCTGGATATTTTTCGACCAGCATCTCCAGCGTACGGCGGGCTGTACGGCGGTCGTTCAGTTCAATCTGCGTGTAAGCCAGGTTGAGCAGGGCCTCGGGCGCACGTGGGTTATCTGGAAAGCGCTGCGCCACGGCGTTCAGGGTTTCTGCCGCCCCTTTGTAGTCTTTCTGCGCGAACTGACTGCTACCCAGCCAGTAAAGCGCGGACGGCGCATAGGGGCTGGAGGGATGGTTCAGCATGAAGACCTGAAACGCCATCTGTGCAGCACGAAAGTCTTTTGCGCCAAAGGCTGCAAGGGCTGCTTCGAAACTGCGGCGCTCAGCGGGATCGACCTTCTGGCTTCGGCCGTCGATTTCAACCGCAACAGGCTCGAAGCGACGCATCCGGTTTTCGAATTCATCGCCTTTGTCGCGCAGCTGACGTTGCGTGGTGGAGAGCTCGTTGGTTTGCTCTTCGAGCATCCCGCGCAGCTTCGCGAGTTCCTGCTGCATGGCTTCGATCTGGTTTTGCAGAGACAGCTGACCGCGCGCTGTGGACTCGAGTCGCTCGAGCCGCGCGGTGAGTTCGCTCAGGCGAGCGCCGAAATCGGCGTTGAGTCGATCGATACGTGCGCGCTCGGCCAGGATGGCCTTACGTGCCTGATCGTCTTCGAAAATTGCCTGACTGGTTCCCGGTGCCAGCAAAACCGTGGCGGACACCATGGCTGCCATCAGGCCGTAGCTGATGCGTTTCATACAGTTCTCCGCAGCACACACAGGAACAGCAGGGCCGACGTCGCAGCAGCGAGCGTCGGCCATGTTGTCGGAAATCGGTTATTGATAGGCGATATCGACGCGGCGATTCTCGGCGAGCGCCGACTCTTCGGTACCAGCATTTTTCGGACGCTCTTCACCGAAGCTGACCGCTTCCATCTGGTTTTCGGCCACACCCAGTGCAACCATAGCCCGGCGAACTGCGTCCGCGCGCTTTTGGCCCAGTGCAATGTTGTACTCGCGGCTGCCACGATCGTCGGTATTGCCCTGCAGGACGACCTTGCGAGTGGGGTTGGATACCAGGAATCGGGCATGGGCCTCGAGCACGGGGCGGAACTCGTCTTTCACCACGAAGCTGTCGAAGTCAAAGAAGATACTGCGACGCGACAGCGGATTGTTTGGGTCATTGAAAGGATCTTTGCTCGGATCATTCGCAACATCGAGTTGCCGAACCGAGCGATCACCAATCCCAGCCGACGCCGCACCGGCGCCACCCGCTCCCGCTGAGTCACCGCGTGACTCGATGGGCGCACCCTTTTCCTCGAGTGGAGTGGTGGTGCTGCAAGCGGCCAGCAAAGCGGCGAGCGACAGAGCAATTGCGGCGCGTAGGGATCGTTTCATCATGCCTCCGGGGAAAGAAAATCGTCTGGACTATTGGAGAGTGCGGGTCGCATCAGCGGCTGAAGGGGCCCCAGGTGGGCTCGCGAATATCGGCTGCGTCGGAACTGAGGCGCTGCTTGGTGCGGCCATCAATGGAGACCGCCATCAGCGAGTCACGGCCAGCTGAGCGGGTGGCGTACATGACCCAGCGGCTGTTGGGCGCGAAGCTCGGCGACTCTTCACGACCGCCGTCAGACAGCACCCGTTCGGAGCCGTTCGCGAGGTCGCGTACGACCAGCACCAGGCCGACATCGCGCCGCGAGATGTACGCAAGCATGCGGCCATCAGGACTGACGCGCGGGCTGACGTTGTAAGGCGATCCGAACGTGATGCGCGACACGTCGCCGCCCGACGCCGGCATCCGATAGATTTGTGGCGCGCCGCCCCGGTCGGACGTGAAGTAGATGAACCTGCCATCCGGCGAGAACACCGGTTCGGTGTCGATGCCCGACGACGTCGTGAGACGAACTGGGGCTCCGTCCCCGGTAGCCGAGATCAGATAGATCTGCGAGAGCCCGTCTCGGGTGAGTGCTACGGCCAGCGAGCGGCCGTCGGGTGACCAGGCTGGCGCGCTGTTGCTTCCTCGGAAATTGGCGACCGCAATTCGCTGAGCGTCAGATAGCGAGTGCACATACACCACCGGTTTCTGGCTTTCAAACGATACATATGCCAGTCGACGACCATCGGGCGACCAGGAAGGGGAAATGATGGGCTCTGACGAGCGCAGCGCGACCGACGCGTTCTCGCCATCCCAGTCGGCAATCGTCAGGCGAAAAACGTTCGATTGCTTGGTGATGAACGCGATTCGGGTAGAGAAAATACCCTTTTGGCCGGTGATCTTTTCGTAGATGTAGTCGGCAATCTGATGGCCTGCAAGGCGCAGATCTGCCTCGGGCACCACCAGCGTGCTGCG
>CAZORB010000004.1:10119-20872 GCA_964581825.1 uncultured Bordetella sp.
ATGGCGATGGGGTAGCGCGTTGCGCCGACTCCCGATACATCGATGCGCATTTGGGCGACCGCCGCCACGGGCAGGCCCGACACCGCGACGAACATAGCGACAAGCAGCCGACGAAACAGCATTCGCATGGATCCCTCGGTGGATAACAATCCGGCTCACGACAAACGGTAGATTATAGGCGAACGGTATGCCGCTGCCGGTTTCAATCCACAGACTGGCCAGGGATCAGTCGCGCGGGCGCTGCGTGATCTCGATGGCGTCGCCCGGGCAACTACCATTTGGCATGCGGGGCCAGGGGCTTGATTTCCGAATCGCCTGCTCCGCTGCGCGATCCCAGGCCTGCTCGCCACTGCTGCGGGTGAGCTGAACCTCGACCACGCGGCAATCGCGCACGTCACTGGTGGCAGGCGCTGTTGCCGAGGAGCTGAGCCTGATCCGAAAACGTGCCTCCGGGTTCGCGTTACCCGCGGCGGAATAGGTGGTCGCGTCGCGGATCAGCGCCTTGATCTGCCCGCCCCAGGTGGCCATCGCTGCGCCATCGCCTGCTGCCGCACTGCCGCTGGTGCCTGAACCGGCCCCCTGCGACAGCAATTGCGCAGCCCTCGCACGCTCCGCGTCGACCAGCTGCTGTCGACGTTTTTCGTCCTCTGCCCGCTGCCGGGCTTCAGCGAGCTTTTTCTCTTCGGCCGCTTTTTTCGCTTCGGCTTCCTTACGGGCCTTTTCTTCGGCCAGCCGCTTTTCCTCGGCGAGCTTTTTCTCCTCGGCTTCCTTGCGCGCTTTCTCCTCGGCCGCCTTCTTGACCTCGGCTTCCTTGCGCGCTTTTTCTTCGGCGAGTTTCTTCTGTTCGGCCTCTTTGCGGGCTTTTTCTTCCTGCGCCTTGCGCTCGCGCTGCCGCTTCTCTTCTTCCTGACGTTTACGCTCCTGCTCAAGCGCGATATCGGGCTTCGGCGCCTCGACTTTGGGAGGTGGCGGCGGAGGTGGTGGCGGGGGCGGGGGCTCAGGCTTGGGAGGCTCTGGCGGACGCGGCGTTTCGACCTTAGGCGGCGGAGGTGGGGTCCAGAGTTCCGCACTCACGCTTTGTGGCTCCTGCGACTTCCAGCGAATGCCGACGAACAGCATCGCGACCAGAAGACCATGCATGAGTAGCGCGAGCACCAGCGCCTTGGTGCGACCCTTGGGCGCAGGCGGCTTGGTAGGCGGGCGACTGTCCAGCGGCTCGACGGGATCCGGTTTTTGCGGAGTCATCGGCCACTGCCTGCTGGTTGCACCATCAGCGCGATCCGGGTGATATTCATTTTCTGCAGTTCGGTCATGACATCGATGACCGCTTCGTAGCGAACCTGTCGGTCACCGCTAATGACCACGGGAAGCTCGGCGCCCCCCACCGAGCGAATCGCATCGGCCAGTTCGCGACGGCCTACCGTCATTTCCGGCGAGTCCCCCCGGTTACGGGCTCGAACTTTCATCTCGCCCGATGCGGTCAGCGTGACCTCTACGTAGGCATCCGGTCGCTGGTTGCTGCGGCCAGCGCTTGGCAGATCAACGACGCCAGGCGGCAGCATGGGCGCGGTGACCATGAAGATCACCAGCAGCACCAGCATCACGTCGATATACGGCACGACGTTGATTTCGCTTACCGGACGTCTGCGGCCGCTGCGGCCCCCGCGGGAAGAAACTGTTGCCATGGGTGCCGATTAGCGCGCGCGGCGTTGCAGGATGTTGGAGAACTCTTCGATGAAGGTCTCGAAGCGCGAGGCCAGCCGGTCGAGGTCGTGGGAGAAGCGGTTGTAGGCAACAAATGCCGGGATGGCCGCGAAGAGTCCGATGGCTGTGGCAACCAGTGCCTCTGCGATACCCGGCGCAACGGATGCGAGCGTGGCCTGCTGAACATTGGCCAGTCCGCGGAATGAATTCATGATTCCCCACACCGTTCCAAACAGCCCGATATAAGGGCTGACCGAACCCGCTGAGGCGAGAAACGGCACGCTGGACTCCAGCATGTCGACTTCGCGCTGGTAAGACGCCCGCATGGCCCGGCGGGCGCCGTCCAGCATGGCGCCGGGGTCGCCGGGCTTTTGCTGGCGAACCTTCAGGAATTCGCTCATGCCGGCTTCGAAGATTCGAGCGAGCGAGCCATGATCGCGCGATTTGTCCTGAACCTGCTGAAACAACTCGCCCAGATCGCGATCGCGCCAGAACTCGGCTTCGAAGTGGTCGGTTGCCTGGCGCGCAGCGCGCAGCGCAAACAGCTTTCTGAAGATCACCGTCCAAGACGCCACCGAGATGGCAACCAGCAGTGCCATCACAAACTGCACCAGTGCGCTTGCCTGCTGGATAAGCGACAGGATTGACATGTCAGAGTTCATTTTGGGCTCATCGGCTCACAGTTGATCCGGGCATGAAAGGGACTCCATCAGCGCGCGGGGCAGGGGACTGGCCTTGCCCGTGGACGCGTTGAGCACTGCAATTCGCACATCGGCTCTCACCAGTTCCTGGCCGCTGCCGCAATCGAAAGCCTGCTGGCAAAGCGACAGCGACGCCCGACGAAGCTGCAGCAGTCTCAGTTCGGTTCGTACTTGCTGGTCGAGACGGCCTGGCCGAAGAAACTCGATATGAAGGTCTCGCACCACGAAACTGATTCCTGACTGCGGCGCGAGCGATGACTGTTCGATCCCGAGGGTTCTCAGCCAATCGGTACGCGCGCGCTCGAAAAACCTTAGCCAGCTCGCGTGATAAACGATGCCTCCAGCGTCGGTATCCTCCAGATAAATACGCAATGTCTGCGACAGCAGACACGCGGATCTGGCAATACCACCAAGGTGAGCTGAAACTTCGGGCAAAGCCGTTGCCATTCGCGGGTTGGTTACCGCGCGATTCAGAATAGGGGATGAGCACGCGCGCGATTCTAGCGTAACGCGCCAGCGCCGATGTCAGTCATCCAAGCGCTTTCCAGGCGAAAACCGCGCAAGCTGCGCCCAGCGCCACCGCCACCGCAAGACGCAGGCGCGCGCGACCCGGTGCGTCATCCCAACCCGGCCGACCATCAAGCACCGCTGCGAGAACGAACCCCGCAACCAGGCCGCCCAGGTGCGCGGCGTTGTCGACCCCACCCACGGTGAATCCCAGCAACAGCGATACGCCTACGTAGACCAGCAGCGAGCTTCGCAGTGGGCGCAGCAGCGGCGCTGGCAAGCTGCCAGGCCGCAACCAAATGGCGGCCAGCAGCGCGCCCACCACGCCGAATATCGCGCCTGATGCACCAACCGATACCGCCACCCGGCCGGTAAAGAACAGACTGGCGAGCGACCCTCCAAGGCCCGCACCCAGATAGAGCACCAGGAACTGCAGATTGCCGTAGAAGCGCTCGGCAACGCGCCCGGTATCCCAGAGCGCCCACATATTGAGCCCTAAATGCATGACCCCGGCGTGCAGCACCGTGGCGCTGATCAGCCGCCATGGCTGGGCAAGGGTTTCAGCGAGCCGGTTGCCACCGAGCGCCAGTAATTCAGTTCCACTTGGGTTGAGCGCCGATGCGCCACTGGCCACGCAGACTACCCAAACGGCTACGTTGATGGCGACGATGGAATAGGTGACCCAGGTTTTCGGGGTGAGCTGGTGCAGGCGCAGAAGCGTGTCGTCATTCACCGCGAGGGTCCCAGAGCTCGGGCGTACGTCCGGCTGGCATGGCAAGCCCGAAATGCTGCCAGGCATGCGATGTAGCCACTCGGCCACGCGGTGTGCGCTGTACGAACCCCTGTTGAATCAGGTAAGGCTCAAGGACATCTTCGATCGTGTCGCGCTCTTCACCGATCGCCGCCGCAATGTTGTCCAGCCCGACTGGGCCGCCGCCGAAGCGTTCGATCATCGCGCGAAGGAGCTTGCGGTCCATCAGATCAAAGCCCAGCGAGTCAACGTCGAGCATGCCAAGCGCTGCATCAGCGATAGGCGCATCGATCTTGCCGCCTGCTTTGACCTCAGCATAATCGCGCACCCGTCGGAGCAGTCGGTTGGCGATACGAGGCGTGCCACGAGATCGGCGCGCGATTTCGCGTGCGCCCTCGGCGGTGATGGCGGCGCCCAGCAGGGTGGCCGATCGCGACACAATCAGCGTGAGCTCATCGACGTCGTAAAACTCGAGTCGGGAGACGATGCCGAAGCGATCACGCAGCGGATTGGTGAGCATGCCGGCCCGCGTGGTGGCGCCAACCAGGGTAAAGGGCTGAAGGTCGAGTTTGATTGAACGAGCAGCCGGGCCCTCGCCAATCATGATGTCGATCTGATAGTCCTCAAGTGCGGGATAGAGGATTTCTTCGACCACCGGCGACAGGCGATGAATCTCGTCGATGAACAGAACGTCGTTACGCTCGAGACTGGTGAGAATGGCTGCGAGGTCGCCCGGACGCTCAATGACAGGGCCCGAGGTTTGTCGCAGCTTGACTCCCATTTCGGCGGCAACAATATGCGCGAGCGTGGTCTTTCCAAGACCGGGCGGGCCAAAAAGCAGCAGATGATCAAGTGCCTCGCCGCGGCCGCGCGCCGCGGCAATGAAAATCTCGAGCTGCTCGCGGATTTTTTTCTGGCCGACATAGTCGGTGAGCGTGCGCGGTCGTAGCGCCCGCTCCACCGCATCTTCAGTGGGCGAGCTGCTCGCGGCAGACACAATACGGTCGTTTTCAATCATCGTGTAATCGGGAACCCGGTTCAGGCTTTGCCAAGCTGACGAAGCGCCTGACGAATACCTTCGGAGACCGAAACGTCTGGCGCAAGACCGCGGACTGCGGCAGCGGCCTCGCGCTCGGAGTAGCCCAGCGCGATCAGCGCCCGAACAATATCGGCGCCCGCATCGACCGTGGCGGCTGAGCCTGCTGCGGAAGGCAGTGCTGGCGCCAGCTTACCTTTGAGCTCGAGCAACAGCCGCTCAGCGGTTTTTTTACCGATGCCCGGTACTTTCAATAACCGCGCACTTTCCTGCAGGGCAACGGCCTGGGTGAGGTCGGACACCGACATGCCCGAGAGCACGGCGAGCGCGGTGCGGGGACCTACGCCCGAAATACGGATCAGCTGCCTAAACGTGTCCCGCTCGGCTGCAGTGAGAAACCCGTAGAGAAGCTGCGCGTCCTCGCGAACGATGAACTCGGTGAGCAGTACGACTCGCGCGCCGATGTCTGGCAGGTCGTAGAAACTGCTCATGGGCACATCGACCTCATAGCCGACACCCCCCACGTCGAGCAAGACGGTGGGCGGGGATTTTTCGAGCAGCTGTCCTGACAGGCGACCAATCATTCGATGATCTTAGCAGCACGCACCACTAACGGCCGCGCAGCCTCCCGCCGCGAGTGCGTGCGCCGCTTCGGGCAGTACGGGCAAGAACGCCTGCATTGCTCAACTGCTTGGCGAGCGAGGCTGCGTGGGCATGGCAGATTGCGCAGGCCAAGGCATCGGCAGCGTCCGCGGAAGGGTCGCCCGGCAGTTGCAGCAATCGACGCACCATGGCCTGAACCTGCTCCTTGCCTGCACGGCCATAGCCCACGACTGACTGTTTGACCTGTAGGGCTGTGTATTCATGAACGGTGAGATCACGGATGGCGAGCGCCGCAACGGCGGCTCCGCGTGCCTGACCCAGTGCGAGGGTGGCCTGCGGATTCACGTTCACAAACACGATCTCGACGGAGGCTAGATCGGGTTTCCACGTATCAATGACCTCGCTGACACCCTCGTGAATCGTTCGAAGCCTCGGTGCGAGTTCGCCGTCGGGGACCTTGATCACGCCGCTGGCGAGATACGTCAGCGACGATCCTTTCTGTTCGATTACGCCGAAACCGGTGCGCCGAAGGCCGGGATCGATGCCGAGAATGCGCACTTGGAATAGCCTGCGTTCTGGGATCAGTGCCGGAAGTGCCTGACGCCTGTGAACACCATGGCGATGCCGCGCTCATTGGCTGCAGCAATTACTTCATCATCACGCACTGAACCGCCAGGTTGAATGACTGCAGCTGCACCGCCATCGGCAAGTACATCGAGACCATCGCGGAACGGAAAGAACGCATCGGAAGCCACCACAGATCCTTTGAGCGAGAGGCCTGCCGCATCGGCCTTGATGGATGCGATGCGAGCCGAATCAAGCCGACTCATCTGCCCTGCGCCGACGCCCAGGGTCATGCCGCGTGCGCAATACACGATGGCGTTGCTTTTGACGTACTTGGCCACCGTCCAGGCAAACATCAGATCGCGCAGCTGATTGGCATCGGGTGCGCGCTGCGTGACCACTTTCAGGTCGGACTCGCGCAGGACGTGGTTGTCAGCCGTTTGAATCAACATGCCCGAACCGATTCGCTTAATGTCCAGGGCATTTTGGCCGCGCGCCCAGTCGGACGCTCCGCCCGGTGGCAGCCCAATCTGAAGCAGTCGGACATTGGCTTTGGACTTGAAGACCGCCAGCGCCGCCTCCGAGAATGCCGGGGCGATCAGCACTTCAACAAACTGTTTGGATACCGCTTGTGCAGCGGCCTCGTCGACGGTGCGGTTGAAGGCAATGATGCCGCCGAATGCCGAGGTGGGATCGGTGCTGAACGCCTTGCGATAGCAGTCGAGCGGATCGTCACCGATTGCGACACCGCAGGGGTTGGCGTGCTTGACGATCACGCAGGCGGGGCCCTCGAAGGACTTCACACATTCCCAGGCCGCGTCCGAGTCAGCGATATTGTTGTACGACAGCTCTTTGCCCTGCAGCTGCCGACCTGTGACGAGCGAGCCGGGTGCAGGGTTCAGATCACGGTAGTAAGCAGCCTGCTGATGAGGGTTTTCGCCATAGCGCAGATCCTGAATTTTTACGAACCGGCCATTGACCTGCCCACCGAACAGGCTCTGGGTGCCGTCGGGCTGAAGGCGCGAGAGATAGTCGCTGATCGCGGCGTCGTAGTTGCTGATTCGGTTGAATGCTGCAACCGACAGCGCAAAGCGTGTTTGATCGCTGAGCGCACCCTGGCTGCGAAGCTCGTCCAGCACCAGCGGGTATTGCGAGGCGTCCGTCAGCACACCCACATCGCGCCAGTTTTTGGCCGCGCTGCGTACCATCGCAGGCCCGCCAATGTCGATGTTTTCGATTGCGTCGTCGAGCGTGCAACCTGGCTTGGCCACGGTGGCTTCAAACGGGTACAGATTGACGACCAGAAGATCAATCGGGGTAATGCCATGGGCCTCGAGCGCGGCCCTGTGCTCTGGCAGATCACGGCGGGCGAGCAGTCCGCCATGAATGGTGGGGTGCAGCGTTTTAACCCGACCATCCAGCATTTCCGGAAAGCCGGTGTGCGTGGATACCTCGATGACGGGAAGGCCTGAGTCGACGAGCAGTTTCGCGGTGCCGCCCGTTGAAAGCAACCGGATGTCGAGCGCATGCAGTGCCCGCGCAAGTTCCACAATGCCGGTTTTGTCAGAGACACTGATCAGGGCCTGTCGGACGCGTCGCATCGAATGAATTCCCGGAGTGAAGGTGAATGATGCGCGGAGCCCAAGTGGAGCATCAGCCCGCGTCTTCGAGTAATCCGTGGTTCAGAAGTTTTTTTCGGAGCGTGTTGCGATTGATGCCGAGCATCTCGCTGGCTCGAACCTGATTGCCATCGGCTTCTCGCATCACCACTTCGAGCAGCGGCCGCTCAACCGCCTGGATCACCATGTCGTAGACGCCTGAAGGGGTTTGCCCATCGAGATCACGAAAATACTTTTCGAGGCTGCGGGCGATCACCTCATCAATCGAATTGGTGCGGCTCATTGAAGCGGCTCCTGCACCCGTAACCCGCGGGAGGCGATGCCAACGAACGCCTCCGGGTCGGTAAACCATCGATCGAGCGCAGCCAGTTGGGCCTCTGCCGTTTCGATCGGATAGAACACTTCGCGAAGGAAATCGGCAGCGCCGGGTGCACCCGAGAGATACCAGCCGACATGCTTGCGAGCGGTTCTAACGCCCGTTACAGGGCCGTGAAACGCATAGTGGTCGATCAGATGTTCACGCAGCAGCACCTGAAGTTCAGCGGCCGACGGAGCCGCCGGCGCGAGCGTGCCCTCGATGGCTGCGGCGATTTCGCGAAAGATCCAGGGGCGACCCTGCGCGGCCCGGCCGATCATCACCGCATCGGCACCGGTATGACGAAGTACAGCGAGCGCCTGCGCGGGCGTGGCGATATCGCCATTGGCCACCACAGGCACCGTGACCGACGCTTTGACCTCGGCGATCGTGTCGTACTCGGCGTGGCCGGTAAAGCCACATGCGCGGCTGCGCCCATGTACCGTGATCATCGCAGCGCCTGCGCGCTCGGCTGACAGCGCCAAACGCTCAGCATTACGATGCTGCGGGTTCGGTCCAGTGCGCATCTTGACCGTAACCGGTACGTTCACCGCACTGGCCACCGACTCGATGATGGACAACGCGAGTGCCTCATTGGCCATCAGCGCAGAGCCTGCCTGGAGATTGCAGACCTTTTTCGCTGGACATCCCATGTTGATGTCGATGATCTGCGCACCACGGTCGACGTTGTAGCGGGCAGCCTCGGCCATCATCACCGGGTCGGCGCCTGCGATTTGCACGGAGCGCGGTTCAATCTCACCCGAATGATCCAGGCGGCGAGAGGTCTTGACCGACTTCCACAGTGCTGGGTTTGATGCCGCCATTTCGGAGACCGCATAGCCGGCTCCCAGACGCTTGCACAGCTGGCGAAACGGGCGATCGGTAACCCCTGCCATCGGTGCCACGACGACCCGGTTGCGGAGCTGATACGGCCCGATATTCATGGAGTGCGGCGATTGGCAGAATCGAAGAGGAGCGGGATTCTACTGAAAAGCGATCTGCTTAAAAAATTGGCAGACCGATTCAGTGGCTGCGCAATCCGAACATCAACCCCCGGGCGATCTGTTGCCTCAGTGGCGCACACAGATCGATCAGTGCAAGTGCGGCCGAATGCGCGGGCTTGAGCAGCTCGGGGCGCGTGAGCGAGGCAAGCAGATCGGTGCTGGCCACGAGCAACTCACGATCAGCATGCCGGCTCTGCGCGAAGCCCGCGAGCGCCTGCGCGAGTGAGCGCGCGTCGCAGCTTGCGTCACCGAGCTGGCGCGCGAGCACTGCCGCGTCGCGCAGCCCCAGGTTCAGGCCCTGACCCGCAACTGGATGGAGTGCCTGGGCCGCATTGCCAATTGCCACGCGGCCGGGCTCGCGGGTAAGGGGCCCGATTCGACGGGTGACCGCGCTGACATGCCGTGCGCTGCACAGTGTGAGGCGACCGAGTAGCGGACCAAATGTCTGATGCAGTAACTCGCCGAAGCGATGCTCGTCCGCCGCAGCCCGCTCGCGACAGTGTTCGTCGGGTGCGCACCAGACCAGTGCGCGACGGCGTGGCTCCGGCAATGGAAGCAGAGCCAGCGGACCCTCGGACGTGAAGCGTTCGAAGGCCCAGCCTGGGCGATCGCGCTCGACTTCAACCTCGGCAAGTAGCGCCATCTGCCCGAATTCACGTACGCGAATCGATGGTGAGTCGCCTGCGTCCCCATCGGCTATCACGGTGAGCGTTTCACCGGTTGGCGCCGAACCAGGCGGATCTGCGGAGTTACTCATGGGCAGATGCGCCCGTTCGATTGCTTCGCGCAACAGCCGATGTAACGTCGCGTAGCGGATGACCGCGCCGAGCATAGGCAGCTTCAGCCGCTGAGCCTCAATGCGGGTGCCCCCTGATGCTCCCGCCCGGGTGATGTCCACCACCGTGATGGGAGCGGCGATACCAGGCTGTTCCAGAAGCGCTGCAGGCGAACACTGCGGAATGATTCGCGCAAGCGTGTGCAGGCTGCCCAGAGACAGCGCGAGTGACCTCGAGCCAAGCCAGTCGGGTAGCGCGGACTCGACCGGGTCTGCATCGATTACCCGGGGCGGCAAACCCTCGCGCTCGAGCAGCAGCCGCAGGGCAAGCGCCACCGGACCGCGGCCCTCGATGCGAATCGTGTCGTACATTCCCGTGTGCCCGGACGCTCAGCCGCGCATCAGCGCTTCGATCTCGTCGGCGGCCTTAGGCACGTCAGCGGTCAAGATCTCGCAGCCGGTTTCAGTGACCACCGCGTCATCTTCGATCCGGATACCGATATCGTGGAAGTGGCGCGGAATATCGTCGGCCGCCCGCACATACAGCCCAGGCTCTTCGGTGAGCACCATGCCGGGTCGAAGAATGCGCCAGGGCTTATTCGTGCCGGTGCCCGCCTCACCGGGCTCGCGATAGTCGCCGCAGTCATGCACGTCCATGCCCAGCCAGTGTCCTGTGCGGTGCATGTAAAAACGCCGATAGGCGCCTGACTCGATGGCTGAGTCGAGCGGGCCGCTGATCAGCCCGCAATCAATGAGCCCCTGTGCGAGTACTTTGACCGCTGCATCATGCGGATCCATGAAGCGAAGGCCCGGCCGGGTTGCTGCGATTGCCGCGCGCTGCGCCTCGAGCACGATGTCATATAGCGTGCGCTGCGCGCCCGTGAATCGGCCGGACACCGGGAAGGTGCGCGTGATGTCGCTGGCATAGCCGTCAAGCTCGCAGCCGGCATCGATCAACAGAAGATCACCGTCGGTGAGCTGCGCATCGTTTGCGCGGTAGTGCAGCACGCAGGCGTGGCGCCCACTTGCAACGATAGAACCGTAGGCTGGCGCCTTGGATCCGCCCATTCGGAATTCATGCTCGAGCTCTGCCTCGATTTCAAACTCGAAGCGGCCTGGTCGGCTGGCCCGCAT
>CAZORB010000004.1:20972-49411 GCA_964581825.1 uncultured Bordetella sp.
TCGAGCTTGTCAATGGAGAGTGCGCGATCGAAGCCAAAACGCTCACGCGCCAACTGCGGGCCGAATCGGTAGCCGTCCCAGATTTCGCGTTCTTCGTTCTTGTCGCGGCAAAACAGAACGGATTCCGACCCGCTGGAGTCGACGGACATGACCAGTACCGCCTCGGGTTCGGTGAACCCGGTGAGGTAGTAGAAATAGCTGTCCCAGCGATAGGGATAGTGGGCATCGCGGTTACGGATGACCTCAGGCGCGGTGGGGATGACAGCCACGCCACCGCCGCGATCGCGGATCAGTTGGGCTAGGCGCAGTCGACGGTCGTGATAAGGCTGCATCGGTTGGCTCGGTGGGGTGATAAGGTCACTAACGAATCGGTGTGGTCGATTCAGGCGCTGTCAATTCTGCATCGAGTTGCGCCAACCGTGCCGGGGTGCCCACATCAGTCCAGAGCCCGTCCCAGCGTTCGGCTGCGACCCGATCTTGCGCCGCCGCTTCGCGCAGAATTGGCGCAAGCCTGGCGGGTTGCCCATCCGCCAGCCGCTCAAACAGGGCTGGCTGATAGACGCCCAGTCCGCTGAACGTCAGCCTGCCTGAGGCACCCTGCCCGAGCAGTCCCGATTCGAGCGAGAAGTCGCCGGCTGGGTGGTGGTCTGGGTTAGGTACCAGAACGCACCAGCCCAGCAGTTTTGATTGAACGATCTGTTGGGCAATGAGCCGGGCTCGGGCGACTGGCCACCGCGTGAACACGTCGCCGTTGATCACCAGGAACGGTTCTTGACCCAGGAACGGTAAGGCATGTCGGATACCGCCAGCCGTTTCGAGTGCGGGGTTCTCTGGCGAGTAACGGATCGACAGGCCCCATCGCGCACCGTCTCCCGCCCAGCGTTCAATCATTTCGCCCAAATGCGCATGATTGATGACGACATCAGTGAATCCAGCTTGAGCGAGCGCAGCAAGGTGCCAGTCGAGCAGGGGCCGACCCGCCACCTTCAGCATCGGCTTTGGGCAGTGGTCGGTGAGGGGTCGCATCCGCTCTCCGCGGCCGGCCGCAAGAATCATCGCGCGCATGGGGGATGGTCGCTCAGCGCGCGCCCGTTAGAAGGTATAGCCGGGTTCAGCGGGATTGATCTGCTCGACCGCCTCCAGCACACGCACCAGCCCTGATAGCGCCTGGTACCGTCGAGCGGCGGTGAGGGCATAGGACAGCACCAGCGGCATGTCTGCGAGATATCGCGACTTTCCGTCCCGGTAATTCAAGCGCGCGAAGATGCCCAGCACCTTCAGTTGCCGTTGCAGGCCCATCCATTCGAAATCGCGATAAAAGTCGCCAAAGTCATCGGCGACTGGCAGCGATGCCTTGCGGGCCCCCTCCCAATAGCGGATCGCCCAGTCAAGTTGGCGTTCTTCAGGCCAGGTGATGTAAGCATCGCGCAGCAGCGATACCAGATCGTAGGTAATCGGCCCATAGACCGCATCCTGAAAATCAAGAACGCCGGGATTACGCTGGGGCTCGAGCTGCATCAGGTTACGGCTATGCCAGTCACGGTGAACATAGACACGCGGTTGCGACAGTGCGGCTTTGATCAGCAGATCGAATGACTGCGCGAGGGCAGCCTTCATCGAGTCGGTCAGTTCCAAGCGCTTGTGACGCGCGACATACCAGTCTGGATACAGCAGCAGTTCACGCTCGAGCAGCGCCCGATCGTAATCGGGAAACACGCCAGGTCGACTCGCCTGTTGCAGTCTCACGAGCGCGCTACCCGCGTCGCGGTAGTGGCTGTCGGCCGAATCGGCGTTGAGCCTGGACAGGTAGGTGTCGTTGCCCAGATCTTCGAGAAGCAACACCCCGGCCTCAAGGTCTGTATCGAATACCTGGGGAACGCTGAGCCCGGCGTCGCGGAAGACTCTGGCGGCCTGCACAAAGGGCGCGCAGTTTTCACGATCGGGTGGCGCATCCATCACGATCAGACTGCCGCCAGCAGTGGCCCCTGCGTCGATTCGGAAATAGCGCCGGAAGCTGGCGTCGTCAGAGGCGGGCCGCAGACTGTCGAGTGTCAGCCCGAAGCGGGCAGTGCGCGCCGCGAGCCAGTCATGCAGCAAATCAAGTCGTGGATCTGAAGGGGAGGCGGGCATGGCACACGCGGCGCAACGAAGTCGGGGACCGGTCCCTATAATAGACGATCGTCTCCAGCCGTCTGCTACAGGCCTGCCGCCCTGGCGCCGGGTCTGTGCGCACCGCTCGACTCCCAGCGTGTAACCCACCCGACCCGGCCCGCCATTGATGTTTCGCCGCCCGTTGCGCCTGCTTCCCGGACTGATGGCATCGCTGTCCGCGTTTGCTTCGGTGACCGGTGCCGAAGCGCAGCCGACTGCACCCGGATTTGTTCTGAAGCTCGACGGCCAGCTTGGCGAGGGCCGTCTGTCCGCCACCGAGCTTCCGGCGTTTGGTCGAGCCTGGATTGTCGAGGGGCATACGGAGGAGCAAACCACGCTGATCGGCGATGCCGAGGTGCGTCGCGCCGGCAGCGTGATTCGCGGTGACCGAATCACCTACACCCCGTCCACCGACGAACTGGTGGCGACAGGTAATGTGCGTGTCACGCGCGAAGGCAATGTGTTTACGGGCCCAGCCCTGCGGCTACGCATCGATGCGAACGAAGGCACCTTCACCAGCCCCGACTATTATCTGGCACTTCAGGGCGGCGGTCGCGGTCATGCGGAACGAATCGATTTCCTGGGCCCTGGGCGGGTACTCGCTGCGCGGGCCACATTCACGACCTGCGGGCCTGAAACGCCAGACTGGCAGATCTCGACCCGAACGCTGTTCATCGATCAGGATTCTGACCAGGGGGTCGGCCGAAACGCGCTACTCACGTTCAAAGGAGCGCCGCTGCTCGCCTCGCCTTACCTGGCGTTTTCGCTCGGAAACGAGCGTAAGTCTGGGTTTCTGACGCCGTCATTTGGCGTGACCTCACGCAGTGGCGTTGATCTGATGGTGCCGTTTTACTGGAACATTGCCCACGACACCGACGCGACGCTGTACCCGCGGGTCAGCACACGGCGAGGCGCGCAGTTGGGCGGCGAATTTCGCTACCTTCGTCCAGGCTTTTCGGGTGACACGCGCTTTGAGGCGAACCCTTTCGACCAGGAGGCGGGAATGTCACGCCACTTCTGGCATACGCGGCATAGCTTCAGCAATATCGCGGGCTGGGGCGGGGGATGGGACATGCGCGGCGTGTCCGATGATCGATATTTTGTTGACTATTCACGGTCGATCGTCACCAGTGCTGACCGGATCCTGCCCCGGGTCGTCAGCGTCTCGCGTGGACTTGGCGAAGACTGGTCGCTAGGCGTATCGGTACAGCGCTTTCAGTCGATTCTTGATGCGCGCCCAGGCCCCTACGAGCGCGAGCCGCAAGTGACGGCAAGGTGGCTGGCCCGCGACCGTGGCGGCTTTGACATGAACGGCCTGTTCGATATCACGCAGTTCAGGTCACCCGATGGGAGCCGACCTTCCGGTGCTCGTGCCGTAGCCAATCCATCGGTGTCCTGGCCTATCCGTCGCCCGGGCTGGTTCGTCGTGCCCAGGGCAGGCGTGCATGCCACCAGTTACCAGATCAATGCACCAGTTGGGCTCGATTACAACCTCGATCGGTCGGTGCCTACCGTATCGCTTGATTCCGGGCTGTTGTTCGAACGCCCGGTATCTTTCGGTGGAAGGGATCTCACTCAAACGCTTGAGCCGCGACTGTTTTACGTTCGAACGCCGTTTCGCGAGCAAAACACCTTTCCGGTATTTGATACCGCGCCAGCGGATTTCAACTTTGCACAGCTCTTTTCCGAGAATACCTTTATCGGCAACGACCGCATCGCCGATGTCAATCAGATGACCGCAGCCGCCATCTCGCGGTTGATCGATCCCGCAACCGGTGTTGAAGGCATTCGATTCGCAACGGGTTTTCGAAGCTATTTTTCCGATCAGCAGGTTTCTATTCCGGGGGTTGCGCCACGGACCGATCGACGCTCTGATCTGCTGCTTGCAGCAGCCGGGCCCCTGGGCTCGCACTGGACGCTCGATACCGGTTTGCAGTACAGCATGGCCACCACCGTCATGCCCCGGTTCAGCGTCGTGGGACGCTACCTGCCGCCCGATGGGCGCGTCCTGAACGCAGGGTTACGCTACCGGCGCGAACAACTGGGGCAAGTCGATGTGTCGACCCGCTGGCCCATCATGAACGGCTGGAATTCGCTTGTAAGGCTCAATTACTCGTTCCTGGCCGAGGGCGTTGACCCGGTCAGCAGGGTGCAGAATACCCGGGGGTTTGTCGAGTCATTGGCAGGGTTTGAATACACAGCCTCATGCTGGGCGCTCCGCGTACTGACCCAGCAGTTTCGAACGGCCGTGAACGCCAGCACTACCGCATTCTTCCTGCAGCTTGAGTTGAATGGCGTTGGTACGATCGGGCAGAATCCGTTCCAGGTGCTGCAGCGGAACATTCCCGGATACCGCCTGCCTCAGGGCACTCTTGATCCGGGCTCGCGTTATTTCGGCTACGAATGATGGATAGAGCCATGGTGAAACGTCCGCTGATAGGAATTTTTGCGCTGATTCTCGCGTTGCTCGGCAACCCCGCGTTGGCCCAGACCGCTCAGCGCCAGACGCTCAAGCCGCTCGACGCGGTCGTTGCAATCGTCAACGCTGAAGTGATCACGCGTCAGGAACTGGCAACTCAGGTGAGCCTGGTGCGTCGCCAGCTTGAGAGTCGAAACATTGAAATTCCGCCTCCTGATCTGCTCGAATCGCAGGTGCTGGAAAGAATGATCCTTGATCGTGCGCAGCTGCAGATGGCGCGCGACTACGGCATTCGCGTCGACGATACGCAGCTCGATCGTGCAGTGGCTGGTATTGCCACCGAGCGTGGGCTGAGTGTCCCCGAATTTCGCTCCCGGGTTGAGCGTGACGGCTTGAGCTGGGAGCGCCTGCGTCGCGACATCAGGCAGGAAATGACTCAGGGGCGGCTTCGCGAGCGTGAGGTCGAAAGCCGCATTCAGATTACCGAAGCCGATGTCGACGCGTTTATTGCCGAGCGCGAGCGGCTGGCCAACGACAACGCAGAATTTGAGCTTGCCCAGATCCTGGTGCGGGTGGTCGAGGGCGCTTCGAGTGATGAGATCCAGCGACGCCGTGTGCGCGCTGAAGAGGTGCTCGCCTCGGTATCGCGGGCCGGCAGCGATTTCGCTGCGCTGGCGGCTTCTTACTCTGACGCGCCTGACGCGATGAGCGGTGGCTCGCTGGGCTGGCGTACGGCTGACCGATTGCCGCAGATCTTTGTCGAGGCGGTCCGAACGCTGAAGCCGGGCGGTGCCACGATCGTGCGAAGCCCCAACGGCTTTCATGTGCTGAAACTGGTCGCCAAGCGTGCGGCAGTCGATTCGGCGGCGGCTGACACGCCTGTCACGCAGACGCGTGTCCGTCATATCCTGGTTCGGGTCAGCGATAACCAGAGTGAGTCCGAAGCGCGTCGTCGAATCAGCGAGGTCCGTTCGCTCATTGAGCGCGGCGCTGATTTTGCAGATATCGCACGCCAAAACTCGGCCGATGGTACCGCTGGGCGGGGCGGCGATCTGGGCTGGATTCTTCCCGGAGATACCGTACCCGACTTTGAGCGCGCAATGAATGCGCTCGCGCCGGGTCAGCTCAGTGAGCCGGTCCGTAGCCCTTTTGGGTTCCACCTGATCCAGGTGCTCGAGCGCCGCCAACAAGCCGCTTCGGCCGAGCGCGCACGCGCAGTGGCCAGGCAGGCCTTGCGTGAGCAGCGAAGCGACGAGGCCTGGCAGAACTGGTTGCGCCAGCTTCGAGACAGTACCTACGTCGAATACCGGCTCGATGAGCGCTGATCGGCGAGGCGGCTTTCGGCCCGCTGCACCCAAGCCGGTTGCGGGTCATATCGCCCGCAAACGCTTCGGTCAGCATTTCCTCAGCGACCGCTCGGTGCTGGTCGCGATTGTGAATGCGATCGCGCCCAAACCGAATGATGGCTTGCTGGAAATCGGGCCGGGGCTTGGAGCGCTCACGACCGAGCTGCTGCACGTCGCGTCGCGGCTGGCGGCGGTGGAAATCGATCGTGATCTGTGCGAGCGCTTGCGACGCCGCTTCTCGCCCGAGCGTCTGGTTCTGTTTGAAGCCGATGCGCTTCGATTCGATACATTGCAGGCGGCTGATGCGCTGGGCGTTGAGCAACTTCGGGTGGTCGGCAATCTGCCCTACAACATTTCGAGCCCGCTTCTGATCGCACTGGTGGCCTCGCGTGCGCGGATTCGCGATCAGCACTTTCTGCTGCAGAAAGAAGTGGTAGACAGAATCGTTGCTTCTCCTGGCGGCAAAAGCTATGGCAGGCTGAGCGTCATTCTTCAGGCTTTCTATCACGTAGATCTGTTGTTCGACGTACCGCCTGAATCGTTTGATCCACCGCCGCGGGTGGATTCCGCTGTGCTGCGAATGATCGTCCGCGAGCGCCCGTTGATTGACGACCTCGGCGCGCTGCAGGCGGTGGTCACGCCAGCCTTTGCCCAGCGTCGGAAAATGATCCGCTCGACGCTATTGCCCTGGCTACGCGACCGCGGAATTGATCCTGGCGACCTTGCTGGCGAGAGCCGGGCAGAAGAAATCAGCGTCGAAACTTACTGCGATCTGGCGCGTCAGCTACGTTCGATGAGTTCGATTTTGTAACCATCGGGGTCTTGCACAAACGCAATCACCGATGTGCCGCCCTTCACCGGGCCGGCTTCGCGTGTGACCGTTCCCCCTGATGCGCGGATTCGGTCGCAGGCCGCAGCGGCGTTATCGACCGCAATCGCAATGTGTCCAAAACCAGAACCCAGCTCGTACTGATCCACCCCGTAGTTATAGGTGAGCTCAAGAACCGGCTGGGTGGTCTCATCACCGTAACCTACAAACGCAAGTGAATACTTTTGCTCTGGTCGATCCGAGGTGCGCATCAACTTCATGCCCATGACCTTGGTGTAAAAGTCGATGGAGCGCTGCAGGTTACCAACCCTGATCATCGTGTGCAGGATACGCATGATGTGGATTCCTGAAGGATGTGGTGGAGCCTGAATCAGCTTTCAGGCGCATCGTCGTAATGATGCCTGAGCATGCCGCGCACGCGCTCATAGTCTGGAAAGAGCGCTTCGACCGCAGACCAGAATTTTGGTCCGTGATTCAGTTCGACCAGATGTGCCATTTCGTGGGCAATGACGTAGTCGACGACCTCGAGTGGGAAATGGATCAACCGCCAGTTGAGCCGAATCGAACCATCGGGGTTACAGCTTCCCCAGCGCGTGCGCGCGGACGACAACGCCCAGTGGGTGGGCGCACGCCCCAGTCGTTGCGAGTAAATTGGGATTCGCTCGGCGAACACTTTTCTCGCCTGTTCCTTCAACCATCCTTGCGCGGCGGTACAGATGTCATCTGAGGGCGCATGCGGCGGCAGACCGATGCGAAGCAGTTCGCCATCGCGTTGGATCCCGCGGATGCCAGGGTCCAGTGTGAGCGCGAGCGTTTCGCCGAGCAGGCGGATGGGCGCACCATGCTCCCAGCGTGGCTGCAGATCCTGGCGGCGGCGCTCGTGCTGCTGCCACTCCAAAAGCTTCCGCAGAATCCAGTCGGCTTTTTCATCCAGGGCTTTCTCGATTTCCCAGATCGGAACCCAGCGCGGCGCGCTGACGCGCAGGCCGCGCGCATCAATCTGAAAGCCGATTGTGCGACGCGCGCTTCGGACCAGGTCCCAGCGAACCGGCTGATGCCTCAGCATGGCAACGCGCTGTCCCTTTACGGGAGCCGGCGGATGCGCTGCGGGCGGGGTGGTGGCAGGGCGCGCCTCAAATTGCAGCGCCATTTGTCCGCTGGAGGGCGGCGGCGCCTCGCGGATTTTTCGTCGAAACAGACGGAACACGTTCAGGAAGCTCGGGGGTCAGACTCGTTGACAATAACCGGATACCGCTCGGGACTCAGACGACGCATTTCAGATTCAATCCAGTGTTCGACCGCCTGATTGAGCGCCTCTGCAGTCAGACCCTGCGAGGCAATGGGCGGGCCGATCGAGACGGTGATCGTACCGGCACGCTTGATGAAGGCTTTCCGTGGCCAGCATTCACCGGAATTGACAGCGATAGGTACGACCGGCGCACCCGTACGAACTGCAAGCCGCGCGCCGCCTGACTTGTAGCGGCCTTTCGATCCGACCTGCGTTCGGGTGCCTTCTGGAAACATGATGATCCATCGCCCCTGCGCGAGTTTAACCGCGCCTTGTGTAGCAACGTGTTCAAAGGCATCCGCGCCGCGTCGTCGATTGATGTGGATCATGTCGAGAAGTGCGAGTCCCCAGCCGAAGAACGGCAACCACAGCAGTTCGCGCTCAAAAACGAAACACAGTTCACGCGGCATGTAGGAGGGGTAAAACAGCGTCTCCCAGGCCGACTGATGCTTGGAGAGCAGGATGGCGGGCCCATCCGGTAAATGGTGCTGACCGCGTATCTCCCAGCGAATACCAAGGATCAGCCGGGCAGCCAGCACCTGCCAGCGAGGCCACGCAATCGTGATGCGATATCGCAGAGGCCTGGGTAGTGGTGCAACCATCAGGCAGACAAAGGCCATGGGCATCACAGTGACCACCTGGAACACCAGGAAGATCACGGCGCGCAGCGCGCCTAAGCGCACCTCGCCTGCGGCACCCGGGGACGCGGACTCAGCCAACCGACAACCGTGAGATGTCAGCGACGCCATTCATCAGCGCATGCAGCCTGGATAGCAGCGCAAGGCGGTTCGCGCGCAGCGCAGGATCGTCAACCATCACCATGACTTCATTGAAGAAGCGGTCGACCGCATCGCGCGCTCCTGCCAGCAGGGCAAGCGCTGCACCGTAGTCATGAACAGCCAGGCGCGCCGACACCTCGGGTTCGAGCCTCGCGACCGCCTCAGCCAGTGCCTGCTCGGCAGGTTCTGTGAGTCGCGCTGTATCAAGCGAGGCGGCTGCTTCGGCACCGGATTTTCGGAGCAGGTTTCCGATGCGTTTGTTGGCCGCTGCCAGGGCCTGCGCCTGCGGCAAGAGCGAGAATGCGCGAACCGCCTCGAGCCGGTCGGGAACGCGGGCGAGATCGGCAGGCCGTTGATCGACGACTGCTGCGGTTTCCTGGGCGCTGTAGCCACGCTCACGGAGATACCCGGTGAGGCGTTCATAGAAAAACGTTTCGAGCTCTACCTGCGCCGGCTTGGTGCGTTCACCAAACGCTGCAAACGCAGCCTGAATAAGCTCTGGTAGTGAAAGCGCCAACCGCTTTTCGAGCAGGATGCGGATGACACCCAGCGCATGACGCCGCAGCGCAAAAGGATCTTTGTCGCCAGTGGGCAGCTGACCAATACCAAACAGGCCGGCCAAGGTTTCAAGCTTGTCCGCCATGGCAAGCAGCGTACCGGTTGCGCTGGCGGGCAGTGCGTCTCCGGCGAATCGCGGCTGGTAGTGCTCAACAATCGCCTGGCCGACTGCCTCGGGCTCGCCGTCATGCTTTGCGTAGTAGCGGCCCATGACGCCCTGGAGCTCGGGAAACTCGCCAACCATGCCGGTGAGCAGGTCTGCTTTGGCGAGCAGGGCTGCCCGATCGAGCAGGCCTGCATCCTCGCCTGTCATGGTGGCCAGCGCGCCAGCGATGGCGCGAACACGCTCAACGCGCTCAGCCTGGGTGCCGAGCTTGGCGTGGTAAACCACTGAGCCCAGCTGCGCCACACGCGCCGCGAGCGATGACTTCAGGTCCTGCTCAAAAAAGAATCGCGCATCGGCGAGTCGAGGCCGGACCACGCGCTGATTGCCATCGATGATGGCCGATGGATCGGCTACCTGCATGTTGGAGACGATCAGAAAGCGCGACAACAGCCGGCCCTGCGAATTGAACAGCGGGAAGTACTTCTGGTTGGTGCGCATCGTGAGGATCAGACATTCCTGCGGCACCTGCAGGAACTGCTCCTCGAATTCACCAACATAAATGACAGGCCATTCGACCAGCGCAGTGACCTCGTCAAGCAGCGGATCGACTTGAGACTGATCGCCCAGTGAGGCGTTGAGCGCTGCCGCGCGGGTACTCAGCGCATCAGCGATTTGGGCGCGCCGGCGCTCGAATGAGGCGATGACCTTTCCCTGTGATTCAAGCGCTGACTCGTAGGCGAGCGCGTCAACGATTTCCAGAGGGTCGGGCGACAGGAAGCGATGGCCCTCCGTGAACCGCGCGGATTGCAAACCCAGTACGGTGGCGGGCAGCAGCGTACTGCCGTGCAGAACAAGCAGCCGATGCGCCGGTCGGACGAAACTGACGTTGGTCAGTCCGTCGGCGAGCTGGTACTGCATGACCTTCGGTATGGGAAGCGCAGCCAGTGCAGTGTCGATGACTGCGGTGATGCAGTTCGCCAGCGATTCGCCTGGCAGCGTGCTTTGCCAGAAAAAACACTCCTGCTTGCCGTCGCTGGCACGCGTGAGACCGCTGATGCTTGCACCTTGCCGCTCGGCCCATTTGATGAGCGCCTGGGTGGGCGCACCCGCGGCATCGAGCCCCACCTTGATCGAAGGGCCTTTGACCTCAATTGAACGCTCGGGAGCCTGCGACAGCACTTCGCTGATTCGGACGGCGAGCCGTCTAGGCGAGGCAAACCGCTCGACACGGGAGGTTTCGGAAGCCAGGCCGTGCCCGATGAGCGAGCTTGCGATCGAATCAGCAAACGCATGGCTGATTTTCGACAGGGCCTTCGGCGGCAGCTCTTCGGTGAAGAGCTCAATCAGAAGCGGCTGAACCAGTGTGCTACCCATCGCTCAGGCCGCCTTGGCTTGCGGTTTGAGCATGGGAAAGCCCAGGCGCTCGCGAGATTCGTAAAACGCCTGAGCGACAGCCCGGGCCAGGTTACGGACACGGCCAATGTAGGCAGCGCGTTCGGTGACCGAGATTGCGCCGCGCGCATCGAGCAGGTTAAAGGTATGCGAGCACTTCATGACCATCTCGTAGGCCGGCAGCGCCAGTTGCGCGTCGATCAGTCGCCGGGCCTCAGCCTCGTATTCACCAAAGTGACGAAACAACATGGCAGCGTTCGAGTGCTCAAAGTTGTAGGACGACTGCTCGACCTCGTTCTGGTGAAACACATCGCGGTACAGAACGTCATCGGTCCAGCGCAGGTCAAACACGCTTTCAACACGCTGCAGGTACATCGCAAGACGCTCAAGACCGTAGGTGATTTCGCCGGTAACCGGTTGGCACTTGAGCGACCCCACCTCCTGGAAATAGGTGAACTGCGTGACCTCCATGCCATTGAGCCAGACTTCCCAGCCCAGTCCCCAGGCGCCCAGGGTTGGCGACTCCCAGTCGTCTTCAACGAAGCGAACGTCATTGGCTTTCAGGTCGATACCCAGTGCCTCAAGGGAGCCCAGATAGAGCTGCAGGATATTGGGCGGCGACGGCTTCAGCACCACCTGGTACTGGTAGTAGTGCTGCAGACGATTGGGGTTATCGCCGTATCGACCGTCTTTGGGGCGACGCGACGGTTGCACATAGGCCGCACGCCAGGGCTCAGGGCCGATGGCGCGCAGGAAGGTGGCGGTGTGAAACGTACCGGCACCCACTTCCATGTCGTAGGGTTGAAGCAGTGCGCAGCCGTGGCTGTCCCAATACTGCTGGAGTCGCAGAATCGTCTGTTGAAAGGTTTGCATGAGCGTGAGCGGCAGTCACTGCAGAGCCCGACATTCTAGCGGGTCTGCCTGTCGCGCGAGCCAGCATCCGACTACGAGCAGGCCGATCGCAAGCAGCCAGGCCGGCAGATTGGCCCAACGGGCAAACGGCGTGAGGCCCGTTGCCGGTGCGATCGATACGCTGAGCGTACCGAATTCATGGCCCGGCAGCCGCGCGATGACCTGCCCTCGATGATCGATCGCAGCGGTGACGCCAGTGTTGGTGGCGCGCAGCATTGGGCGGGCCAGTTCGAGCGCGCGCATGCGAGCGATCTGCAGGTGCTGCTCGTGGGCGTGTGAATCGCCAAACCACGCAATATTGCTCACGTTGATCAGCAGGTTTGCGCCTGCGCGTACCTGCCTTGCCAGCTCGTCACCAAACAGGTCTTCGTAGCAGATGTTGAAGGCGACCGCATGCCGGTCGAGCTGCAGCATGGCCTGATCGACCGCTCCCCGGCCAAAGTCGCCCAGCGGGATATTCATCATGTTGACGAACCAGCGAAATCCCCATGGGATGAACTCGCCAAATGGGACCAGGTGCACCTTGTCGTATCGCGCAACCGCTCCCCCACTCGAGTCGATGACGGCAACGCTGTTGGTGAGGCGAGGCGAGCCATCGGCTGCTGCCAGCGGCATACCGATTGCGGCCAGCGCGCCGTCACCGAGCGCAGACCGAATTCGGGCAGTAATTTCGGGGGGCGTCATGGGCCAGGGCAGCGTCCAGGCCGTTTCGGGCATCACGATGAGCTGCGCGCGCCCCGGGACAAGCGCCTGGGCGTAGGCAAGCATTGCCGCGCGTGTCCTGGCCGGATCAAACTTCATATCCTGGGCGATGTTGCCTTGAATCAGGTCGGCACGAATGACACTGCCGGCTGTGACGCCCCAGTTGACCTGCTTGGCGAGCAGGCTGGCTGCTGCGACCGCGATGCATACAAGCAGTGGGGTGACCGGCAGTCGCCGGCCGCGGAGAGCCGCGGCAAGGGTTAGCGTGATCAAAGCGCCGAGCAGGCAGGCGGCTGCGCCCACGCCGAAGCTACCTATCAACGGGGCAACCGCGGACAGCGGTCCATCGACATGGGCATACCCTGGCGCGAGCCAGGGAAAGCCGGTGAATAACCAGCCGCGAAGCAGCTCGAAAAGGGTGAACGCGCCGGAAAAGGCCAGCGCGTAGCCTGTCAGGCCGAACTTGGAATGGCGGTGCTTGCCCGGTCTGCAAAGCGCGCTCGCGAGTGCGCTGGCCGCTGCGGGAAAGAGCGCCAGATAGGCGCAAAAAATCAGGAGCGCGGTTGCAGCAAGCGGTGCGGGCAAACCGCCGTAGCGATGCATGCTGATGAAAAGCCACGACACCCCCGCCACGAACCAGCCCAACCCGAACGTAAAGCCAAGGATTGCGGGCTTTAGAAAAGCGGTGCCCGTCGGTTTTGGCGCCTGTGTTGATACCGTGGTGGTGAGCAGTAGCGCGAGCAGGCCGACCGACATGAGCTGCAGCCACCAGAGCCCGGCAATCGATAGCGAAAGTGCGTGCGCGAGCCCTAAAGCAAACGCCAGTAGAACCGCGCTTGTGCGACCGCGCTCAGCGCGCATCGTCCGCTGCGGGCGCTGCGGTGTCCGCTGGCAGCTTCTCCACCAGGAACAGGTGCGCCTGCCTGGAGTCTGACCGCAACACTTCGAACAGCACGCCCTCGATCATGACCCGCTCGCCTCGCCGAGGCACCCGACCAAGCCGATCAGTGACCAAACCGCCGATGGTGTCAAAGCCTTCATCGGCGATGGCGGTTTGGAGGACGTCGTTGAGCTGATCGATTGAGGCCAATGCCCTGACGCGGAAACGCGGCCCGTGCTCTCCCGGCTCGACTCGAAGAATGTGATCAACCGCTTCGTCGAAATCGAACTCGTCTTCGATATCGCCCACGATCTGCTCAAGCACGTCCTCGATGGTGATCAGACCCGCTGAGCCGCCATATTCATCGACCACGATTGCAAGATGGTGGCGATCAGCGCGGAAGTCGTGTAGCAGCACGTTGAGTCTTTTCGATTCGGGTACGAACACCGGCGGACGCAGCAGGTCACGGATATTGAGATCGGGATCAACCTGAAGGCGCAACAGATCTTTGGCGTGCAGAATGCCAATGACGCGATCGCGGTCGCCATCGACTACCGGGAATCGCGAATGCGCCGTTTTCACAACCCGCGGTAGAAACGACTCGGGCGACTCCCGAATATCGATCACTTCCATTTGGGCGCGCGGAACCATGATGTCGCGTACCGACAGTTCCGAGACTTGCAGCACACCTTCAATCATCGAAAGTGCTTCAGCGTCGAACAGGAACCGTTCGTGAGCGCGGCGCAGCAGCTCAATCAGATCGTGACGGTCGTCCGGCGTGCGTAGCAGCATCGTGGACAGACGTTCAATGAAGCTTCGTTTTCGTTCGCTTGCGGGAAGCGGGTCTGACATAGATCAGAGCGGTTGTGGCGATTCGTTAAGCATACACCGGCAGACCCGCCTAGCCGTCGATATAGGGATCCGGGATGTTGAACCGGCGCAGGGCGGCTGTCTCGAGTGACTGCATGACGCGCGCTTCATCATCGCGCTCATGATCGTGACCCTGTGCGTGCAGCACGCCGTGAATGACCAGATGCGCCAGGCGCCAGGCGAACGGTATCCGGGCGACGCGCGCCTGCTCTCGGAGGACCGGCACGCACAACACGATATCAGCGCGAAGGCGGCCCAAGGATCGATTCGGCGTACCGCCATAAGCGAAGGTGAGCACATCGGGCGCGTAGTCGCGGCTTCGATAGCCAGCGTTCAGTGAACGGGCCTCGTTTCGCGCGACGAACCTCAGCGTCAGATCGGCATCCTTTGAAAGCGCTGACAGGATCCAGCGACGACACTGCGCGCGCGATGCCGGTAATTCGGTGACGCCGGGTCCGGTTTGCAGCGCGAGAAACAGCGACGGTCTGGTTGGAGCAGTGCGGGGTTCCGCGTGCGCGGTTCGCTGCCGACCGCGGTCAGCGGGCTGACTGCGTGGTGTGCTTTTCATAGGCCTCAACGATGCGCGCAACCAGCGGATGGCGCACCACGTCGGTGCTATCGAAATGGGTGAACGCGATACCGCGAACACCTGCCAGAACCCGCCGCGCCTCAATCAGCCCCGATGCCTGCCCTTTGGGCAGATCAATTTGTGTGGCATCGCCGGTGACAACTGCCTTCGAGCCAAAGCCGATTCGCGTCAGAAACATCTTCATCTGTTCAGGCGTCGTGTTTTGCGCCTCATCGAGGATGATGAATGCGTGATTGAGCGTGCGCCCGCGCATGTAGGCAAGCGGTGCAATTTCGATCGCCTGCTTGTCAAACATTCGCGCGGTGCGGTCAAACCCCAGCAGATCGTAGAGCGCGTCATAAAGTGGTCGCAGGTAGGGGTCGACCTTCTGCGCGAGATCGCCAGGCAGAAAGCCCAGCCGCTCCCCCGCCTCGACGGCCGGGCGGGTGAGCACGATTCTTTTCACAGAGTCGCGCTCGAGCGCATCCACCGCGCAGGCCACAGCGAGGTAGGTTTTTCCTGTGCCCGCAGGCCCAATGCCGAAACTCACATCGTGCGCCAGGATGTTGCGCAGGTATTCGCGCTGACGCGGCGTGCGTCCCTGCAGATCCGAGCGACGGGTGTGCAGTACCGGGGATTCGTCGGTAGCCCCCGAGAGCGTATCCGCATCGGGCGCACCGCTTTGGCGGGCTCGTAGCTCAACCAGCCCCAGTTGGATATCGTCGAGGGTCAGTGGCGAGACCGCCAAGTGGTGAAAGTGCAGCATGGCCTCGCGGGCGCGTCGATTCGCAGCGCCTGCGCCCTCGATGGTGATGTGTGCACCCCGACGGCCAATCTGCACGTCGTAGGCGGCGGCAATCTGGGCGATGTTGGCATCGAGCGGGCCGCACAGATTCACCAGTCGTTGGTTGCCGGCGTCCTGATCGCCTGCTTCCAGGTCGAATTCGATCCGTGCGTCTCGACGGCTTCTGGGCCCCGCTGTGCGGGCTGACGAGGCTTCAGTCATGAATCGGCACTTCGCCGCGCAGTGAGTGCGGTAACGCACTGGTAATTCGCACCTCAACAAATTGGCCTAGAAGCCGATCGGGCCCTGCGAAATTGACGATTCGATTATTGGACGTGCGGCCGCTTAGCTCGCTCGCATCTTTCTTTGCCCGACCCTCAACCAGCACGCGCTGGGTGCTACCCACCATGGCCGCGCTGATCGCTCGCGCCTGGGTATCGATTTGCGACTGCAGACGCTGCAGCCGTGCGAGTTTTACCGCCTGCGGCGTATCGTCGACCAGGTCGGCGGCCGGGGTACCAGGCCGAGCGCTGAACACAAACGAGAAGGACGCATCGAATCCAACGTCTTGAACGAGTCGCATGGTCTGTTCAAAATCGGCATCGGTTTCGCCAGGGAATCCGACAATGAAGTCAGAGGACAGACAGACGTCGGGTCTGGCGCTGCGCAGTCGACGAATGATCGATTTGTACTCGAGCGCGGTGTAGCCGCGCTTCATTGCCGTGAGCACCCGATCGGCGCCTGATTGCACGGGCAGGTGAACCTGCGTGGCAAGTTTCTCGAGTCTGCCGTGGGCGTCGATCAGCCGCTGTGAAAACTCGCGGGGATGCGACGTGGTGTAGCGGATGCGTTCGATACCGGGGATGTCGGAGACGTAATCGAGCAGCAGCGCGAAGTCGGCCTTCTCAGAGGAAGCACCCATTGCGCCCAGGTAGGCGTTGACGTTCTGTCCGAGCAGCGTGACTTCCTTGACGCCCTGATCTGCGAGCCCTGCAACCTCGGTGAGAACATCGTCGAACGGACGCGAGACTTCTTCGCCGCGGGTGTAGGGCACCACGCAATAGCTGCAGTACTTGCTGCAGCCCTCCATGATGGAGACAAACGCCGTGACGCCATCAGAGCGCGGGGGGGGCAGGTGATCGAATTTCTCGATTTCGGGAAAGCTGATATCCACTTGAGACCGCCCGCTCTGGCGGCGCTTTTCAAGTAGTTGCGGCAATCGGTGCAGGGTTTGCGGGCCAAACACCACGTCGACAAACGGCGCGCGCGACACGATGTTGGCGCCCTCCTGGCTGGCCACACAGCCGCCCACCCCTACGACCAGGTCCGGGCGCTCGCGCTTGAGTGCGCGCACCCGCCCCAGATCGGAGAACACTTTTTCCTGCGCCTTTTCGCGAACCGAGCAGGTATTGAAGAGGACGATATCAGCGTCCTCAAGGCGGTCGGTCAGGACCGCGCCCTCGCTTTCGGCGAGTACCTCGGCCATCTTGTCCGAGTCGTACTCGTTCATCTGGCAGCCGAAGGTTCGAATGTGGAGTTTGCGCGTCATGTGTGTCATTTTACCGGCCGCGGTCGATTACCGGACTTTTTCGGTGGGCAAGGCGTTTGGGAGAGAGTCAATGAACGAGGCGTTTCTGCAGGACAAGGTGGTGTTGGTGACAGGCGCGGGTGGCGGAATTGGCCGAGAACTGGCGATTGCGTTGGCCGCACAGGGCGCCAAGGTGGTGGTGAATGATCTGGGTGCAAGCGTTACCGGAGAAGGGCAGGACCGCTCCCGGGCGCAGGCGGTGGTGGATGAGATACAGAGTGCAGGCGGTCAGGCCACCGCCAATGGCGATAGCGTTGCTGACTGGACGAGCGCGCACCGGATGGTGGAGCAGGCGCTCGATACCTTTGGGCGCATCGATGCGGTGATCAATAACGCAGGGATACTACGCGATCGCTTTTTTCATAACATGAGCGCTGACGAATGGCGGGCGGTGATTGATGTCCATCTGAACGGTACGTTTTATGTGTCGCGCGCGGCAGCACCGCATTTCAAAGCGCAGCAGTCGGGCGCCTACATTCACATGACCTCCACGTCCGGGCTGATTGGCAATTTCGGTCAGGCGAACTATGCAGCCGCCAAGCTGGGCATCGTGGCGCTGTCGAAATCGATCGCGCTCGACATGGCGAAGTTTGGCGTTCGATCCAACTGCATTTCGCCGTTTGCCTACAGCCGGATGATTGGATCGATTCCAACCGATACGCCGGATCAGCAGGCTCGGGTCGAACGTCTGCAGCGCATGCAGACGCATCATATTGCGCCGCTCGCGGTGTATTTGGCGAGCGAGGCAGCCCGCGAGGTGACCGGTCAAATCTTTGCCGTGCGGGCCAACGAAATCTTTCTGATCAGCCAGAATCGCCCGGTGCGAAGCTTGCACAACTCGGACGGCTGGACGCCTCAGACGATCGCCGAGCGGGTGATTCCGGCGCTGCGGGCCTCGTTTTACAAACTGGAGCGTTCGCCCGATGTCTTCGACTGGGATCCGGTGTGAACTGACCCAGCGCTCGAACGCGATCTACTGGCAGCGGTGCATGATCTGGCTGCCGTTGCCGTAAAAGTGCCGGACCCACTTGGTGTCGTTGCCGAAGAAGGCGAGCAGATCGCGTTCGCCCCCCAGCTGCTGGGCACCGACCCACACCAGCACGCCATCTCCATCAATTTGATCGCGTTTGATGCGGAACCGGGAGCCCGCGTCGGCGTCGCTGGTTTTAAACAGTTTCTGCTTCGGGTCGTAGCTTACCGAGTAGGTTTTGCCCTGATGCTGACACGTCATACGCACTTCCTGTGCGGCAAGCAAGGCAGGCGTGGCCAACAGGCAGGTTGCCGCGAGCACCCCGCAACGCAGCCGGCGGCTTATCGCGGATTGGTATCGCGGCATGCCAGATCTCGGCCGTTAGGGCTGGAGCATGGCGTTGCGAGCAAGATTCTGCCCAAGCCCAAGGAAAGTTTTGTTGTAGACGGTGATTGCTTTGCCGCCGATATTGACCGCGTACCGATTATTGGCTGCATCGGCAGCTCCTGCCACTGGAAAGCTCACCTGAGTCGAAGCGCCGCCAACTTCGATGACCCCGTAAGTGCCTGACGCTTCCCCTGCACACTCTGCCCGGGGTGCTGGCGTTGCCCTGAAGACGTCGCAAAGGTAATCATTTAGATTGATCCAGGTCCAGAGACCTTCTTCTTTATTGCCATCAATGGTCTCAATTCGCCCCGGGGTGTACGTGAGCGTAACGGACGCGGGGCTGGTCTGGTTTACCCGCCCATCGGCAATATACCTTCTCACTGCATCGTAAACCTCGCGCACAGCGCTATCGCCATGCTTTAGTGCCGCATCGCGCATGCCGGCAGTGGCGAGCAGGTCAACGACGATGTTGGTGTTCTGAGTGGCCACTGGCCAATTACCCTTATCGAAATAGCCGGTGCGCAGTGCATTGAAAAGCGTATCAATGACCTTCGACTGCACTTCTGCCGGATTCGAAGAGCCAACGAAATTATCGATACCACTGTCGGTACCCTTATGAGTGGTTAGCCACGTGACGACCGGATACGCTCCATCTTTGTATTCAACCTTGTAAAGCGACAGCCGGGTGCCGCTGCTGCCTGCATCAATTACCACGTGGTAGTCGCGACGGCAGTCTGCGCAGTTAGCGGCTCCGTACCGCTGCAGCAGGTAGCCTCGAGTCCAGGTAAGCACTGTTTTCCCATCTTGATCATCGGAGCTGAGCGTGCGCGCGATCGTGGGCGAGCGACCCTCGCGGAAAAGTCCGTTAACGCCAAAGAGCATCGTACTGATATAAGTGGCGTTGGCGCATTGATTAATGTCGTGCACAGACGGTTCACTGCCCAAGCGTTTGAGTATCGACGACCAGGCCGACGGACCCGCGCAGTAGGTTTCAAGCGTCGTTTGAAGGCGGGACGGCGTCGCGGTGATATCCCAGATCCGGTCCGATGACTTCCCGAACTGCGTCGCCCAGAACGCACTGTCGATACCGACAAACCGGCTCTGGCTCTGCCTGACATCGGGCAGCGCTCCGTTGGTGACCTGAGCGGCACTGATCACGCGCTCATAGCGCGATGAGCAAAGTGAATAGTTGTAGTTGCCAGTCGCGCCAAGCGTGCGCGCCGGATCCCGTAGGCCTGTTTCCGCAGGCATGTCGGTGGGGTAGCAGTTTTCGACCGATGCAATGATCGAGTCGCTGCAGCCACTCAAAACAATGAGAAGGCCGCTAAATAAGGCAGTCAGAAAAGACTTCATGAGTAACCCTTGAAATTGGGGCAGCGTGTATCGCAGCCCTGAGTTTCGATATTGCGTCGGAGTATCACTTTGACGCGCGGTATTTGAGCATACCGTCACGGCCTTTGCATCTCGCATGCTCACCCGTTGACCTCGGGTAAGGGGCTGGTCCACCGCGCCGTTACATTGCGTCGTTCGAATAACACCGGGCGTATCGCAGCGGCAGATGGAATCAAACTCGGCGGAGTCTCTACTTACCCTGCAGGGCGACAGCCTCAAGATTCGTTTATTAATGCGGACCATCGATCAGGTCGCCGAGGCTGATGCGCCAGTGCTGATCATCGGGGAAACAGGCACAGGCAAGGAGCTCGTTGCCCGAGCGGTTCACCAGCGTTCGCGCCGTCGCGCTGGGCCGATGATTGCCGTGAACTGCGGTGCGATCGCGCCCACGCTGATGCAGTCTGAGCTGTTCGGGCACGAGCGACATGCGTTTACTGGCGCGGGGTCGCGCAGAATCGGCGCTGTCGAAGCGGCTCACCGAGGCGCGCTGTTCCTCGACGAGATTGGCGAGCTTCCGATGCCGCTTCAACCGGCCTTGCTGCGCGTGCTTCAGGATCGGCACGTGACCCGGCTCGGGTCGACCGCCGCCGTGCCAATCGATTTTCGTCTGCTCGCTGCAACGAATGTCAACCTCGAGCAGGCGATCAGCGACGGGCGTTTCCGCGAGGATCTCTTCTACCGAATCAATGTGCTCGTCTTGAATGTTCCGCCGCTTCGCGAACGCGGCGACGATCTATTGGTGCTTGCCGAACACTTCTTGAAGCAGTTTGGCCACGAAAGGCGGGGCCCGCCAATTCGTGGATTTACTCGAGCGGCAACGGTAGCGATGCGTCAGCACCGTTGGCCGGGTAACGTGCGAGAGCTGATGAACTGTATTCAGCGAAGCGTGGTGTTGACCGAAGGCGTCTGGATCGACGCCCCCGTCCTGGGGCTTGGGCACAGTAATGGGGAACAGCGTCCGCTCAATCTGGCACAGGCACGCGATGCGTTCGAACGTGAGCTGGTTCGCGAGACTTTAAGGGTACACGGACACCGAATTGCTCCTGCCGCACGGCAGCTTGGCGTCTCACGGGTCACGCTGTATCGGATCGTGACCCGTCTCAAGCTCTCGGAACGTGAACCAGAGCCGACCGCCGGTGCTGCAGGTGTAACGCATCTGAGCTCCGACCGTATCGAACCCTGAACACTAGCCATTTGCGCCAGCGCAAGCCCGACACAGTACTTCCTGAGAAATCAAGGCCCCGCGTAGCTGGTATGGGACTTGCCGATGAGTTGAAACCGAGCACGATGGCTCCCTAGCGGGGTTGTCGATGAGCGGCTTTCGCAAATCAAACGTTTGGAGCAAGACCATGGCTTTCGACAAAACCTACATCCTCTCGTCGAGCAACAACATCTGGAAAGATGTGGTGGCTGGCGCGAGCTCGCGCGTGTTCGCAGGTGGCGGTAATGATTCGATCTACGGTCGCGACGGCGACGATGAGCTGAACGGAGAAGACGGCGCGGACCGACTGTTCGGCGAAACCGGTAACGACACGCTGAACGGCGGGGTCGGCAACGATACGTTGAGCGGGGGTGAGGACGACGATGAACTGAACGGTGGCGACGGCGATGACAGCCTGGCCGGCGATCAGGGCGATGATCTTCTTAACGGTGGCGAAGGCAACGACATCCTGGCGGGCGGCGACGGCGATGACGCGTTGAATGGCGGCGACGACGATGACACCCTGACGGGTGGCGCAGGCTCGGATCAACTCGCTGGTGACGCGGGGTCTGACCGTCTATCCGGCGGCGGTGGTGCAGACACGCTCTCGGGGGGGGCGGGAGAGGACACGCTCGCGGGCGACGCCGGGGACGACGTGCTGAGTGGCGGCGGCGATGACGACACGCTTAACGGCGGCGCGGGTAACGACACCCTCCGCGGCGACGATGGCAGCGACAGCCTCAATGGTGGCGATGGCGCGGATCTGCTGGTGGGCGGTACGGGTAATGACACGCTGCTTGGCTCAACAGGCGATGACCTGCTGGAGGGCGGCAGTGGCGCGGACAGCCTTGACGGCGGCGACGGCAACGACGAGCTGATGGGCGGCGATGACAACGATGTGATGTATGGCGGCGCCGGTGACGACTTCCAGGACGGTGGTAAGGGCAACGATCTGGTGCTCGACAATGGCGGCTACGACACCCTGTTCGGCGGTTCGGGTAACGATACCGTGCGTGGTGGCGATGATGACGACATGCTGTATGGCGAGGATGGCAACGATCGTCTGTGGGGCGAGAACGGTAACGACACCGCCGACGGCGGCACCGGAAACGACGTGCTGCAGGGCGGCGCCGGCAATGACATGCTGATGGGCGCCGATGGTGATGACACGCTGGTGGGCGGCGAAGGCGCTGATGAACTCGATGGCGGTGACAACGACGACTCGCTGCGTGGTGACGGTGGTAACGACTCGATCATGGGCGGGCTCGGCGACGACATGGCCGACGGCGGGGCGGGCAATGATTCGGTGGCCGGCGGCGAAGGCAATGACATGCTGATGGGAGGCCTCGGCCGCGACGCGCTCTACGGTGGCACCGAAGACGACACCTTGTATGGCGGCGCGCAGGACGACATGCTCTCCGGTGGTGATCAGCAGGATGAGCTGTGGGGCGAAGCGGGCAAGGACACCTTGTGCGGTGGCCTTGGTAACGACGTACTCGATGGCGGCAGCGACAACGATACGTTGATGGGCGGCGATCAGGATGACACGATGACCGGTGGCCTCGGCGCCGACAAATTCGTGTTCACAGTCGCGATCGGCGAGAACGATGGGATGGCCAGCTGGCTCGATTCCTTCGACCTCTCGAGCACCGACGAGATCCTCGATCCGGAATGGCGCGACACGCTGCGCTTCGAAGTCGATGATCCCGAGATCAATACGGTCGAGGAGCTGGATGCCTACGTCTTTGTGATCGACGATGGCACCGATGTGATGATCTATTTCAACCGCGATGGCGACGACAGCTGGACCGGCGACGCTGAGGACGCGATCATCCTTCGGGGCACCGGCATTGCTCCAGGCTCAGAGGGCATCTCGTCGCTCACCGAGCTGCTGAGCTCAATCAATATCGAAGTTGTATAAGTCCCTAGGCTAGCGATCCGGTGGGTTGGCCGACCGCGCCCGCACCGTCTGTTGCGGTGCCGGTCGGCCAATGACCGGGGTAGCCGGCCCCTGGTTCGGCGTCCACTTGCGAGGGGGTCGCCGCGCCATGCCTTCCAGACCGCTTGAATCGATCGTGTCGCGCCACTGGCAGGCGCTGACCGCGGTGGTTGTCTTCAGCCTGTGTTTCAACGCGCTGATGCTGACCTTGCCGATTTACATGTTGTCGATCTTCTCGCATGTGCTCACCAGCAAGAATGCCGATACCTTGTGGCTACTCACGATGGTTGCGGGTTTCGCGTTACTCCTGCAGGCCGCAATCGATGCGATTCGGTCACGGTTGCTCGTGCGGATAGGCCTTGCTGTGGAAGCAGCGACCGCACCTCGAATTATTGAGTCGCTGGTCGAGCATCCGCGCGAGCCGTCGTCAGCGGAGCCGCGCGTGCTGGCTGACGCAGCAGAGCTTCGCCGGTTCATCTCCGACACCCATTTGATGGCGCTGATCGACCTGCCCTTTGTTCCGCTCTACCTGCTCGTGATCACATGGCTCCACCCGGTGCTCGGTTCGATTGCGCTGGCGGGCGCGATCGTACAGCTACTGATCGCCGCCGGCGGCGATTTTCTGGTCAGACGGCCGATGAACGAGGCTTCGGAGGCGCGCGACCGAAGCCGGGTCCTGACCGAAGAGGTACTGAGGCACGGCGATCTGGTCCGATCCATGGGAATGATGGCTGCGCTGTCGACACGGCTTCGTCAGCTGGGAAGCGATTCATTGCTCTGGTTTCAGCACAGCGCCGACCGGGCCTCGGGCCTCAGGTCGGTGGTTCGGGCAACGCGGATCGGCTTACAGATCGCGCTCTATTGCGCTGGGGCCTGGCTATTCCTTAACGATCAGGTGATGGTCGGAGCGATCGTTGCAGCCTCGGTGCTGCTCGGGCGCGTCATGACGCCGATCGACTCCGCTATTCCTGCCTGGCGCATGGCGTCGCGGGCTCAGGAAGCGATGAGAAGATTGAATACTCTCCTGGCGGCCCCGGTTGCAGAACCCGTCCTGGGTCGGGCGCAGCAGAGCCCTGACCCATCGCGCTTCGAGCTGCGTCGCGCGACGGTTCGCACACCAGGCTCTACGGCGGCGTTACTCAATCGGATCACGCTCGCGGCAAAGCCAGGGGAATTGATCGGCGTTGTTGGCGCAAGTGGATCCGGCAAATCGGCGCTTGGTCGACTGATCGCCGGGGCCTGGTTGCCAGCTACCGGTTCGCTTAGCCTCAACGGGAGAAGTGCAGGAGACTGGCCACTTGAGCAGCGAGCCGCGATGGTGGGCTACTGCCCGCAGGAGCCCCTGCTCTTTGCCGGAACGATTGGCGAAAACATCGCGCGGTTTGAGACCGGCGACGGATGGCGTGAGCCCATGCATCGCGCATCCCAACTCGTCGGACTAGACGGGGCGATGGCGTCGGTGCCTGGGGGATATGCCGCGCGAATCGCAAGCGGGGGAAGCACGCTACCTGCCGGAATGCGCCAGCAAGTGGCCCTGGCACGGGCGTTCTATGGTGACCCTGGGCTTCTGGTTCTCGATGAGCCTGCTGCCTGGCTGGATCACTCGGCGCAGCAGGCCCTGATCAAGGCGATTGACGGGGCACGAGCTCGAGGCGCGACAGTCGTGATGATCACGCATCAGCCCGCATTTCTCCGACAGGCCAACCGAATCGCGGTGATGAACAGTGGAGCGATTGAATTGATTGGTCCTGCCGAAAAGGTGATGGCTCATTTGTCTGGCAAGCGGATGACCTCAGCGCCCGAGCCTGCGCAGGCCACCGTACCCGCGTCGCCTGTTTCGTCGCTGACTACACCGCCATCAGCCACTGCGGGAGTGCTGTCATGATCAACTCGCAGGGAGCTCAACAGGGCGCACAGTCGCGCACTGAATCCGACCGCCAGCCAACCGCTTCGCAGACGCTGGAGCGGGGCCTCGCCCGAAGCAGTCGCCGGCTCATGCTCACCGGCTCGCTGTCACTCGTTGTTGGCGTGGGTGCGCTGGGTGCCTGGGCAACGCTGGCACCGTTGACCACTGCAGCGCTTGCCAACGGCTATGTGAAGGTGGCTGGTGAACGCAAAACGATCCAGCATCTCGAGGGGGGCATTGTTCGTGAAATTCTAGTGCGCGAGGGGCAGACGGTCAGCAAAGGGCAGGTGCTCCTGAGGCTGGTCGACGTGACCGCCAAGGCGCGGCTGGCGCTGCTGATGGTTGAGCGTGATGCACTTCTCGCCGAGATGGGACGTCTTGAGGCCGAGCGGGATGGACGCCCGACGCCGATATTTTCGGACGTGCTCATGGCCCGGCGCCAGGATGATGGGGTAGCTCGCCTTATCGCAGGCGAGCTCAACCTCTTCAATAGCCGTCGGGCGTCTTTCCTGGGGCAGACCGAGGTGTTGGAGCAGAGAAAACGCCAGGCACGAGAAAAAATCGAAGGCAGGCTGTCGGAGATTGCGAGCACGCGTACGCAACTTGAATTCATCCTCGAGGAGCTAAGGGGCGCAGAATCGTTACTCGAGCAGGGCATGTACCTGCGTACGCGTTACTACGCGCTCAAGCGAACCGAAGCGAATCTTGAGGGCATGATTGCAAGACTGTCCGCCGACGTGGCGGAAGCGCAGGCGCAGGTTGGCGAAACCGATCTGCGTATCCTTGATCTGCGAAACCAGCTTTCGCGCGAGGTCAATGATCGACTACAGGATATCCGGGCAAAGCTACGCGATCTCGCAGAGCGAGTGGATGCTGCAGCCGACGTTCTTGCGCGTACCGAAATTGTTGCACCCGATGCGGGTACCGTGATCGGCCTTCAGGCACACACAGCTGGTGGCGTCGTAGCCGCAGGCGCTCCAATTCTGCAGATCGTTCCAAACGACGACCGGCTCGTGGTTGAGGCCCAGGTACAGCTTCAGGATATCAACCGCATCTGGCCAGGTATGCCTGCAGAGGTTCGATTCTCGGCGTTTAACAGCCGAGCCACGCCAGTGTTCGCAGCCCGGGTGAGTCGGGTGTCACCCGATCGGTTTGTTGATGCCGCGCGCCAGCGTGCGTACTTTGTGGCGCAGGTAGAGATTGATCGCAGCCTGGCGGGCGCGATTGAACTGCAGCCCGGCATGCCGGCTGAGGTGTACTTTGTAGAAGGCAAGCGGACACCGCTCGATTATCTGGTCAAGCCCGTTAGAGAGCAGCTACGCCGCGCGATGACCGAGCGCTGATATCAGCGTCAGACGGGCATGGCGCAGGCCCGTCTGACGCTTCTGTTAACTAGCGGTGCTGTCCTTCCAACACAGTACCGGCTCGCCGCAGTCAAACGACCCGCCGCCACCCGAGCCACCGCCAGATCCGCCGCCGTCTGAACTGTCGTCACCTGATGTGGTCGATACCTCCGCGGAGGGCGCACTTTCACCTGCAGCGGTGAGGGCGGTGACGATGTAGTAATAGGTGATTCCGCCGATGGGCACTGCATCAATCAGGCTGGTTTGGGTGGAGCCATCGATACGTGTGGCCGCAGCGAGATTGCCCACGATGTCAGGCTGCGTCGATCGATAGATGCGGTACCCGATAATCTCGGCAGAGTTTGCCGGTGTGGTGGGTACCAACCAGGACAACAAGATTGATCGCGCGTTGTCGGGGCTCGCTTGCGCGGTTAGATCGCGCGGGGCGCCAGGAACCGGGATTCGCGGCGTGGCCGATACCTGCGCAGACACCGGGCCTTCGCCCCCTGCACCCACTGCTGTCACCACGTAGTAATACGGAGTGCCGTTCTGAAGACCCGCGTGCAACAGTGGACCAGCCGTCAGGTCAACGACCGTGCTGGTCGCTTTACTCACACCGGGCTGAGTGGACCAGTACACGCGGTAGCGCTCGGCCTGCGGCACCGCTTGCCATGACACCGTGTTGCTTGAATCGCCAGGCAGTGCGGTAACCCCCGCTGGCGCACCAGGCGGCAGCAGCGCCGATACCTCGGCCGACGGCGGGCTCACGCCGGCACTGTTCACAGCGGTGACAACGTAGTGATACGGTTTACCTGCCGAGAGCCCCTCGTGGACGAAGGGTGAGGTGACCTCTTGAATCGCCTGCCCGGTGGCGGGTGTGACCCCGCGGGTTTCCGACCAATAAATAATGTAGCCATCCGCGCCTTTAGAGGGCGCCCAGGTCAGCGTCACGGTGGGGCTGTTTCCAGCCTTTGCAACCAGTCCGGCGACTGCCTCGGGTGGCGTCTTCACAGCGCCCACCTCGCCAGTTGGGGCGTCGCTGCTACCGCCTCCGCCGCCAGAGCCGCAGGCTACCAGTACGCTGACCGACATTAACGCCAGCGCCGATCGCCATGAAGTGCGTGGGGCGCAACGTGATGACGCGCCGCCACACCAGCGCGCGCCACGACGGTATCCGGAGGATGTGTGCTCAAGCATGGTCCTGAATCTCCTGGGTAGAGAGGCCTGTTAAGCCTCGACCCGCGAGTGTTTCAGGCGCCTGCCCCGCTCCGGTTGACCAGAGGCAAGCGGACCATGCTGAAGGGTTTAACGCATCACAAAAGGATTAGAAGGTACGCCCTCAGCGTATGAAATCCAGGTGCTCTTGGTCTCAAGATAATGACGAACCGCGTCGAGACCGCTTTCGCGCCCGATCCCCGAACGCTTCATGCCGCCGAAGGGCATCATGTAGCTGACCGCGCGATAAGTGTTTACCCAGACCGTTCCAGCCTTCAGCGCTTTGGACATTCGCACGGCACGCCCGATGTTCTCGGTCCACACCCCGGCGGCCAGGCCATAGACGGTATCGTTGGCAAGGCGGATCGCGTCTGCTTCATCGTCAAATCCAATGATCGATAGCACTGGCCCGAACACCTCCTCACGAGCAATCCGCATCTCGGGTGTGACGTCGGTGAAGATCGTGGGTTCGACAAACTGGCCGCCTGGCATGTTGGGTGCCGGCGCACCGCCCAGTACGCAGCGCGCACCCTCGGCTTTGGCAATGTCGATGTAGTCGAGGATTTTTTTATATTGCGCGGGCGTGGTGACGGGACCGATGTTGGTCTGAGCGTCCATCGGGTCGCCTTTTTTGGCGGATAGACCGAGTTCGACCAAGCGCTTGGTGAAGTCGTCTTTGATCGAGTTCTGCACCAGCAGTCGCGACCCCGCGATACAGGTTTGGCCGGTTGCGGCAAAAATGCCAGAGATGACGCCAGCAGCCGCCTTGTCAAGGTTGGCGTCGGCAAACACGATGTTAGGAGACTTGCCGCCCAGCTCGAGCGTGACGCGCTTCATGGTTCGGGCTGCCTGCGCATAGATGGCTGCACCGGTAGTGTCCGATCCGGTGAAGGTGATCTTGGCGACATCAGGAT